>CANQDP010000006.1 GCA_947593585.1 uncultured Clostridia bacterium
GAATATAAAATTCGTTTACTATCCTTTTCTATCACGCACATTCCTTTTGCGCTGCTAGATAATGCACTTACTTCAAAATTGCGATTTGAAATTAGTGGCATGCCCACGGCTGCTAAGCAAATTATTGCCAGCAAAAAGAAAAACAAAAATTTCTTTTTCATTTTTGTTTCTCCACAAATTTCTTTAACACTTCAGTGGCGTTTTTAATAAGCCCCATATAGGCCGTTGATTTATCTGCATGAATAATTTTAAACTTATCCTTTTCAAGCACAAAAAAGCCTATTGGGGACACAGTAAATCCTCCACCCGTGCCACCAGCCATAGGGAAATCGGCAGAATTTCGTTTGGCATTCAAGTCATTATATTCCCCGCCGCCAGCCACAAATCCCACACTGACCTTTGAAATAGGAATTATAGAACTGCCGTCTGGCATTGAGATCGCGTTCCCTATCACGCAGTTAACATCGATTAATGTGCGAATTTTATCTAACGACACATCAATGAGCGATTCGATCTTTTTATCCCTATCAAGATTTACTTTTTCCATTTTTTTCATAATATCTCCACATAACAAGTCTTGTATATATCAATGCATAAGCCATGTCCACTATCGACACCCTAATGGTGTTTGTTAGCCTAACATTAAATATATCTTGATTGTATTGTGGCTCAACAGACACAAAAATATGTGAATTTTTTTTATTGTTTTTAAGTTTCGCCAAAATGGATTTAGATAAAGTGTCAATATATCCGCAAGTAACTGCCGTTGTGCAAGCATCATTTTTATATCCAAAGTTAGAAATCACATCAAGTGTTAGGAATTGTTCTCTAAAATACATTTGATTTATAAGCGTTAAGAAAAACACCACATTCACATTCTTTTTGCTAATTTTTTCTTTCCTGTTTTTTGCCTTATGATTAATGTAGATATAGCCGTTCTTTATGCGGATTTTAAATTCTATGTTAATTTTATTAAAAAGCACTATCCTAACCACACCCTTCAATTTTAAAATGTTAAACCGCACATCAAACTTAACTAAGAATGGATAGATAAAGCTTAATATGTTCATTATTGTTGAAAATAAAAATAAAAGATGCCACATAATCGTAGTATCTTTTAGATTTCTGCTTTTATTCAATAATTTATTTTATTTGCTGATTATGCAGGCTGCTCCTCTTGATTGTTTTTCTTTGTGTTGTCTATGGCTTGCTGCAAATTTTCTTCCGCTTGATTTTCTTTATCTGTTTGCTCTTTCATTGCCTCATCAACGGAATAATCTCTATATAATGAATCTCCGCCGCTATGTATCACTCTAATCCTATCAAGTATTTGCTCATACTGAGGCAAACTTTCAATGGAATCAAGCTCAAATCTCTTTAAGAAGTTTTCAGTTGTGCCAAATAAAAGAGGCTTGCCAACTGCGTCCTTACGACCAACCACTTCAATCAAATTATTTGACAATAAAAGTTGAATTGCATAGTCGCTATTTGCGCCCCTGATGTTTTCTATCTCAACACGAGTGATTGGCTGTTTGTATGCCACAATGGCAACCGTTTCAAGAGCGGTTTTTGTTAAACTCCTTTCTCTGATTGGATTTAAAATATCGGCTATGCTATCAGCGATTTTTGGATTAGAACACAATTGAACTTTATTTTTATATTTTATAATATTTATTCCGCTATTCTCATTGTATTTTTCGTTTAAGATTTCAAGGCATTTATTAAATTCTCTATCATTCATTTCAAACTTAGTTTTGAAAGCGTCTATATCCACCCCTTCGCCTGAAACGAACAAGACACCCTCAATCACTTTAGCTATCTCATTCAGCTCCATCTTCTTCCTCCTTCTTTCGTTCTATTATGAAATCTGCATAAATATTTGACTGACTAACCGCAATTTTCTGCAATTTTAACAATTCTAGGATTGCTAAAAACACGGTTATGATTTCAATTTTTGAATATGTGTCGTCAAACAAACTAAAAAAGTTTATTTTGGTGTTTTCTTCTAGTGTTTTATTGATGAAATCCATCTTGTCTGCCACCGTCCACCTATCTAGGACAATATTCTTTTCAGACGGATTGTCCCTATCCTTGGTGCGCATCAAAATAAAAGCAAACGAGTCGAGCATTTTCTCCAAACTAAATTGATTGAAAATAATTCTCACATCGCCCGCAGATTTGTCTGGTTGCTTATAAAACCTATCAATATTTTCAGTTTGTTGCAACTGCCCGCCCGCTTCTTTAAATAAGGCATATTCTTCAAGTTGCCGTTTTAATAGAGTTTCGTCATCTAATTCTTCTTCATCCTCTTCCACTTTCTCAACTGGCAATAGGCTATTAGATTTGATTTCCAAAAGCCTGCTTGTCATATCCAAAAACGCAGTTGCTTCTTCCATGTCCAAGTTCTGCAAATCCTGCATATATTTTAAATATTGGTCTGTAATTTCACTTATTTTAACTTCTTTAATGGATATGTTTTTTTCTTTTATGAGATGCAATAAAAGATCTAACGGACCTTCAAATCCGTCTAGTTTGAATGTAACTTTAGAAACCGACTCCTCTTCGTCAATAACCTCTTCCATTAAACCCCCAAGTTGGCAATGGGCCTATAAACCCAATTATATATGGATGAGAACAGCATCCCGACTATATCTATGCCAAAGAACATTTCAATCAATAACGACACAAGCAAAACCACAAGCACAATTTTGAGCCCGTTCTTTAAACTATATGAAATGAATTTATTGTCTGGCTTTAAAAATGAAGAAACGAAATTAAAGCCATCTAATGGATATATTGGCAAGAAATTGAACACTGCAAGATAACTATTAACAATCATGAATTCAATCAATATCTGCTGAACAATTAACATTCCTGCTGACGCAAATCCAACAGTGGCTGCCAAAATTGCGTATAAAATGGCACAAATTAGACCCAGCAAAACATTTGATAACACGCCAGCAACAGACACAATTCTCATGCCAGTTTTATACTTTTTGAAATTTAATGGATTGATGGCAACAGGCTTTGCCCAACCTATTCCAAAAAACAAAAAGCATAAAAATCCGCCCATATCAAGATGTTTAAAAGGATTTAATGTGAGCCTGCCCTTTAGTTTTGGCGTTAAATCTCCCATTTTATAAGCTGCCAATGAGTGTGAAAATTCATGAACCGTGAGCGACACAAAAAACACGAAAGTGATAATCAATAAGAAGATTACCGCCTCTTTAAAAGTGAAGTTATTAGAAAAGATTTGATTAAAAATCAAAACGAACCTCTCAACAGTGAATTTTCACTCGTTACGATTATAACAAATTATGCCCCATTAGGCAAATAAATTAATAATAAAAATTAAAAATCCACTGATTTTTTGACGAAAAAAATATAAATATGGCACAATTACAAATAAAACACACAATATATTGTGCTGCTAATTTTGATTAAGTTTTAATGTGGTTAGCCTATTATATGTGGCACTAGAATTCAGTGGCATTTTAACATTTGTTATTTCCAAAATTTGGCTATCCGTTTCGTTTAGCACGATAAAACCAATCTCTTTGAAGACTTGCAGACAAACGAAAAATTGCAAATAATTAAACTCTTCTTTGCTTTTAATTTTATCTAAAATGTTCTTAAAGAAATTGTGGCAATAATAACCTGTTATCTTATTCTCGCACGCAAACTCCATTAGCCTAAAATACTTCCCAAAGGTTTCTCTAGACAAATCAATTTTTTCAAGCAGAAATGCGGGTGAACTAACAGTGTGTGGCAAATATATCGTTGATTTTGTTTCCTTCTGCAACGCACTCAAATAACCCATGTTTAAAATAGGATCTAAGAAAATTATTCTGCTAAAAGTGTTAAAACTATTGAAATCTGTTGGCGCTAAAATAATAGTGTTTAGCCCTGTTTCATCATTTATATTAAAGATGCGATTTCTAAAAATATTGTTGCTATCATAGATGGATTTAAAATTAATATATGTGTTGTAATCATTTGCAACTATCAGCGTGCCATACACATTATTCTCCATATCCACAAGCATCCTAATTAGTTGGTCGCGATTATAATTGTTGAATGTGTAAGAGGCATCAAGCGGATAAATTATTTGTTTTAAATATTCGGCAGTGATAATGTCAATATCTTGCGGACGATAAATATCTTCATAATCGATAGATTTCACAATGCCTGAAATTTTTTTGCTGTTTCTAAATGTGTCGATATTCAAGTCTGCCAAAATTGTGCATGATGTGTTGCCCGACAAAACAAAATACATCGCGCTTGAATTAAATGCCAACAAACTAAAATTTGGATAGTTAAGCATTAGATGTTGTGGATGGCGAGGCAGCGAACTTATCGAGGCTTTTTTTAATGTAAATTTAAAAATCGGCCTGGCATTTTGATGCCCGCACGGCTCTAACCTATCAATATCCTCCACGAGTTTGAGAGTGATTTCCTCTGGATTGATTTCAAAATCATAAGTTTTTGTTGGCAAAAAGGCAGCTTTATTTAGATTTTGTGCCACATAATCATTAGTTAGTCGAACAAATTCATCGTAATTTTCAACTTTAAGCGTTAAGCCCGCAGCCATTGGATGACCGCCAAATTTGGTGAGCAAGTGTGTCATACTGCTTAAAAGTGAGTGGACATTCACTCCGTTCACGCTTCTGCACGAGCCAACGAGTTCATCTCCCACTTGACTAAACAAGAATGTTGGGCGATGAAATTCATCAGCAATTCTGGCTGCCACAATGCCTAAAATGCCACTATCCCATTCATTGCTAGACATAGATATGGCACTAATTTTAAAGATATCTTGTGATTTTAGCCCATTTTTAACATCAACATAGACTTTATCACATAACTGCTGACGCTCAGTGTTGAACTGCAATATCTGCTTTATGATTTTGCGAATTTTCGTTTGGTCCGTTTCAAGATAAAGGTCCAAACTAGTGTCGGCTGAACCCATGCGACCACTAGCATTTATTTTGGGGGCAAGTTTGAAAGCAATATCGCTCGCAAGGCAATTTGTGTTTAGCCCACATTCATGCATCAATTTCAAAATGCCAACAGGTGCTGATGCCAAATTTTGAAGCCCGAGTTTGACAATTGCCCTATTTTCATCTAAGAGTTCAACAATGTCCGCAATGGTGGCAATAGCACAAATTGGAAGATATTGTTTGGCAATTTCTAGGCCAGCTATTGCCTGCACCAATTTAAAGGCAACGCCTGCACCGCACAAACAATGGAAAGGATAACTTTCGCTTATTTTAGGGTTAATTATGAGACAATTTGGCAAAGTTTCTGCCCTTTCATGGTGGTCTGTGATAATAATGTCTATTCCATTATTTTTTAGATACTCCACCTCATCAACAGCTGTGATTCCACAATCCACTGTGATGATTAAGTCTGGCTTATTAGCTTCAATTATTTTATTGAGAGTGTCTATATTCAAACCATATCCATCTTCATAGCGATTGGGCATGAAATTAGACACGTTGGCATTAATTGAGTTGAAATATTTAATTAGAATTGCACTAGCGGATATACCATCCACATCATAATCACCAAAAATTAAAATCTTGCTTTGCCTATCAAGATGTGATTTGATTTTTTCCACCACTTTTTGCATATCTTCAAACAAAAATGGGTCGTATAAATCATTAAATGACGGATTGAGATATTTATACAAACTTTCCTTTGAGTTTATCCCACGAGAATATAAAAGACCCACGAGATTTCTATCTAAATTGAATAATTTAGACATCTCGTCCACAAACCCAACATCAATTTTGTTTTCTAGTGTACAAATGTATTTCATAATCAAATTTATTTAAAATGCCTCTCAAAATGAAAGGCATTTTTTTAATCTTCATCTTTTTGAGTTTTTTGAGTTTTCACTCTAAATCTTCTTATGTTTGCGCGGGTAATCATTGTGCTCCATAGGAACGGCAAAATATACCAAACTGCCCAGATTAGTGTGGTTGACACAAACAAAATGTTTATTGAAACATATTTAATGCCAACAGGAGCAAGCAGAGCAAATAGCAAGCCAACAACCATGGTGGCGATTGAAACAAACAACACTTCCACCTTTGTGCTGCGCAAAGCGTCATCTAGGGCGGCAGCATACTCTTTCGATTGAAGCCAACTTGTTTCACGAATGCGCTCAAAGATTTTAAATGAGCAATAAATTATTAGCAAGTTTAAAATCACAATCATTGCAAAATAACTTAAACCAATGGTCAATCTTAATATTGACGAAATTGATAAAAACAGCAGGTTGCCAAGCAAACAAGTGAGCAACATGGAGATTGCCGAAGCAATATCATATCTAAAGCAGGCAAAAATTGTGGCAACAACAACTATTAATAAGATTGCAACAGCTGTGAATAGAAAATCTCTGCCCCTCACCACTTTTGACACAAATGAATGAGAAGAAATTTCTTCTTCGCTAATTCCAAGTTTTGAAGCAATTTCTGCATTAATTTTAGATTGCTCTTCACTCTTAACAGATTTTAAATACCTAACAACAAGCGTGAGCCTATCACCCTCACCTTCGATTGAAACCTTATCAAACTTTGCATTATGTGAATTTAAAATAGTTTCGATATTGGCTTCATATTTTGAAATTTGCTTTGAATTTGTTTCGGTGATGGACACATTAAACTCATAGCAGCCTTTCATCTCAAAATTGCCATTAAAACCGAGAGCCAAAGCACAAACCACGCCCGCTATAATCACAAGTGCCAAAATTAAAATCACAAATTTATTCTTTTTGAAATATTCCTTATTAGGCTTAGAAAAATCTCTATTTGCTAACATTTTTGCCTCCTTTGTGGAAATTACATTTCTTGCCATCAAAATTGTTGAGCGCTAAATACATTTTTATAAATAGCCTCATCAACACAAGCGAGGTGAAAAGCGACACGATTGGCAACACAAGTGCAGCCCAACCAAACGATTGAATTGAAGGAATTGGAATGAACACGCAAACTAAACCAACAACTGCCACTAACCCACTTAGGATAAACGTTTTAATCAAACTATCTTTTTGCGCAGTTTTGAAAGCAATATGCAATTTGGCGTCTGCATTATAATATCTCTTTGCACTCTCAAAAATTGAAATCAAACTATCAACAGCAAGCATGAAACATAAAGCCATGCCCACCATGCCAGCAAAATTCATGTGAACTAGTGGAATTGATTGAAGCAAGAATAGCCCAATGCAGATAAAGAACAATAGGTTGAAGCAAGCGAGCCAGCCAAGTTGTTTGTATTTAACAATCAAGAAAACGAATGCGGCAAGGACAACTAATCCCAACACTGCCCAAATGAGCACAGCACTTACTCCGCCGAAAAGCACTTTGTCCCCACTATGAGTTACTGAGCCATAACTGCCTTCCGTTTCTGAACTAGAAAGTTTTGTCAACTTCAAACTCAACAAGCCGGTTTTCAATCTATTTGCATAAGATTTTGCGTCTGCTTGGCTCCAAGGCAAATCACCCTGCTTTGTGCCTGTGAAAGACACAATGCCATCTGTGATTGCACTATCTAATGTGATGCTTATTGGAGAACTATCGTCTTCTCCAAACAAAATATAAAGCGACCCACCATCTTTTGTGGCCTCTTCCACTTTTGGCAAACTCTCACTTTTAAATTTAATAACCACATACCATGAAGTGCCTGAGGTTTGTGCATAGTCTTGCACATACACATCTTCAACATCTGTGGCATCTGCGAAAGCCTCGCTTGCATTGCTAGACATTGAAAAACTAATTTTTGCTGGATTATCTAGCAAACTTAGAGCCAATGCTGAATCTTGCTTGGATTGCAAATCACCAACAGTAACCAAAATACAATCTTCCCCATAAGTGGAAACAGTGGAATCTTTAAAACCTTCATCTTGCAAAATAGATTGCAAATCATTCACTGTGGATGAGCGAAGCACCTCATAATTTGAGGTCATTTCAAATTCATCTATTGTTTCAGCACGATAAACAACTCTTAAAGATGTGGAAATGTCCTCCCCCATCTTGATATTGCTCACAAAACTTGAATAACTATAATATTTGCCATTTACCGCGAAAGGATATGTGAAACTAAGAAATGTGGCAATCAAACAGATAACTAAAACAATAGAAAATAAAACAAACAAACTTCTTGAACGATTTTTAGTCATATATTCTCCTGATTTAATTTATATTATATCTTAACAGAAAAATTTTGTCAATCAAAAACGACGCTATTTTCATTTTGTTAAGCCCCATATATCAAATTAAATTATTGACTAAAAATCTTAAAATTTTCAAAAATTTTCGTTTTAACTTTTTCTATTTAGCAAATTTACAATCACAGATGCCACAATAGCAACAATTAGAGCAAAGATTAAATCATACACGATTGTTAAATCAAAACTAAACGAGCCGTTTAAGATTGAAAAGACGATTAAACTTAGCAAAGAATATATCACTCCGCCAAAAGCAGACTTCACAAGCAACTTTTCGCTGCTAGCCTTTTTTAGCATGAGCACTAGCACAAAAATAGAAATACCCTTAATTGCGTTGTTTATATATGCCACAATTTTTGATGGCACATCCACAAATTTAAGCACTATGGCAAAGGTTACGATTCCCGCTAAGGTTACAACCAACCCCACAAGGCAACTTTTGATGATGGACACTAATCCTGACAATTTTAATGAATTCGATTTCATAAATCCTCCTACACTAATCTATTTTGAGCCACAAGTTTTAAAACAAGAAGATTAAGGGAAATTGAAAACAATTTGGTTTTTTTTGGTTTCTTTTGTTGAATTTGTTTTGCCAAACAAAAAAATAAGCCGTTTGGCTTATTTCTTGCTCTTTGATTTTTTGCTAGGCTCTGCTTCTGGCTTTTTTTCTTCATCATTTTTTTGAGTTTCGCTAGGTTTTGCAGTTTCGCTTTCTTTTGCTAAGCCCCCGTCTTTCTCTTTTTTAACATTTGCCATGTTTGGCTTCTTTTCTTTCTCTTCTTTGCCAAAAACATAATAGATGGCGTTTGCATGAACGGTGAAATAACCCGTGCGTTCACCCCTGCCGGATTTCAACACCACATATTTATATTCTTCTTCCACAAACATGTCTGCAACTTCGCCCACCATGCCCGTGTCTGTCATAACCTTATCGCCAATCTTTAATTCATCACGCATTTGGCCTAATTCACTATTATAGCGTTTTCTCCTAACATAACTCACAATAAATAGTGCAACCACAAGCACCAATAAAACAATCATCACAGCGTAGTATTGCATAACTCTCTCCTTAATTATTAATATTTTAATAGATTGAAAAATCAAAAGTCAATTCATTTTTTGCCTAAAAATTGAAAAAATAGCACGAAAATTTTAAATTTTTGGGATAATAATCACTTTTTTGCACTTAAAAACTAAATTCCATACTTTTCATAAAACTCTTTTTTAAATTCTAAAAAGCGGTCATTATTAATTGCATTGCGTATGTTTTCCATCATTTTTATTGTGAAGCGCAGATTGTGGATAGACAAAAGGCGCGCGCCCAAAATTTCATTGCACATAACTAGGTGGTGTAAGTATGCTTTTGTGTGGTGAGTGCAGCAATAACAATCGCACTCTTCATCTAGTGTTGAAAAATCTTCTTTATACTGTGCTTGCTTTAGCACCACTTTGCCATGGCTGGTCATTGCCAAGCCGTTGCGTGCAACACGCGTTTGAAGCACGCAATCAAACATATCAATCCCGCGTTCAATGCTTTCAAAAATATAGTCTGGCGTGCCAACACCCATCATATATCGTGGCATATTTTTTGGATAGTGAGGTTGCATAACATCAAGCATTTTTAACATCACCTCTTTTGGCTCGCCAACTGAAAGCCCGCCTATTGCAATTCCGCATTTGCAATATTTTTTTGTTTCTTCTAGGCTTTTTAGACGCAAATCTTCATAAAAATTGCCCTGCACGATTGGGAAAAGCATTTGCTTAGGATTTTTATGATGTTTATAGCATCTATCCAGCCAATCAAGTGTGCGGGTCATTGCTTTTTCAGCGTCTTTATGTGAAATGCCATAATCACTGCAAACATCAAACGCCATAATTATGTCCGCACCTAGATTATTTTCAATGTCTATTGCCTTTTCGGGCGTGAAAAACATTTTTGCACCAGACAAATGATTTCTAAATTCCACCCCATCGTCGGTTATCTTTCTAATATCTGCCAGCGAAAAAACTTGGAAGCCGCCCGAGTCGGTGAGCATTGGGCGGTTGAAATTCATAAATTTATGCACTCCGCCCGCTTTTTTAACAATTTCATCGCCAGGGCGAATGTGCAAATGATAGGTGTTTGCCAAAATTATTTGCGCACCAATGTCATATAAATCATCACTCGTTAGCGATTTGACCGTTGCGAGCGTGCCAACCGGCATATAAATTGGCGTGTAAATATCCCCATGTGGTGTGTGAAGAATGCCCGTCCTTGCCCCACTGTTTTTATCTACATGCAAAACTTCATAACTAAAATTCTTTTTCATTTTTTATCCTATTTACTTTTTCTTTATTTCTTCATGATAAAAGAAATTTTTAAATTTTATATTGTTTTTAACGCAATAATCATTTATTTCTTCTGCTAAATTCTGCCAATATGTCTTGTTATTTTTATTATATATTTCGTTATATAGATTAACAAGATGTGGATATTTTTCCGCTATGTATTCTAAAATTTTTGCTTTATAACTTCCGCGCAAATTAAGGTTTTCAAACCAATATTCATCAACAAAATCTTTTGTTTTGTTTATGATTTCCCTCCATTCTGTGATTTCTGGGAAAATCGGGGACATAAATAGCACTGTTTTTATGCCATTTTCATGCAAAGTTTTTAGTGTTCTTATTCGCTCTTTTATTGCGGGGGCGTTGTCCATATCGTTTTTAAATTTTTCGTTTAACGTGTTAATTGAAATGGCAACCTCGGCATTTTTCATTTGTTTGATTATATCAACATCTCTTAACACAAGCGAAGATTTTGTGGTTATGTCCACCATAGCATTTGTGTCCTTAATCTGAGTTAAAATTTTTCTGGTAATTTGCTCTTCTTTTTCTATCGGATTATAGCAATCCGTTACCGATGAAATAAACACTGTTTTGTTTTCAATTTTTTTCAAGTCTATAGGTTTATTGCATTCTTTAATATCAATAAAACTGCCCCAATCTTCATTATGGCCGGTGAAACGCTTCATGAAGCAAGCATAACAATATTTGCAGCCGTGCAAACAGCCAACATAAGGGTTAATTACATAATCACTTGCTGGCAGACTGGACTTGGTTAGATAATCGGGTGTTTTTATTCTGTTTATTTTTATATCCATGATTTCTCCTTTCTATTCTCAACCACAACTCTAAGTCCTAAATTTTCCTTTGCCTATTAATTTCGTATAAGCAAATGCTTGTGGCGTTTGCAACATTTAAGGAATCTATATTTTCTTTCATATCAATTTTAGCAAGTTCATCAGCGATTGAGTTATAATAATTTGAAAGCCCTTTTGCTTCGTTTCCAACTAATAGCAAAGTTGGTTTTTTAAAATCACATTCATCAATAAATTTGGTTGCTTGCAAAGATGTACCCACAATTTGAAAATTTTTATATTTTGATTTCAACAACTTTATAATTTGTTCAAAATCTTCATTTTTTTCAATAAATTTAAACGGAACTTTGAAAAATGAACCCATTGATGATGTGATAACTGTGTGGTCGTAAATATCCACCGAATGCCCCGTGAAAAATATTTGGTCAACATGTAAAGCATCTGCACTGCGAATTATTGTGCCTAAGTTTCCTTTCTTTGATGGTCTATCAAACAACAGCAAGAGCGGATTTTTTAATTTGTCAATATTTAATGGTTGTTCTTTCATTTTAACAATCGCCAACAATTCAGACACATCCTCTTTGTCGCTTAATTTTTGCATTAATTCATCTGTTAATTCATAACATGTTTGAGCATATTTTAAAACTGACTTCGCCCAAGCAGAAAGTTTTGATTGACTGCAAAATATGAAAGAAGATATTTCCCAATTATTTGATATTGCATCTTTAATATTTTGCACTCCTTCAACAAAAAACTTTTTATTAGCAAATCGTTTTGTTTTGTTGTTTTTCAACGCTAATATCTCTTGAAATGTTGAATTTTCTTTTCCTATGTTTATTGTTTTCATAATTCCTTATTTTGTGGTTTCGTCTATCCACGAAAGGTATTCTTTTGAACCTTTTAAAATGGGCAAAGCGACAATCTCTGCCACTTCATAAGAGTGATTTGCTTTAATCGTTTTTTCAATTTCGTCATATAAAGTCTCTTTTGATTTCATTGTTAAAAGATATTCTTTTTCATTTTCAAGTTTGCCTTTCCAATGATAAAGGCTTTGAATTTCGCCAATCTGCACGCACGCAACTAATTTTTTACTTAACAATAAATTTGCCAAATTCAACGCTTCTTCTTTCTTTTCAAATGTGGTTTTAACTTCAATATATTTCATATTTTAACCCCTACACGATGAACATACTATCGCCAAAACTGAAAAAGCGATAGCGGTGGTCAACAGCAAATTTATAGATATCCATTGTGTTTTTATAACCCGCGAATGCGCTAACGAGCATTATAAGTGTGCTTTTAGGCAGATGAAAATTGGTTATTAGTGCGTCAACTGCCTTAAATTTATAAGGCGGATAGATGAAAATGCTCGTTTCGTCATCATCTGCTTTAAGAGGCAAACCTTTACTTGCAACCGCTTCTAGCGTGCGCACGCTTGTGGTGCCGACAGCAATCACTCGCCTGCCCTCCGCTTTTGCTTTGTTTATTGCGTCTGCAACATCTTGTGGTAGATGATAATGTTCGCTATGCATATTGTGTTTTGTTATATCTTCCTCTTTGCATGGGCGGAAAGTTCCCAGCCCAACATCGAGAGTTAGTTCAACAATTTCAACGCCCATTTCCTTAATTTTTTGCAATAGTTCGCTTGTGAAATGCAAGCCTGCAGTTGGCGCTGCTGCGCTACCCTCAATTTTGTTATACACCGTTTGATAGCGTTCTTTATCTTTTAATTTTTCGTGAATATAGTGGGGCAAAGGCATGCTGCCAACGCGATTTAAAATATCTTCAAACACGCCATCAAATTCAAATGAAACAATGCGGTTGCCGTCCTCTAACACTTGCTTTAGCGTGCAAGAAAGTTCGTCATTAATTTTAATTTTTTGCCCAATTTTCACTTTCTTTGCGGGTTTCATTAACACTTCCCAATCGTGCAAATTGTGGCGTTTTAAAAGCAAAATTTCAATCTCTCCACCCGTTTCTTTATGGGCAATTAGGCGCGCAGGCAAAACGCGAGTGTTATTCACAACCAACACATCGCCCTTACGCAAAAAGTCGCTGATGTCTTTAAACTTGCTTTCGGTTATCTTTTTATTTTTGCGATTAAAAACGAGCAATTTGCTTTCGTCTCGCTTGGTTAGTGGTGTTTGAGCAATCAATTCCTCTGGCAAATCGTAATCATAAATTGAAAGAGATTTATAGTTTATCATCACCCTCTCCGCTATCTGCCATAAGCGTTTTTGGCACAGGCAAGCCGAAATGCTCATACGCCAAGCGGGTTACCATTCTGCCCCTTGGTGAGCGCAAAACAAAGCCGAGTTGCAACAAATATGGCTCAACCACATCTTCTATGGTCGAAATTTCTTCATTTGTGGTGGCTGAAAGTGTCTCCAACCCAACCGGACCGCCACCAAACTTCTCAATCATTGCCATTAACACGCGTTTATCCACATAATCTAACCCTAAATCGTCAATATCCATAAGGGTTAGCGCTTTTTTAGCGTCAGCCGCCGTTATGACATTTTTATCTTCCACTTGCACATAATCTCGCACGCGCTTTAATAGGCGGTTTGCCACGCGCGGAGTGCCGCGGCTGCGCTTTGCAATCTCAATTTCCGCGTCTTTCTCTATATCCACGCCCAAAATGCTAGCCGAGCGCGAGATGATTTTTGCAATCTCTTCAACTGTGTACATCTCTAAGCGACATACAACGCCAAATCTATCTCGCAGCGGGCTTGAAAGATTGCCCACCTTGGTCGTTGCACCAATGAGAGTGAAAGGTTGAATTTTTAGCCTCATGCTGCGCGCACTTGGACCTTTGCCCACAATGAAATCTAGAGCATAGTCTTCCATAGCGGGATATAAAATCTCTTCCACAGATTTTGAAATGCGATGAATTTCATCGATGAAAAGCACATCATTTGTGTTTAAATTAGTTAAAATTGCGGCAAGGTCGGCAGCGTTTTCTATGCTTGGACCACTTGTGATTTTAATTTGACTGCCCATTTCGTTGGCTATAATGTGGCTCAATGTGGTTTTGCCAAGCCCTGGCGGGCCATAAAGCAAAACATGGTCTAGCGCCTCTTTCCTCTTCTTTGCAGCATTGATATACACTTTAAGATTAGATTTAATTTTTTCTTGCCCCACATATTCGTCAAAAGACATTGGTCGAAGTTTATTTTCGACCTCGACATCGCTCATATTCTTAGTGCTTGAAATAAATCTATCTTTCTCTTCCATAATGTTTCCTTTTTTATTGCTTTCGATATTTTTCCAATAAATTTTCTAATTTTTCTGCCCTTTTATGTGCTTCTTTTAAATATTGCTCGTTTGTTAATTTATCATAAGAGGTTGGCATTCCCCAGCAGTCTTTATGCACTTCTAGCATTATTACATTTTTATAAGGAGTTTTGGCAAGTTTTTCACACACTTTGTTATAGTTAATCTTGCCGTCAAAAGGAAGGAAATGCAAATCATTTGACCAATCGAAGCCATATTCCCAGTCCAAATTGTTATCATGCAAATGCACCGCCAAAATTCTATTGCCATAACGTTTTAATAAGTCCACTTTTGGCAAATATAATTGATGATGCCCACAATCATAGCAAAAACCTAAGTTTTTATCCTTTATGTTTTCCATAACATAAACAAAATGCTTATAACTTAATTTATCTAAGTTCTCCAGGGCAATTTTAACTTTGTGTTTTTTAGCAAAATCAACTAATTCTTTGATGCATTTCAACCCATGTTCGTTTGGCGGAAGCGCAAGTTCATTTGCTGAGCCCCTAGTTGCATGCATAACAGCTATTGGAATTCCATATTTGGCACAAAGGGAGATTTGCTCTTTTAAACTCTGCACCACTATTTCGTTCTCTGGCCCTTTGCACCATAAATTGTTTGTGTTAGTTAAATGCACATAAGGGACATTCAAACCTAATCTTAGTGCTTCTTTTAATGTTTCTTCCGCCTGACCGGTTTTAAAAGCCACCATAACACTTTTAAAGCCTGTATTTTTTATGTTTGATAAAATTTCTTTATAGTCCTTGCCACATTCACAATTTGTGTTTATCCCTATCATACTGCTCCTTTAAATTTTAGTATCGTATAGTGTTAGCTAACCATTTTGATTTTCGCTATACATCTTTTTGCCATAATAAAATGTTCGCAATTTATCTAGCCCTAAGTCTGTTTGCTTAAAATTAAAGCCATAACCATTTAATTCTTTAATTAAAAGTTCTCGCTGCTTTTTAGGTGAATATTTATCATAATCATGATTATTATAATAAACCAACAAACCAAGGTCTTTGATATCTTGCAGTTGAATGCGCGTGTTCATGCCATCTTTCATGTAGTGAAAATCAAATTTGATTGTGTCGAAAACTTTGGTGTATCCTTGCTTAATTAGTTCTTGCTCTTGCTGCAACATTTTTTTGTTGTTTCCAAGCGGTTTTGTGTTTATTCCGCCACCCGACATACGCAATCTAATGCAAGCGTTTTTCATTTGATTTTCGGTTAGACCATCAAAATTAGTGTCTTTTGCGTAATATAAATCATGTGTGATGCAGGCAAAAACTAACTGCATGCCTTGCTTTTGCAGCATATCATGATAATAAATTAAATGCTTTTTAAGTGGCATTCCCACTTCAACAATTGTTTGCATAAGCTCCTTTTAACCACCCAAATTATGCAGCGCTTTCGCCACGATTTGCTCGGCAGTGTCGCCATCGACGAACACTTGTTTTGCTAGGCGCAGTGCCTCGTTTTTATTTATGCCAAGGCTGGTGAGCACCACAACGGCGTCATCAATGCTGGCATTTTTGACATTAACAGGTGCTTCTTGTTGCAAAATATAATCAAACGGTTTAATCTTATCTTTAAGCTCTACCACTATGCGCTCGGCAGTCTTTTTGCCGATGCCCTTGCAGTTTGCAATAACTGAGACATCTTCATTTATAATGCTAGTTATAAGTGCAGTCATACGCTCTGCAGAAAGAATTTGGAGCGCCGTTTTTGGCCCAACGCCACTAACAGAAATTAATTGCATGAAAAACTTCTTTTCTTCTGGGCTAACAAAACCGAAAAGGCTTAATTCGTCTTCTTTAACTTGCATATATGTGTAAATCTTAACTTCTTCGTCGACATTTGGCAAATTTGCCATGCAACTATTAGTAACCGAAATTAAAAAGCCAACACCACCCACTTCAACCGTGATGTTGCCCATGTCCTTCTCTCTTAAAATGCCTTTAATAAAACCTATCATAACCTTCCTTAAACATAAAAAATTACATGCTATTATTACTCATAACGCTGCTGGTTTGGATATGACAAATTGCCACAGCGAGAGCATCAGCGGCGTCATCTGGTTTTGGAGTGGCGTTTAAACCCAAAATGCTTTTCACCATGAATTGCATTTGCTTTTTTTCTGCCCTGCCATTGCCCGTTAGTGCCTGCTTGATTTGCAGTGGAGTGTATTCAAATAGTTTGTTTAAATATTGCTTGCACGCCACAATAAGCGCACCGCGTGCCTCTGCAACCGGAATGCCTGTGGTGATATTCGTGTTGTAAAACAACTCTTCAAAAGCCACTTCGTCTGGTTTAAAAGTTTCCATCAGTTCGCAACAAGCCTTATAAATTGTGAAAAGGCGCTCGCTGATAGGCATAGTTTTAGGAGTGGTGATAACTCCATAATCCACCACTTTAAAACCATTTGTTTCAATTATGCCATAGCCTATTATATTTAAGCCTGGGTCTATGCCTAAAACTCTCATTTCACCCCTATGCAGACACTTTTAATTGAGAAATAATTGAATTCACACTTTCATACAACTCAGTGAAGCGTTCACTATCCACCTCGACCTTGTTTCTTTTAACATTATAATCGGCAATCAACATCTCAATCCTATCCAATATAGCACGGATTATTTTGACTTGTTGCTTATAACCCTTAATTAAAATTGGCTCAACCGATTTTTCACTTGAAACAATCGATTTAAACTCCTTGCAAAGTTCACTAACGGCGTGCTTATACTCTGTTTTGAGTGAGCCACACTCTTGCAAAGCTAGTTTATATCTATTGCAATTATCCTCAAAATTAGAATTTGCCTCAACCGCATCTTTGCCAAATTGGATTATTTTTGATTTGTTCTTTTTAAGTTCGCTTGCCCTATCGCTCTTTTTGAAGCTGGCAATCGAATTTGAGAGCATGTTTAAATCATTTTTAAGGTCTATCATCTGCTCGTAATATGATGAAAGGCTTGCCCTGCTATCCTCAGCCGTGATTAGCGACGAGTTATAAAGCGAAAAAAGAGCGGATAATTTGCTCCTATTATCGTTTAATTCCTTCAAAATCTCTTTTAATCTTTCGTTATTCATCTTGCTCCTCTAAATTGTGAATTACATCTATCACATCATCACTTTCGTTTAATTTATCTATCATTTTGTTGAAGGTCTCTCGCTGATGTTCGTCTAAATTTATGTAGTTTTGCGGAATCATCTCCACACCAGAAGAGAGGATTGTGTAACCCGCATTTTCAAAGGCGGAAACCAATTCGTTTACTGCCGTGGCGTTCGGCTCAGTGTAGATTGTGAACACATCGTCATCTTCGCAATCAACCGCATTCATGTTGATGGCTAATTCCATTGCGCTATCGCCATTAAACTTGTCGTTTTTCTCAACCACGACCACGCCTTTATTGTCAAACATATAACTCACGCAGCCCGTTGAACCAAGGCTTCCGCCAAACTTATCGAACGCATAGCGGACATCACTGCTGGTGCGATTTTTGTTGTCTGTGAAACACTTCACAACCACTGCCACACCGCCAACACCATATCCTTCATAAGTTTGCTCAATGAAAGACGAACTATCAACCTCGCTATTTTTCTTAATAATGCTGTTTATCCTATCATTTGGCATATTGCACTGGCGAGCCTTAGCAATTGCCATTTTTAATTTGCTATTTGCATCAACATTTGCGCCGCCTTCTTTCACAGCCACCATTATTTCTCTGCCGACTTTTGTGAAAATTTTGCTACGCTCTGCGTCGCTCTTCTCTTTCCTTCCCTTAATATTATTCCACTTGCTATGACCTGACATTATCTCACCTCACTAATTCTTTGCATAATTATGCTGCCCGCAACTCCCGCATTTAGGCTTTCCACCTTATTGCTCATTGGCACGGACACCACCATATTGGCAAGCGCGCGAAAGCCCTCGCTAACGCCGTTTCCCTCATTTCCTATTATAACAGCAATTTTGCCTTTTGGCAAACGAATTTGGCTTATTGGAGAACCAAACATATCGGCAACCACAAAATTCTCGGCTATTTTTTGCTTGTTTGATTGAAATTGGTCGAAAGTTAAAATGTGCAAGCGAGCGGACAAAGCAGTCCCTGCCGATGAACGAATTACTTTTTCTCCATAAGCATCTGCGCAGTTTATTAGATATACGTCCTCAAAACCAAACGCCATGGCAGAACGAATTAGCGTGCCCACATTGCCCGGGTCCTGAACATTGTCTAGCACCAAAGCATCACCCTTAGACGATATGCTCGGCTCGTTAATTTTGCACACACAGATGATGTTTTGATTAGTTTTTGTGGTGGCAAGAGATGATAAAATTTGCTCGCTCACCACGCAAATGTTTGGATAACCCGTCAATGATTTATTGGTGGTGATTGTGTGCAAAATCTCCGCCCCATAGTGCAAAATATCTGCGCAAAACTTCTCCCCTTCCACAAAGAAAAGTTTGTTTTGCTTCCTAAATTTTTTGTCTTTCAAATCTTTTATGTTTTGTTTAGTTAACTGCATAATTTAATTATATATAAAGTTAACATTATAGTCAAACAAATGTTTGAAATTTTGCACAAAAACCGATTGACAAAATCGACATCTTATGCTAAAATGACCAGCGGAGTGATTATGAGAGAGAATATAAATAAGCAACCCTTTGAATTAAGTGTGGAATATGTTGAAAAGTTTTTAGATAAAGCAATTCGCCCAAGACATCAAGACTTTGAATTTTATGTAAGGCAAAGTGAAGACGGAAGGATTTTTGTTGAAATATCAAAAGAAGATGCGATTGAAACAATTAAACTGACAAGCAACATAAACGATAGAAACAAATTTTCTTATGTTAGTGCCAACACAAAGCCTTCAAAAATTGCCAAATTGATTGAGGATCGCATCAGAAAAATGACGGATAGCCGGCTTGCAACAATCTTAGATAACATATATAAAATCACTTATTAAATTCGCATTAATGTCAATTATTGCATGAAAAAACTGCCTTTCGGCAGTTTTTTATTTTGCATTTTTAGCAGTTTCAACCAATTTTGCAAACGCTGCTTTATCTGTGGCAGCCAAATCTGCAAGCACTTTGCGATTCAACTCAACATTCGCCTTCTTTAAGCCATTAACAAACACACTGTATGAAATGCCGTTCTCTCTGCAACCTGCATTAATACGGGTTATCCACAATGAGCGCATATCACGCTTTTTAAGCTTTCTGCCAACATAAGCATACTGACCCGATTTCATAACTGCTTCGCGAGCCACTCTATAAAGTTTAGACTTTGCCCCGCGATAGCCTTTGGCTTGTTTTAAAATGGCACGACGCTTTTTAACTGCACTAACTCCACGCTTAATTCTCATTTCGTCCTCCTACATCATTTCCTTATAGTTTCTTTCAAATTGCTTAGAAACATATCCGGTTTTTCTTAATCTGCGCTTTCTATTCCTTGATTTTTTGGTAAGGATATGACCCTTGCCGTCATGCATCATTTTAATTTTGCCATTGCCTGTTTCTTTAAAGCGCTTTGCAACGGCTTTCCTTGTTTTAATTTTTGGCATAATTATCTCCTTTTTTTTGATTAAGTAAGAATTACTTTTTCGCTAGTGGCGCTAAAAACATAAAGATGTTACGACCATTCACTTCGGGCTGCTTGTCTATTTGACCAGCGGATGCACAAAGGGAAGCAAATTTGTTCATAATGTCTATCCCCACCTGTGGGCGGCCTTGCAACCTGCCAAACATGCGGATATTCACTTTCACTTTGCTGCCATCAAGCAAAAATTTGCAAACCTGCTTTGCTTTAATTTCAAGGTCATGGTCATCAATCGTCATGCTCAAAGGCATTTCTTTAAGTTTGGCAATTTTTTGATTTTTCCTTTGGTCTTTCAACTTTTTCAACTCGTCAAACCTATGTTTGCCATAATCCATAACCCTGCACACAGGCGGCTTTGCCTCAGGCGCGATAAGCACAAGGTCTAACCCTTGCTGCTTTGCGATTTCTAACGCTTTTGCGCTAGACATAATGCCTAACTGCTCGCTATTTGCACCAATTAGGCGAACCTCCGCTAAAGAAATTTGCTCGTTTTTAAGTGATTCTTTCAATTTCCCTCCATTTTGAATGTCGTACCCAATAAAAAATGGGCAACCTTTAAGTAAGCGCCCACTTATATACAAAATAAACATTTTATGAATTTTTTGCATATTACCATTGTCGCGTCTGCTCCAAGGTGAGAAGTGGTTACTCCTACTTTTACGATTTGATAATATCACATATTATTTGATTTGTCAAGCATTTTTAATTAACTTTTATGTATTTTTCATGCAGTATTGAGTGAGCAAGCAAGAATTCTGCAGGATAATATGTTAATAGGCATAAAATGTCGGTTACTTTGGAAAGGTTTGCAAAAACATTTAAAAGCAACATTAAATCGCTAAAGAAAAACAATGCACTTCCTATTAAAATTATTAAATAAAAGGTAGACTTTTTGGTTATATAATTTGAAAATGCTTTGCCAACCATGAGCGAAATTATTATAGCGTAAACCACGCACACAATTTCCATTAAAACACCATTATAATTAAAAATTGGCGCGAGTGTAATAAACAAAACCGATGGCACACAAATAATTATGCCAAAAATAAAATCTCGCCATTTTAATTTGCACAAAAAACAATACGACACGAAAAAGAACATATGTCCAATAGCAAACAACGCTGCCCCTACAACAAATTGAATTTCAAGCAAAATATCACCAAGCATGGCAAAAAACAAACCGATTAAAATTGTGAAATTAAATTTGTTAGTTTTATACACAATTGAATAACGCAAATTTATAATGCCCAAAATCACAAACAATGCACTTGTGATGCCCTTCACCCAAGTTTTGCCAAAAACTATATAACATATGTCGCCAATCAAAATTAAAATTAGAAAAATCCAATTTAAAATGTGAGTTGTTTTGTCTTTTGCATTTTCCATTTAAACATATTAAAACATTTTATTTTTATTTGCAAATAAAATTTAAAATTAAAAAAGGAAATTAATTTGTTTGAAAATAAATTTAATTTGTTTAAAATAATTTTGGAGGAGTTATGACAAAAGATCTCAAGTTTTTATTAAACATTGTAAACCAAGCAGAAGCAATATCAAAAGAACATTTCGTAGTAAAGGAAAAGAAAGGCTCTACCCCTAATGATTTAGTTACCAATTTGGATTTAAAAATTGAAAAGTTTTTGATTTCGCAAATTAAAGAAGAATATCCAAACTTTGATATTGTGAGTGAAGAAACAAACAGCAAAAAAGAAGTTGGCAAAAACTGCTTTACCATAGACCCTATTGATGGCACGATTAATTTTGCAAACGGGTTGCCTTTTTGGGGAATTCAGTTGGCTTGCGTAAAAAACGGAAAAACTGTTGCCGCTGTTATTGACATGCCTAAAATGGGATATTTATTTTACGCGGACAAAAATGGTGCATTTTTAAATGGAGAAAAAATTCAAGTTAGGCAAGTGCCTTTAAAGAATGCTCTTTACTGTGTGGATTGCAGTCGGTTTATGACCGTTTGCAACAACATAAAAAAATATGGAATAACAGGATTTCGCAGGACGGGAGCAATCTGTGCATCTATGGCTTTTGTTGCCGCAGGTTGGTTCCATGGTGTGGTTTATTTGAGTGAAAAGCCTTGGGACTACTACCCCGGCCTATACATCGCAAAAATGGCAGGTGCTTCAACTCGCAGCGAAAAAGGATTTCGTGCGTGCGCTATGAATGATGAATTATTAAACATTTTAAAAGAGTGCACAAAAGAACAATAAAAAAATGGAAAAATTGAAAAAACAAGGGCAAATTTTAAATTTTTTTGAAAATTTTGCCCTTATTTTTATTGTTTTAAAAAATTTTTGAAAATTTACAAGTCAATCAAAACGAATGAAAATTCTATTTCAAAAACAATCTAATCAAAAATTGTTTGAACTTGCTCGTTGGCTGATAGCGCAAAGGCAAATCTAATTTGTTTGATTTTTTCACAATGCTTTTATAGTGAGTGAATGTGTCAAACCCTGCCTTGCCATGATATGCACCTATGCCACTTTGCTTTAATCCGCCAAACGCTAAATTTGGGTTTGCTATGTGCATAATGGTGTCGTTCACACAGCCTCCGCCAAATTGACATTTGGTGAGCACTTTATCTTGATTGCGCTTGTTGGTTGAAAACATATAAAGAGCAAGTGGCTTATTGTGAGCATTGATAACTTTGATTGCATCATCAAGATTTTCAAAGGTTACAACCGGCAAAATCGGGCCAAATATTTCGTTTTGCATGCACGCATCATCGAAAGTGGCAGACATAATTGTTGGCTCAATTTTTAAGGCTTTTTCATTTACTCTTCCGCCAAACAAAACCTTATCCTTTTCAATCAATCCGCTCATAACATCAAACTGCTTTTGATTTATCATTTTTGGATAGTTTGGATTGTTTAATATATCTGTTGAATATTGCAAAACGATTTGGCGAACCAATTCCCTCACCAGCCTTTCTTTAACTGACGAGTGGCAGTAGATATAGTCAGGAGCAACGCAAGTTTGCCCAGCATTTAAAAGTTTGCCAAAGATTATACGCTTTGCTGCTAGAGCAATATCCGCCGTTTCGTCAATCACGCATGGGCTTTTGCCTCCCATTTCAAGAGTGATTGGAGTGAAATGCTCAGCAGCCTTTTTCATTAAAATTTCGCCCACTCTGGTTGAGCCTGTGTAGAAAATATAATCCACACCTTTTTCAATGACATAATTGCACTCTTCCACTCCTCCCATAATGGTTGACACATGACCAGGATTGAAAGTGCGCTCAATTAATTTAACAATCACCCTGCTAACATTTTTTGAACTGCTTGAAGGTTTTAAAATGACAGAATTGCCGGCTGAAATTGCATCCACAATCGGCTCTAAACTTAACATAAAAGGATAGTTCCATGGGCTGATGACAAGCACCAAGCCATACGGACAAGCCATGGTGAAACTTTTTGCCGGAAAATTGTTTAATGGCGTGTGAGCACGCTTTGGGCGAGCATACTTTTTTAGGTGCTTTATCATATGGCTGATTTCTGCGAGTGTCATGCCAATTTCAGTCATATAACTCTCTGCCGCGCTTTTGTTTAAGTCCGCTTTAAGTGCCTCACAAATTTCAGGCTCCATTAGCAGAATGTTTTTATATAATAGTTTTAGTGCGGCAATGCGTTTTTTCACATCTTGCATTGGATTATCTTCCAAGAAAACGCGCATGCGATATAATTTATAATCAATTTTAGTCGTGTCCATTTTTTACCTCGCGATAAATTTCTTCTAATTCTTTTGCTGTGTAAAGCACAGGCACAGGATAAAGCGGATTTGCCTCTTTTTCCGCAGTTTTGGCAAGCTCTTCAATATCTTCGAGTTGAATTTCGTCAATCTTATTGCCTATCCCCATCTCTGCATTCATCTCTTCTAGTTTTTCAATGAATAGACGAGCACCGAGTTCGTGCGAGGTGGAGCTATCAAACAAATTGCAATAAACGCCCAACTCCCACAATTTTTTATAAACAGATTTGCCATATTTTTTGAGCACATAAGGCAGAATAATTGCGTTTGCAAGACCATGTGCCACATTATATTTTCCGCCCAAAGAATGAGCCACTGCGTGCACATAACCAACATATGATTTTGTGAATGCAACACCAGCCAAATAGGATGCAAAAAGCATGTTGTTCCTCGCTTCAAAATTTGTGCCATCTTGATAAGCGATGCCCAAGTTCTCGAAAATCAATTTGCTTGCCCTAAGCGCACAATCCCTTGTTTGTTTTGTGGTGCTTCTGCCGATATATGCTTCTATTGCGTGAGTTAAAGAATCCATACCTGTGGAAGCCGTAACACTCTGCGGAAGCCCAAGAGTTAAGTTTGCGTCTAGCAAGGCGTATGAAGGGATTAGCGGAAAATCGTTTATGGCATATTTATGACGAGTTTCTGCATCTGTGATGACTGCAGCAAGCGTGGTTTCACTGCCCGTGCCAGCCGTGGTTGGGATTGCAATTAAAAGCGGAAGTTTTTTGCGAACTTTTAAAATACCTTTCATTTTATTTAGGCTTTTTTTAGGGCAAGCGACCCTTGCTCCAACCGCTTTTGCGCAGTCCATTGCCGAGCCTCCGCCAAAACCGATTATGCAATCACAAGCGTTTGCTTGAAACATTGCCAAAGCATCTGCCACATTTTGAGTGGTTGGGTTGGCAACCGTGCCGTCAAAAACTGACAAGCCAATGCCCGCTTCTTTTAATTTCGTTTCTAATTGATTGGTTAGATTTAGATTTCTTAATCCCTTGTCCGTTACCAACAAAACGCTCTTCTTCCCTTTCGCTTGCAAAAGCCTAATTAGTGCGTCATAGTCTTTTAAAAGTTTTGGTTCTCGATATGGAAGCAACGGAATTGCAATTTTAAAAACGGTCTGATAAGCGCGGCAAAAAAACTTTTTAAAAATGTTCATATATTCTCCTTTAACAAATTCCCCTATGAAATAAGTATAGCAAAAAGGCAAAATTTTTTCAAGAAAAAACGGACAAATTTGAGATTTATCCGTTTAAATTTAACAAAAATTTACAATTCTTATGATTTTGTTTATCTTTTATGCCTA
Organism: uncultured Clostridia bacterium; assembly: GCA_947593585.1. Taxonomy (GTDB): domain Bacteria; phylum Bacillota; class Clostridia; order Christensenellales; family UBA1242; genus Onthoplasma. The sequence continues at coordinate 25,315 of CANQDP010000006.1, forward strand.
AAAGTTTCGATGAAATTAAATTTTTCAATGCCATTATTCTTAAATTCTTCATATAATTTTGGCATTTTAAACTCGTCCGCATAAATTTTTGCTTGCATAATTGCATCATATTTATCTAGTGCCTTCACAAACTGCGCCTCTTTAGTTTTGTTCTCTTCAAATTCAAGCCAAAAGGCTTTCAACTCTGGGATGTGATATTGAGAAGAAATGCGCTCCACTCCCTTTAATTCCTTATAATATTTGTCGGCTTGTGAAACATTGTCCTGCGGGGTCATATCACCAGCATCAATTTCGCAAAGTTCATGATAAGCAATCATTTTTAAAACTTTTAATTGGTCGAGTTTTGTGTCGTTTTTCGCCATAATTTCAAGAGCAAGCATAAGCATTGAAAAAGTGTGCTCAGCATCACTCTCAACTCTACCAGGGACATTTCGCAAAAGCCAACCTCTGCGTAAAATTTGCTTCATTTTTGCAATTTCTTTATAAAATTCTTTTTCCATATCACACCTTTTTATTGATAGTTTCTAAAAGTTGTTTTTCAAAATCTTCATATGACATAGACACAGTGTCCTTACTGCCACGAGTGCGCACTGCAACGCTATTCTCTGCCATTTCTTTATCACCTAACACTAAAATAAATGGGGATTTTTCTAGCACTGCCGAGCGGATTTTTTTGCCCACGCTTTCGTTTGAAATATCAGCACTAACACGAATTTTATTCAAATGTAATTTTGCTTCAATGTGGCGAGCATAATCAATATTCTTTTCGCTAACAGTCAAAATCTTAACTTGCAATGGATTTAACCAAACAGGCAAATTGCCCTTCGTTTCTTCAATTAAGAAGGCAACAAATCTATCTAGCGAGCCAAAGATTGCACGATGGATAACAACCGGCCGAACACGATTATCATGCTCATCAACATATTCCAATTCAAAGCGCTCTGGCAGTTGATAATCTAACTGAACGGTGGATAAAGTTACTTCATGCCCTATTGCCGACTTAACTTGCACATCAATTTTAGGACCATAAAAGGCGGCTTCGCCCTCTGCCTCATAATAATTTGCACCACTGGATTTTAAAATTTCTCGCAGTGCGGTTTCGCTCTTTTCCCAAAGTTCGTCATTGCCAAAATATTTTTCTGTGTTCTTTTTATCGCGCAAAGATAAGCGGAAAGCATAATTTTTAAAGCCAAAATCTTTATAGACATCCAAAATCAAATTAATAACGCCCTGAATTTCATCTTTAATTTGGTCTGGTCGGCAGAAAATGTGAGCATCGTTTTGAGTGAAAGCGCGTGTGCGCTCAATTCCACATAAATTCCCACTGCCTTCAAACCTAAAATCGTTTGCAATTTCGGCAATGCGGACAGGCAAATCTTTGTAAGAGTGCATAAACGATTTATAAATCATCATGTGATGCGGGCAGTTCATTGGGCGCAAAACATAAGTTTCATTTTCACGCTCCATTGCTGGGAACATATCCTCTTGATAGTGCTCCCAATGTCCAGATGTTTTATATAGATTTATAGAGCCAAGTGATGGCGTCATCACATGCTGATAGCCAAGAGACAACTCTTTATCCATAATATAATCGCTGAGTGCGCGGCGCAATAAGAAGCCATTTGGCAACCAAATTGGCAAGCCTTTGCCGATTAAATCGTGCATCATAAAGATGCCCAGGTCTTTGCCCAACTTTCTATGGTCGCGCTCTTTTGCCTCTTCCTCTAAGCGCAAGCACTCTTTCAAATCATCTTTATTTAAAAAGCCATACACATATATGCGTGTCAGCATTTTGTTCTTCTCACTGCCACGCCAATATGCCCCACTCGCACGATTGATTTTAAAACTAAATCCGCGCAAAAATTTGGTGTTTTCCACATGAGGGCCGCGGCACAAATCATAAAAATCATCACCCGTGTGATACACTGTGATTTTCTCACCCTTTGGCAAATCATTTATAAGTTCGGTCTTATAAGGCTCATCTTTAAACATTTTGAGTGCCTCAGCCTTAGTTACTTCCTTGCGCACAAAATCTTCATTTTTATTGATGATTTCACGCATTTTATCTTCAATTTTTGCAAAATCGTCTTGATTGATAGATAAATTGTCAAAATCATAATAAAAGCCATTGTCGATGGCTGGGCCTATTGCCACCTTTGCCTCAGGATAAAGTTGCTTAATTGCCTTTGCAAGCACATGGCTCATGCTGTGGCGATACATTTGTTGTTTTTCTTGGTCTTTCTCTTCCATAATCCTCTCCTTAAATAAAAAAACCTTGCAAAAATTTATTGCAAGGGACGATTTCAAACCGCGGTTCCACCCTAATTGTTGCGAACAACCACTTAATTTTGCTAGGATTCACTAGCGTTGACCTAGTTGGTGGTTTCAGTGAATAATGTGTTGCGCCAATCTCAGCCGGCAGGCGCTCTCTGTGAACCTAAATATTGACCTACTTGTCCAACCAAAAATCTATTTAACTGCAATTATTTTAACACACGCTTTGGGATTTGTCAATTAAAAGATTAAAATTTGCCAAAAATTTTCAGTTTTTCATTATGATTTTCAGCCTATTAGAAAAAACATTGCTCAAAAAACTCACCGCCTCACTATTTTGCTGGTCGTTTAAATAAATGTCAATATAACTTGGGCAGGCGTTTAAAACATTTGTGATTAGTTCTAACGCATCGTGGCACTCTGCAATTTTCTTAATTCTGGCATTTTTGTTTTTCATGTTGTAAACCGAAAAATTATCGCCATCGCAAACCACTTTAACTTTATAAACAAGGCTATCCATAGTGTTTATTAAAAAACGGATAACATCTAAAAATGTGCCAGAATTAAATAAAGTGAGATTGTCGCTCGATAGTTCAGCTAGATTATCCCAATGACGCTTTAATGGAGATAGGCGAAATTCTAAAAAACTATCAATAAAAAATGTTTGATTAAACAAAATAATATTGCTTAAAGCGGACACATCTGTGGATTTGTCAAAAATTGACAAAACTTTGATGTAGGCATTAAAAGTGAGAGTGTTGCAAAGCGGATTTTTTATCTTTTGCTTTAAATAATTAACTTTATAGACACTTTCGATATATTCAATTATTATATCTCTTAAAATTGTTTCGCACGGCTCAATATAGGCATCATCGCAAGCAAATAAGAGATAAATAAAATTATTGTCGCTATACCCTGTGATTATATTCTTGCAAAAATCAATTTTAGACTTAATGTTTGCGTGCAAAAAATCAATGATTTTTTTATTAGACACTTTGGTTGCCAAGGCAATCTCTCTCATAAATACCTCTATTGTATAATATGCACTAAATAATATTTTACTCTTAAAATTTTTGGCAATTTTTGAGAGAGAAATTGTCAATCAAAAAGTGAAGAAAAATTATTTAAAATTTAACTTTCAAAATTATTAAAATTGATAAAATCGTTATTAAAACTAACGCTGTTTGTTCTGCAATTTGGGTCATAAAATGTGTGGCAACAGCAATTTGCTGGCATGCACCTGCACCAAGTTTGTGCACGAAACATTTCTAAATTAAGATTTGAAATTCGCACACAATCATAGCATCCGGTGCGATAGAAGAAATAATACATATTTCACCTCTATCTCAGTGTATGCCCACAAAAGATTTTTGTTATTTGCATGAAAAAACACCACTGATGTGGTGTTTTAAACTATGCCTGCTCTGTTTCTGTGGCTGGAGCTGTGGCTTTTTTCTTTGACAACACAAAGAAAACAACTGAAAGTGAAGCAAAAGCAACCAACACAACTTCAACAACGCCTAGAACGACTGCCCAAACGATTGAACCTGTGCAAGTTAGATTGTCCATTTCCATGCCTTCGCCCAACTCGTTAATGCCTGGCAACTCAAATTTGAAAGCATTCACAGTGGCAACTTCATCTTTGCTATTCCACATCTCATCGGTGAGTTCTTTTATTGCAGTGTCATAGTCGCTATCAGCAACAGGACCAAGCATAATAATTTTATGCCCACGACGAGCGTAGTAATAATCGCCATTCACCATCTCTGAAAGAATGTCCATCTCAATGCCATCAAACTCAAATTTCATAGTTAATTGCTTGCTATTTTTGAATTTGACAGAGACGCTGCCAGTGAGTGTGATGTTGTTTGTTTCATCCACTGGAGATGTAACTTTAAAATCAGTTGAATAAGTCATCCCATATGCAACAGGACGAGCCAACAAACCAACATAAACTCCAAGAAGAAGAACTGCAACAATGACGAAAGTTAGCATAACGGGCAATTTGCTAAAAAATTTTTTCATCTAAACCTCCTAATTTCATTCTAACAATTTGTATGAATAAAATCAAACAGAATTCCACAAAAATTTGCAAATTTCGCACACGGGGCATGAAAAAACACCACTGATGTGGTGTTTTTAAACTATGCCTGTTTCTTCTTTGAACCAACGAAAGCAGCAACAGACAATGCCGAGAAAGCAATTAAAGCAACTTCAACAACGCCTAGTACAACAGCTAAAACGATTGTGCCGGTGCATGTTAAAGGCTCGGTGGTAACGAACTCTGCATCTGCTGGTGTTTTCAATGTGAAAGCATTAACAGTGAAAGAGTTCATTTTCTGCCAGTCTTCAGATTCTTTGAGCATCTTAACAGCTTCATCATACTCTTTAGATTCTAAGACATCATCACCAAACACATAAATTTTGTTGCCATCGCGATAGTAGCTGATTTCAAGTTCGGTTAAAACTGTCTTTTCTAGAAGTTTTACGCCTTCATCAAAAGCTTTTTTAACATCGTCTTTTACATCTTTTTCATAGGTGTAATCAAGCGAAACTTTTTGAGCTAAAACTTTGCTGTTCTTGAATTTAACGCTAATTGTTACATCAAATTTCTTGAAGATTTTTAAATCTTGACCGCCAGTAATTGAAGCCATCCCTTCAGACTTCGACACTTCGTCTTTATCCATAGTGTAGCTGTAAGTCATACCAGTGGCAACAGGACGAGCAAGCAAGCCAATGTAAACCCCAAGAACAAGAACTGCAACGACAACAAATGTGAGCATAACCGGCAATTTGCCTAAAAACTTTTTCATTTCGACCTCCTATCTTTAATTTAATATTTTTATATGTTTAAAGTCAAACAAATTTTAGCATTTTTCCAAAAAATTTTACAATTTTTTTATTTTTTAATAAATTTGATATGTTTATGCTTCAATATTAGGTGTGTTAGGGGTTTTATCTTGATTAGATTTCTTCCTTAATTGCACCATAAACACGCTTGAAAGCACAATCACCGCAACTGAGCAAAACATTAAAATTGTGTTCACCACAATTATTGCTATTGCCTGATGATTTGTGAAAACTAAGGTTGATGAAGTGAGAGGCTCATTGATTTTGAGTGCGCCAATCTTGCTATAATCCACATTATCCCAAACCAAATTTTTCACAGCCTCTTCATAGTCTGCTTGAGAGAATGAAGATGTTGGTCCAAGGATGGTTACTTTATCCCCCTCTCTATAATACCACATGGTTACAAGCATATCCAAATTTATTGCACGGCCAACGGCATCGGTTTTCATTTTGATGCGCATATTCAGCTTTTCTTTTGTTTTAAACTCAATTGATGCCTTCACTTTTGCATCTGCAATGCCCATATCTGTCAATTCAGACGCGAGCCCCATTTCAACAAACTGCTCTTGTGTGAGGTTTGCAGAATAGGTTAAATTATAGTTTATTGGTCGGCAAGCAATCACCAAAACAATCACCAAAAAGAAGGTGCATAAAACAATGCTTGTGATTAACACCGGCAACTTACCCAAAAATTTTTTCATAACTTTCTCCTTATGATGAGTTTAAATTAAGTTTGGGTTATAGTCAAGAAAAAATGGGCTAATTGCCCAATTTAACTGATTTTAATATATAATATCCCTTATCTCTTGCTATAATTTCGCAGTTATTGAAAAGTGAAGTTAGGTGCTTTTTAAGGCTTTCCATGCCGAGATTTTTGCGGATAACCAAAATTAGCGGGGCACCAACTTTCATGTGCTCTTTTGCGCCTTCCATGAGTGAAAACAAAAGTGTTTTGCCCGTTTTGATTGGCGGATTTGACACAATAAAATCAAAACTGCCTTCAACCGCATTAAAACCATCGCTAACAAAGGCAACTGCGCTATGCTGCACATTATTTTTAATCAAATTTTGCTTTGTGAGGCTAACGGCAGTGGCGTTTATGTCCACCATTTGCATTGTTACGCCATAATGTTTAATTAGTGCTATGCCTATCACTCCTAGCCCACAGCCTAAGTCTAATCCACAGCCAGAAAGGGTTTCATTTTTGGCTATCGCATTTAGAAGAGCACGCGTGCCATCGTCTATCTTATCCTTTGAAAAAATGCTATCGCACGAGCGAAAGCATAATTCTAGACCTAGAACACCGTCTTTAAATTCAAAATAATCGTCTGCCGAATGCGGCTTATCTATGAAATAGTGTTGCATATGGCTTATTTGCTATAGAAATTAGCCTCAACAGGCAAAACCATAACAATCATGCCAACTAAGATTAAGCACAACCCAACAATGCGCAATGCCACATATAATGAATCGTTTTTATTAATTTCATCTTGCTTTCTAACAGCCATAGTAATTCTTTTAGCGGTTAGGCACAAAGCAACGCCGATAACTGCCAAAACAATGCCGATGATAACAGTGTATCGCAATAAAAACTGCAATGGATTTTCAAAAGATAACAAAGTGAACATAATTTATCTCCTTATTTGATATTGACATAATAACACAAAAATTTTAATTTGTCAATACCTAATCTTTATTTTTTATGATTAATTTTCATAATTGTTTTTGCATTTCTTGCAATAAAGTATAACTTAAATGCAACAGAAACAATCATTGTGAGCAAAATTGCGAATAATGCTATTTTTGTGATAAGTAAATAATATTTTGCCAAGATAAATGCGCCCAAAGCCAAGCATTCAAACAACATATAGCAAAAATCCACTGCTTCAACAAACTCTGGCATCTTTTGGTCAAACAACAAGATATTTAAGATGTTGAAAGCAATCACTAGTGATATAACCGCTATTGCAAGAGGCTTGGTGATGCTATCCGCCAAAACGCCCGTGTTGATGAAATAAACCAAAATTGTGGTGAAAACGGCAATGCTGCCCACCCCATCAATTATTGCATGAGTTTTGTTATTTCTATCCTTAAACAATTCAAGCCAGATTTTTGCAAGCAAAATGCAGGCTATAAACAGACCCATCGACCACTTTGGAAGCAAATTTTCAGGCAAAAAAATCATTGGAAGCAGCGCAACCTCAACGGCAAATAAAATTTTAAAGAACGTGTCATTTTTAGTCATATTAATCTCCAAACTTTTTATATTTTAGCAAAAAATTCAAAAAATAACAACTATTTTTATCACTTTTTTCACTCTCATCACCAAAAATTAATTATCACATAGAATGACAATATGGAAAGGTTAAACCACATAGCCTCTTCCAAAAAGGAGAACGAATGAAAAAAATTTCTATTTTATTAGTTATTTTCATCGGGTTATTTTCGGTGATGATGGCATCTTGTGGCAAGAAAAGCGACAATGTGCTACGCGTGAGCGAAGTTACCCACTCAGTTTTCTATGCCCCACTCTATGTGGCAATAAATAAAGGCTATTTTAAAGACGAGGGCTTAGAAATTGAATTAACTAATGCTGGTGGCAGTGATGCTGTGCTGACCTCTCTGACCTCTAATTCGGCAGATATTGGGCTTATGGGTCCGGAATCTACTATATTTGTGAGGAACAACGGCATGAAAGATGCCCCAAAAATCTTTGCTCAACTAACAAAATGCGACGGCTCATTCTTGGTGGGCAGACCGGGTGTGGACAACGCAGACACATTTAGTTGGGAAAATCTTGCCGGCGCACACATAATTGCTGGCAGACGCGGCGGAATGCCTGCTATGACTTTGCAGTATATTTTAGAGAAAAATTATAATCTAAAAACAGGTGCAGAACTTGGCGATGGTGTGGATGTGAAATTTGACACATCGATTGCTTTTGACATGGTTATTCCAACATTTATTGCGGGCACAGGCAATTATTGCACTATGTTTGAGCCATCTGCTAGCCAATGCGTACAGGACAACACGGGTGTGATTGTTGCTGCTTTGGGCGACGAGGTGAAAGATGTGCCGTACACCTGCTTCGTGGCTAATCAAAAATTTATCAACAACAATAGCGATAAAATTGAAAAATTTATGCGCGCACTTAAAAAAGGATATGATTATATCGTTGATAGTGCACGAACAGATGAGGAAATTGTGGCCGCTCTAAAACCTTCATTTAACACAACTAGCGATAGCCTGATTTTATCTTCTGTGAAAAACTATATCAAAATTGGTGCTTATGCTGATAGTTTTGTGCTAAAACAAAGCTCTTGGGATGTGCTTCAAGAGATTATGGACAATGCCGGCGAATTAAAAGCGCGAGTGAACTATAATGATGTGGTTATCACTTCATTTGCAAACGCAGTTGAATAATGGAATTTGTTTCAATAAAAAACCTAACCCTAATTTATCAAAGCCTAAAAGATGAAACCAAAGCACTAGACGATATAAGTTTTGAAATTCAAAAGCACGACTTCGTTTCAATCGTTGGGCCATCTGGCTGTGGGAAAACCACTATTTTATCGCTTATTTCGGGTCTAATTAAGCCAACAACTGGGTCAATTTCGGTGGAAGGCAAACAGCCTAACACAAAAGACGATGTTTGCGGATATATGTTTCAGCGAGATAACCTTCTGCCCTGGCGAAACATTGAAAAGAACATCTATTTTGGGCTAGAAATTAAAAGGCAAAAGGATAAGGAAAGAAAGGCTTATGCTCTTGCGCTTGCAAAAAAATATGGGATTGCGGACTTTTTGAAGAAATATCCTAATGAATTAAGCGGTGGCATGAGGCAAAGAGTTGCTTTAATTCGCACACTTGCACTGAAGCCAGAACTCTTGCTTTTAGATGAGCCTTTTAGTGCGCTCGACTATCAAACAAGGCTTTCACTTTGTGATGACATTTATAGCATCATAAAAAAAGAGCAAAAAACGGCAATTTTGGTTACTCATGACATTCAAGAAGCAATAAGCATGTCAAACAAAATTATCGTTTTAAGTGCAAGACCCGCTAAAATTAAAGCCATACACACGCTAGACTTTGATGAGAGTTTGACCCCTTTCGAGCGTAGAAATTCCAGCAAGGCAAAAAAACTATTCTCTATTATTTGGCAGGAAATTCAAGATGAAAATAAAGAAATTTAGCAAAGAGCACTATGACTATCTAAAAAAACACCACACTAAAAAAGCGTTTGTGTTGTTCACCCAAATTTCCCTTCTTTTAATCTTCATTTTGGGCTGGCAACTGCTAACAAAATTTGAAATTATAAGTTCTTTCTTCTTTTCTAGCCCATCAACTGTGGCAAATATGATTGGTGAGTTATGGAAAAGTGGCGAACTCTTATATCATGCCAAGATAACCTTAACTGAAACACTGGTCGGCTTTGCAATAGCATCGGGCATCGGCTTTTTGGTGGCATTCATTTTGTGGTGCAACAACTTCTTACGGCGCGTTAGCGAGCCATATATAGTTGTTTTGAATTCGCTACCCAAAATTGCTCTTGGCCCAATTATCATAATTTGGTTTGGTGCGGGCAATAAAGCTATTATATTTATGTGCGTGTTGATTGTGGTGATTGTAACGATTTTAAACATATTAAATTCGTTTACGAGTTGCGACAGTCAACTGCTAGCCTTAGGCTCCTCACTTGGAGCAAACAAAATTCAAATATTCTTCAAAATTGTGTTACCGAACTCAATTAAGGATATAATTTCCACCCTTAAAGTGAATGTTGGTCTAAGTTGGATTGGCTCAATTATGGGCGAAATGCTAGTTAGCCGTGCAGGACTTGGATATTTGCTGACATACGGAAAACAAGTGGCAAACATGCACTTGGTGATGACTGCGACCGTGGTTTTGTGCGTGTTGGCAAGTTTGATGTATTTTGCCGTGGCCTTAATTGAAAAGATAATTCAAAAGAGATAGAGTTTGATTTTAATATAAAAAAACTGCCTTTTGGCAGTTTTTTATTTCCTTAATTTTCTCAAGAATGGAGGAATATCCTCTTCATCAACAACCGGACGTTTGCTAGCGATTGAAATATCTTCAACCTTATCGTCATGATGAGGTGGCTCGGCAGGGTTTGTTGGCTCTTCCCTCTTAGGCTCTTCTCTAACCTCAGTGAAAGCCTTGAAATCAGCGCGATTTTCACTAAATTTAGGCTCATCTTCAACCTTTTTTGGCTCTTTCTTCTCAAAACCTGTGGCGATAACGGTGATTTCAGTTTCCCCGTTTGTGTCGTTATTAATTTTTGCACCAAAGATTATGTTGCAATCCTTATCTGCAACATCTCTCACAAGGTCAACGGCGTCATACACTTCACTTAGTGTTAAATCTCTGCCACCTGTGATGTTTATCAAAATGCCTGTGGCACCCTCAATGTTTGTTTCTAATAATTGGCTATTAACCGCTTGACGCACTGCTTCAATCGTCTTATTTTCGCCCCTGCCTTTGCCTATGCCCATGTGTGCAATGCCCTTATCTCGCATTATGGTGGACACATCGGCAAAGTCTAAGTTAATTAAGCCGGGCACTGAAATTAATTCACTCAAACCTTGAATTGCTTGATGCAGCACATCGTCCGCATATCTAAAAGCGTCAACAAATGAAACTTCTTTATTGAAAATTGTATAGAGTTTTTCGTTTGGAATAACCACAAGAGAATCCACATACTCTTTCATCTCTTGGATGCCTCTCTCTGCATTTGCTGCACGCCTTGGACCTTCAAACTTGAAAGGTTTTGTTACCACGCCGATTGTTAAAATGCCCATTTCACGCGCCAATTTGGCGATAACAGGTGCTGCACCATTGCCTGTGCCACCACCTAAGCCTGTGGTGATAAATAGAAGGTCTGTGTCTTGCAACATTTTTCTCAAATCTTCAATGCTCTCTTCTGCCGCAGCCTTGCCCACATCTGGATTTGAACCGGCGCCCAAGCCACGAGTGAGTTTTGCTCCTATTTGAATAGTTTCGTCCGCATTAGACATGGACAAATCTTGTTTATCTGTGTTTACAGCCACAAAATAAACACCTTTGATGCCAGATGCCACCATTCTATTGATTGCGTTATTTCCGCCACCGCCAACGCCAACGACTTTTATTTTGCACACATTTGAAAAATCATAATTATTCATAAAACCCTCCTATATTACAATTTCGGCAAGCGCTGCCAAACCTGTTTTTGATGTTTGATAGCGATTTTGAGAATTATCAAACGGAATTGCATATTCAACAACTTCTAACCCCGTAACTCGCTTGATAATGTTTTTAACACCCTTGAAGTGAGAAATTCCATCTCCTGTAAGATAAATTGTGATGCCCTTAAACGCATCGTCTATCGACAAAATCTCGCCAATAACCTTTGAAATAATTTCAATTCTGCTCTTCACTATTTGATTGGTCATGTTGATTGGTGCTTTAATTAAATTGCCTTTTGAGCAAATTTCATAACTTTCGTTTTTGTTGCTTTCAACGGTTAAAATAACCTTTCGTTTGATTAATTCAGCGTCTTTAAAACTAAGCCCAAGAATTTGCATTAGGTCGCTAGAAATGTGCCCGCCTCCCATCGAGAACGAACTTAACAAGGCAAGGCCTTCACCTTTGAGCACGCAGACGCTTGTGGAAATGTGCCCCACATCTACCACTGCGAACGGCTTAACTTTTTCTTTTGCAATTTCGCAATCTATTGCCTGACCCAACGCTGTGGAAATGAAATCCACTTCAAGTATGTTTAGATTTTTAAATAATCCAATAAACAGATTGATGAAAGACCGCTTCGCTAATATGTAACTCGCATCTAAAACCAAACTTGTTGATTTAAGCCCGATTGGTGTGAGCGTTTTAACTTCATCGTCTAACACAAATTGCATAGGGCTAAAGTTTATGACGGAATACTCTTCACTATCGCCAAAACTTTCGTTTGTTTCAAAAAGGTCTTTCACATCAAAGTCGGTTATCTTATGAAGAGTGGCAAATTTTCTTGAGATGCGCTTGCACACGCACACGCAAAATTCACTCGGCACTCCAACCACTATAGACTTGATAGGTTTGCGCGTTTTGGATGACATATTCAAAAGCAACTCACTAAGGCAACCTTCAAGGCTGGACGGAGATAAAAAATCACCATCAATATAGCCATCATACAAAACCGTTTCTTCTGCCACAATCTGCTTCTTGCCCATAAAAGAAGCAACAGCGATAAGCCGCAAACAAGAAGAGCCAATGTCTAAAATGTACTTCAAATTATTAAGCACTTTTTAACCCCTCATTTTTTCATTTAAAATTATACAAAAAAGCCTTTGCAATGTCAAGCAAATTTATCAAGTTTCTAATTTTTGTGAGTTACCACATGATTTTGTATAATTAATATTTAAAACACACAATATGTGCAGTGGGGTATAGACTAAAAATTTTTATATTTTAAAACTAATTTGCCAGATAATAGGCTCTTTCTTGCCAATTATCATCATACTCAACAACCACTTTGCCTGATGCCGAACTCGTGGTTTCGTCCGCATCATTATCTAATTGCGACACAACATCAAAGCACAAATTCACCTTTCTAAGCAAATCTGTTTCAGGCTGCGCTATATCTATCTTCACGCCATATTTGGTGGTGATAACCAAGCGATGATAATCTTTATCTTTATTGCCAACAACGAACTCTATCATTTTGATAAAGTTGCCCATATCTTGGCGTTCGCAATATCTAATTTCGCCACTATCAAGCAGCTCACTTTTGTTGCCTTCTGCCTGCCCTAACCAAAGTTCACCAGCCTCGTCAACCAACACACTACGATAGACAGACACATATAAACTGCTAACAACGCTTTGATAATAACTATCGCCAACAAATTCACCAAGTTGTGTGTTGTTGTTTATGCCCAAAAAGTTTTGATTTACAAGTTCGCCTTTAGAATCCAATATCGTTTTGTCTATTTCAATTAACCCTTCTAGGTCTTGCTCCGCACTGCTCTTTGTGAGCACTTTTAGGTCTTCATCCAAAATGAAGCAATTCTCCTTATCCGCCCGATAATAGAACATTTGGTGGCGTGAAGTTACAGTGATTTCGATAGTTATTGCACTTTTGATTGAGATCTGCACAACCTTCACAAATGGATATGCCTTTTCAATGTTTTCTCTCGCCTCGTCAGTGTTTAAAAACAAGGTGGAACGCCCGTTTTTTAAGCCCCCTGCCTTCACTATATCTTCACTGCCTATGCCAACATCATCAAGATAAATCACATTTTGGTGATGCAAACGAAAAACCACGCCAAACAAAATGATAAACAGCAATAAAATTGCCGAAATGATTGAAATTGAGATTATTGCACCTTTTCTTTTGCTCATTCTCTTTTGATATCCGCTCCTAATTTTGCAAACATTTTTTCCAAACTTTCATAGCCCCTATCTATATAGTGCACAGAAGAGACTTCGCTCTGCCCTTTAATGCCAAGAGAAGCCAGAACCAAACTTGCCCCACCTCTCAAATCTCGGGCAATGAGACTCACTGCAGCCAAATTTTGCGCACTTATTTCAACTTCATTTTGCGATAGATATTTTATCTCCGCTCCCAATTTTTCCAATTCGCTAGCTATTAAAAAGCGATTTTCAAACACAATCTCTTTCACACGATTTTTCGCCGGCAAGAAAATTGACAAAGCAAGCATTTGTGATTGCAAGTCGGTTGGAAAAGCGGGATAAAACCCCGTTGAAATTCGGTTGAAAGGCATTAGGCTGTTTTGTTTAGATATTGTTAGTATATCATTTTTTGTGTCTATTTTGCAACCTATTCGACATAAAATTTCAATTAATTTTTTATTGTGGCTCGGCTCAACATTTTCCAAACTAACTTTTCCGCCACAAATTGCCACGGCAATCATAATTGTGCCCGCCACTATTCTATCCCCAATCGGCTTATACTTCACCCCTTTTAGATTTGCTTGGCCATAAATTGTTATTTTTTTGCCACCCGCACCAACAATTTTTGCTCCCATAGCATTTAGAAAATGGCACAAATCCACAACTTCGGGCTCTCGCGCAGCATTAATTATTGTGGTTTTACCGGGCAATTTGCATGCAAACTGAACTAAGTTTTCAGTTGCGCCAACACTTGGAAGTTTTAATTCAACACTTCCAGCGTGGGCGTGCGTGGCATCAAAAAATAATTGGTCGCCGAAGGTTTTGACCTCCACACCTAAACTTTTTAGAGAATTTATATGTATATCTATTGGGCGAGCGCCTATTTTGCACCCGCCCGGAAGTGAAATTGTGGTGGTTTTAAACCTCGAAAGAGTTGAGCCCAGCAAAAAAATTGACGACCGCATCGATTTAATCAAGCGGCAATCAATTTTTGAATTACTGGCTTGAGATGGGTTGAGCACATAGTTTTTGCCATGCTTTGACACTTTGACATTTAATTTGCGCATTATTGCCAGCATATTGCTCACATCTGTTATCTGCGGGCAGTTTACAAGTTCAACATCTCCCTCGTCCGCTAAAAGGCTTGCCGATATGATGGGCAAAACGGCATTCTTTGAAGTTTGCACAACAATCTTTCCATGCAACTCTTTTCCGCCATTTATTATAAATTTATCCTTTTTGTTTTTCATATTGCAGTATATGAAAAAATTTGTTCTTTTGCAATTTTAGTTTGGCTTAAACCTGATTTTGCTTTGCTGAATTTCTTTTTCTGTTTGCCTTGCCACATTTAGCACCACACCTATTGCAGACATAAACACCAAAAGAGATGTGCTTCCCGCACTTATTAGTGGCAACGGCAACCCAGTTGGCGGAATAGAGCCTGTAACCACCGCAATATTTAAAATCACTTGAATTGAGATAATTGCAGCAATGCCAAAACAAAGGAAGGCTGAGAATTTATTATTTGCCCTTGCCCCCACTTTAAAGATTGAAACAATCAACAAAACAAACACCACGCAAAGTGCCAAACATCCAACAAAGCCAAGTTCTTCTGCTATTATTGAAAATATAAAGTCTGATTCACTAAACGGCAAAAACAACTCTGCCTGCCTGCTATTGAAAAGTCCAACACCCCACAATCCTCCGCTGCCTATTGCGTATAATGATTGAATAAGTTGATAACCTTCATCTAGTGGGTTTTGCCAAGGATTTAAAAATGCCACAATGCGGTTAAGCCTATAAGGCTCTATCATTATTAATAAGATAACTAGCGCTATTGCGGGCACAGACAACGCACCAAACACCTTTAATCGCATTCCGCCTATAAATAGCATAAAAATCAAAGTGAATGCCACGCACATGGTTATTGACATGTTTGGTTCAAGCATTATTAAAACGCAATAAATTCCGCCCAAACTTAGTGTGATTATCACATTTTTAATTTTTGATAGTTTATCGCCATCTGCTAAAAAACCTGCCAAAAAGAAAACCAAACAAAATTTTGAAATTTCGCTCGGTTGCATGGTAAATCCTCCCACTCCTATCCAGCGGGTTGCACCAAAACTAGTTTTGCCAAGCCCAGGCACAAAAACCAAACACAAAAATATAATACCAACAATATAGAATAACCAATAAAACTTCTTATAAATTTTATGATTGATAAATGCGCATATGGTTAAGCCCGCTAACCCTATTATTACGCCGATTATTTGTTTTTTTAAATAAAACATTGCATCGCCAAAATTCACCTGCGCCGAATATTTGCTCGCGCTATAAACCATAACGCAACCAAATGAGGCAAGCAATAAGGTGCAAATTATTATGATAATGCCATCCTTATTCTTTATCCGCATACTCTCTCACCTTTTTATTGAAGGCTTCGCCACGCTCAATATAGTTTTGAAATTCATCATAACTTGCCGTTGCGGGAGATAGCAAAATTGTGTCGCCCTTCTCAGCAATTTGAACAGCACAATCAAAAGCCTCGCAAAGATTTGATTGCTCAAAAATACGAAATTTGCCGTCATTTGCCAGCAGAAGGTCTTGTGAGATTTCGCCAAAAGCAATCACCACTTTCACTCTTTTGGGCAAACCTGAAAATAATTTTGAATAATTCAACCCCTTTTTTGAGCCACCTAAAAGAAGAATTGTGGGAGCGTTGATAGACCCAACTGCCGCAAGAGTTGATGCGATGTTTGTTGACTTACTATCGTTTACAAACTTAATTTTGCGCACTTCCCCCACTTCTTCAATTCGAAATTTATCGGGTGAAAAATCTTTTAGAGCATTATAAATTTTGTTGGTTGGCACTTTATAGATATGAGCAAAACAGATTGCACACATCACATTATAGATGTTGTGCTTGCCTTTCAGTTTTAACTCGTTAAGGTTGATGACCTTTTCATTATGTAGATATATCGCACCATTGTTTAAATAAACATCTGCCAGCCGATTTTGCGAATAGGTTATTGTTAGCGTTTTATTTTTCGGTGCAATAGAGTTATCTAAATTTATCACAGCATAATTTTTAGATTTTAAATTTTTGAAAATTCCATATTTTAGTTTGGCATATTCTTCGATGGTTTTGTGGCGAATTAAGTGGTCAGGTTCGATATTTAAAATTGTGGCGGAAGTGGGAGCAAATTCGTCCGCATGCTCAAGCATAAAACTGCTAACTTCTACCACTTTAAGACTTCTTCGATTTTCCAACACAGCGCGCGATAGCGGATAACCGATGTTGCCACAAGCAACCGCTTTTTGCTTTTGATTAATCATGGCATTCACGAGTTCGACTGTTGTGGTTTTCCCATTCGTGCCTGTGATGGCAATCATGTCCTTGCAAAACAAACTTGCCAATTCAAGTTCACTATAAATTTTGATGTTGAACTTATTTGCTATTTTAACCACTTCATTTTCTAAATCTATTGATGGCGACAAAACAATAAAATCAAATTGTGAAATGAAATTTTCAGACAGTGATTGCACTAGATAGCAATCTTTAAATCGTTTGCTTTTTAGTTTTTCTTTGTTGTCATCAAACAAAAAGACTTTTGCTTTTTTATTTAGCAAAAGTTTTGAAGCCCATTCTCCAGAAGAGGACATTCCATACACTAAAACATTTTTATTTTTAAAATTCATAAGACCACCTTTTATTTAAAAATCTTAAAAAATTTTTTAAAATTTGTGAAAATTTAATGCTTTTTGCAGTTTTTTTAAAATTTTTGCGTTATTTTATATCAAATATAGAATTATTGAAAGCACACCCACTGCACAAGTTAATGAAGAATAAAGGAACACAATTTTGGGTTCACTTAGCCCTGACATTTGCAAATGATGATGAAAAGGCGCCATTTTGAAAATGCGTTTGTGAGTGAGTTTATAAAACAGCACTTGCAAAATAACCGACACCGAACTTATCACAAAGAAAACACCTAAGATTGGAAGCATCAACTCAAAACCTAACATGCAAGCCGAGGAGCCAATAAATCCACCCAGACAGAGCGAGCCAACATCACCCATAAAAATTGATGCTTTAAATGTGTTGAAAATTAAAAACCCTGCAACCGAGCCAACAAACAACATAGATAGCACGCTCATGTTTTCTATGTCGGTTAATATTTCACCCGTTTCGCCTTGAAGATAAATTTGATTTTTGAAAATTAATATTATTGCCGTGTAAAAAATCAAATAAACAATTGAAACATTGCCGGCAAGACCATCTAGGCCGTCTGTCAAATTAACACTATTAGTTGTGGCAAGAAGCACAAGCACAATAAGCACTATTGCGAAATATTTAATGTCTATGCTCTTGGTGGAAAATGGCAGAAAAATGTTGCCTGCTTGTCCGCTAAAATAAAAAACAAACAGAGCAAAAATTATTGACAACCCCAACTGCCCTATTATTTTTTGATATGGCTTTAACCCGAGATTTTGCTTATATCTTATTTTGATAAAATCATCCATAAATCCAAGCAGACCAAAGAATATGCTAAAAAGCAACACCATAAACCATTTTGTGTTGAACTCTAAAAAGAAAAATGAAAGCAAAAGTGTGGTGATTATAAACACCACTCCGCCCATGGTGATTGTGCCATTTTTAGACTTATGCTCTTCCACATAGCCCAAAATTGTCTGTCTTGCGCTGTGTTTTTTAAATATTTTGATAATTATTGGCATCAAGGCAGAACTGAGCGCAAAACTTGCCAAAAACGCAGTTAAAACAACTATCATATTTTCATTTCTTCCTTCATTGAATATCTAAAATATTCATCCACAACTTCATAATCACTGAAGTGGAATTTCACACCTTTTACCTCTTGATAGTTCTCTGCACCCTTGCCTAAAATTGCCACAATGTCGTTAGGTTTGGCAATGGATAAAGCATATTCTATCGCCGACTTTCTATCTGTGATGCGGATAAGTTTTTCGCTATTATTATTTCTCACTATATCATCAATAATCATGTCGGGATTTTCATCTCGCGGGTTATCGGTGGTTACAATCACAAGATCACTCATATCGCAAGCCACCTTGCCCATTTCCTCCCTTTTAGTTTTGTCCCGATTGCCACCGCATCCAAACACTGTGATTATGCGAGAAACAGGCAATTTTTTGATTGTGGTTAAAATGTTTTTTATCCCATCTGGTGTGTGCGCGTAATCCACAATCACATTATAATCGGCTTCAACTTTAAGCACATTAAATCGCCCCGGCACTTCAACAATCGTGCTTTTCAAAGCCTTTAATATATCGCTTATTTTTATGCCCAATTTGCTTAAGCATGCTATCGCCATAAGGACATTTTCAATGTTGTATTCACCCAAAAGATTGGTGTGGGCAAGATGCGTTTTGCCGTCATAAGAAAACTTAAAATTAGAGCCTTTCACAGACTGATTTGTTTGCCCTAGCTTCATCATTGCTTCTTTCTCTTTGCCTATTGAAACAAGTTCAATATTAGACTTTTTTAAGAAATCTTTTAAAGGCTTGCAATCGAGATTAACCACTCCGCATTTAGCATGATTATAGTTAAACAAACTCATCTTGCACTTTATATAATTTTCCATATTTAAGAAAAAATCTAGGTGGTCTTTTGTGATGTTTGTGATGCCAACAACATCAAAAAACAAATTGTCTATTTTATTTAAAGCAATAGCGTGCGCACTCACTTCCATAATGCAATATTCACAGCCATTGTTTTCCATCTCTTTAATCAATTTGTGAAGCACGATTGGGTCGGGAGTTGTGAGAGTTGGGGGAAGCATAAGATTATTTATATACACACCTTCTGTGCCTATCAATCCAACTTTTTTATTTAAGTGCATTAAAACTTCTCTCATCAAAAATGTGGTGGTTGTTTTGCCATTTGTGCCTGTGATGCCCACAAGCTTCATTTTTGATTTATAAGTGCCGAAAAAAACCGAACTAATATAAGACATTGCCACCCGCACATTTTCCACCAAAATTTGGGTAATTGGTAAATCCAAATACCTTTCAACCACAAGGCAAACAGCTCCATTTTTGATGCTCTCTAAAGCAAAATTATGCCCGTCTGAGTGCATTCCTTTTATGCAAAAATATATGCCGTTTTGCATCTTTTCCTTGCTTGAACAACTTAATGCGTCAATTTCTAGGTCTTGATGATGCTTTATTCCAACAAATTTTAAGTTTGATATTATATCATATAGTTTCATCCCGCACTCCTTATCATAATTTATCAAAGAAAATAGGTGATTTTACTTTGCAAACAAAAATAGACAAAAATTTTTAAATTGTGATTAAAAACACAATTTCTCCCAAATATAAAAGCGTGCCGATTGGAGGAAGTTGGGCAGCAATGATTTCGCCCTCTCCCTCAACCTGTGCATTTAGCCCCAAACCTTTAAGTGTGGCGCAGGCGTCAGCCACCGTCATACCTACCACATTTGGCATTTCAATATCTGGCTTATTGCTTAACTGCGTTTCATCTGTAGGATTTATAGATTTTGCTTCAAAAATTGCTTTCATGACGCGCTCTCCCACCGGTTTTGCCACAACTCCACCATAATAAGCGCCGTTTGAAGGCTCGTTGACACACACAATTAAAATTAATTCGGGGTCATTTGCAGGATAAGTGGTGATGCAACTTGAAATATATTTTCCGTTTGCAATTTTCCCGCTTTCGTCATATTTTTGCGCTGTGCCTGTTTTGCCACCCACATTATAACCCGGCACGAAAGTTAGTTTGCCATCGCTATTCACATTGTTTGATAGCATTGAGTTGATTAATTGCTGGGTGCTCTCTTTTAGGTTTAATTTGTTTTTTGCCTGTGTAAATTTATATAGCATTTTGTTATCTGTTTCAATATAGTCTAAAATATGCGGAGATAATGTGAAGCCAGAGCAAATCTTTGCATAAACATTTGCCATTTGCAGTTGGGTTACTGCAACTGCGTGCCCAAACCCAATTCTCGCCAAATCCACTCTTCTAACCTGCTCTTTAGGCATGATGATGCCGGCACTCTCGCTAGCAATGTCCACCCCCGTTTTTTGACCAAGACCAAATAAATCTAAATATTCATAATATTTATCAATGCCCACTCTTAATGCCAACTGCACAAAGACGCAGTTGCAACTAACCTTAAAAGCATCAGCAAGGGTTAAACTTCCGTGCCCAACTGTTTTCCAACATTTAATAGTTTCACCGTCAACGGTTATTCGCCCGCCACAATAGAAATGCTCATCAAGATTGGTTAATCCTTCATTCAAAGCTGCTGCAAGAGTGATTAATTTGAAAGTGCTCCCCGGCTCATACACATCAACCACTGCTGAATTTTTTGTCATGGCTTGCAAAAGGGGCAAATTATCTCGCGGGACATTGTTTAAATCAAAACTTGGCAGACAACTCATGGCCTTTATGCCACCCGTTTTGGCATCCAAAATTATGCCATTCACCCCTTTTGCCGAATGCTCAACGAAGGCTGTGTTTAACTCCCTTTCCAAAATTGATTGCATCTGCACATCAAGTGTGGTGTGGACATTTGCACCCGGCACACTTGGAATATAATAACCAAGAGAATTTTCTATTTCTTTGCCCTGTGCGTTGGTTTGAGTTAGGCTCTTTCCGTCAATGCCTTTAAGATATTTGTCATAATACGCTTCCAAACCTGCTTGGCCAATGTTGTCTATCGTGCAATATCCTAAAACCTGCGTTAACAAATTTGAATAAGGATAAATTCTTGCCACATTTTGAGATAAATACACACCTTTTAGCTTTGCCAGATTAAGAGCGCTCTTTTCTTGGACCTGCATTTTAATGAGCACCTCGCTCACATTTTTATTTGTGATTTTATTTAAAGTGGTGGCATAATCTAAGCCCAATTCATCCGACAAAGATTTGGCAACTTCGTTTGGATTTTCCACATTTCTAGCACGCACATAAATGTCATAAGTGGTTACTGTGCCGGCGAGGCTAACGCCATTTGCATCTAAAATTTCACCCCTTTTGCTGCTCAAGGGCAAATCTCTCAACCACTCATCTGCGGCTAACACTTGCAAACTTTTTCCATTAATGATTTGCAGATAAAAGACCCTAATCAGCAAGGCAAAAAAAATCATCACAATTAGTATTATGCTTGCCAAAAATCTTCGCCCAATGTTATAGACATTGTAAAAAGACTTAAACTTATTCATATAAGATAATATTTTTTATGAGCAAATTTTAGAATAAAAAATAGCCTTAGCGGCTATTTATCCAAACAAATTTCTAAATAAAATTGAAAGTTTATCGAAGAATGTGAGTTCCTTTGTGTCATCACTATAATCGCGAGGCTCATTTAGAGAAACGGTGAATTCTCCTTTCGCCGCATCATTTGCACCCTGCTCTTTCCAAACACTCACATTTTGAGCTTCGCTTTGAATTGTGTTGGCGTTATTATGAATGTCCCTCGACAAAACTGCAAGTGTGATTGCGTTTGAGAAAACGAATAAAAACAATAAAGCCAAAACTGAAACATACACGCATGTTGCCACTTTCACTCTTTTTTTGACATAGGATTTATTTTCATCTTTTTTCAAGGTGAATGCTTTGTCCTCATTCTGTGAAGCAGCCTCAACTTCTTTTAGACCTTTAAGCCCTGTGGATGTTTTTACTTCTTTTTCGCTTCTTAGCAAATCTTCAATGCGAGGCAAATCGTTTAAGCCTTCAAGCCCAACTTTTGTTTCCTTCTCAGGCTCAGCCACTGTGGTGGAAGTTTGAGGTTGTTGCTCTAATTGTTTTTCTTCATTCTCCATAACGCCCTCCTTTGTGATATTAATTTTAGCATAAAAATTTTAAAAAGTTAAATTTTTTTGATGTTTTTTGCAAATTTTTAGAAATTTATGCACTGTTTTTTATTTTTTTATAATTTTTCAGCAATGCGCAGCTTTGCAGATGTTGAGCGCGAGTTGGCAGATTGTTCACTCTCTGTGGGCACTATTGGATGACGGGTTATGAGTTTTATATCCGCATGATGATTGCACACACATTTTGGTATTCTTGGTGGACAAATGCAATCGGTGGAATGAAGTTTGAATTTATTTTTAACAATCCTATCTTCAAGCGGATGAAAAGTGATTATGCACAGCCTTCCGTTTTTATTTAGCGCACTCAACATTTTTTCAACCGCGATTGGCAAATCGTTCAATTCGTTATTCACTTCAATCCTAATGGCTTGAAACGCTTTGTTTGGCAAAGTTGTTTTATTTTGAAACTTTGGTGGATAACTATCTTTGATTATATCGCGAAGCTCAAATGTTGTTTCAATTGGCTTTAACTCTCGCCTTTTAACAATCTTTCGTGCAATCTGGCGAGCATTTCGCTCTTCGCCATAGTCAAACATAATTTGTGCAAGTTGATTTTCTGGATAGGTGTTTATCACCTCATAGGCATCTAAACTTTGTGCTTTATCCATTCGCATATCTAGGCGTGAATTGCGCATAAAACTGAACCCGCGTGAAGCCTCATCTAACTGATAACTGCTAACGCCTAAATCAGCTAAAATTCCATCAACCTTAT
Organism: uncultured Clostridia bacterium; assembly: GCA_947593585.1. GTDB lineage: Bacteria > Bacillota > Clostridia > Christensenellales > UBA1242 > Onthoplasma. The sequence goes on from CANQDP010000006.1 coordinate 48,440, forward strand.
CAATTTTTTGTTCTGCTAAAATATCATCAAGGTTTGCAAAATTGTCATTTACAAAGATTATTTTTTTTGCGTGCTCTTTTAAAACTTGCTTGGCTTTTTTTAAAGCGTCCGTGTCTTTATCAATGCAAATGAGTTTGCCTGAAGTTAGGCGTTTGGCAATTTCAAGCGAATGCCCGCCTCCACCCGTGGTGCAATCCACATAAACACCGTCAGGGTGAATGTTTAACCCTGAAATGCTTTCATCTTTTAGCACTGAAATGTGATTAAATTCCATATTAAACCTTAATGCCTTTTATATTTAAAAATTTTGTCATAAACACACCGTCTTCATAATGCCCATCTTCCATTTTAAATGAGTGCATGATTGTTCCGGTTGGCTCAAATCCAAACGATTGATATAATTTGAGTGCACGCTCATTAGATTTTAAAACCACCAAATCTATTTGTTCAAAGCCCATATGTGAAGCAAGCGCTATAATTTCAACCATCATTTTGCCAGCTATTCCTTTCCCCCAATGCTCTTTTAAAACGCCTATTGAAAACTCACATCTATGCTTTAATTTGGCTTTTGATGATTTCTCGTTTATCACCGCATGCCCAATAATCTGGTTGTTTAAGGTGGCAATAATCATAGCATTTCTAGAATTTTGCTGAGATTTCAAGTGGGCAATTTCACTTTCTAACACAAGGGGAGCGTCCTCTTTGCCCCGAGTGAAATTGTTCGTTTCAGCAAATAATTGATTATAATAATCCACCAAATTTTGTGCGTCTGATAATGTTGCCTCACGGATTGCTATCTTTTCGCCCGTTTTTAACACCTCTTTCTTCGCTTTCATTCGCACCTCGCTTAATCAATTTGAATTAAACAATTTTTTAATGCATCACAACTCGTTAGATAATATGGCACATCGTTTATAACATTATAAATCATTTTGGGGTTGATATACCCATGCAAATGAGCAAAAACAACTTTATAAACGCCATATTCTTCAATTAAGCGAGTGTATTCACTAGGCTCAATTTTATTGTTGAATGGAGGATAATGTGTGATGAAAATGATTTTTTCATTGTTCGTTTGCAACTTTTTGGCTGCTTTAAGCGACAACTCTAACCTTATCACTTCACGGGCATATAGTTTGCGATTTTCTTCCGTGTCGAACTTGCCTTGTGGGATAAGCCAACCGCGATTGCCACAGAAAATGTATTCCCCAATTTTTATGGCATCATTTTGAAGAGCAAAAGTGTTTTCCGGCAGTTTTTCACGAACGCGTGCCACACTGCTCCACCAAAAATCATGGTTGCCACGGATTAAAATCTTTGTGCCCGGCAAATCTGCCAAAAACTGAAAATCTGGCACAACATCTTCCAATTTCATTGCCCAAGAATAATCTCCCGCCAAAATCACAACATCTTCTGCCGACACTTTTTCTTTCCAATCCTCAGCAATTTTATTTTCATGCCCATGCCAAACAGGGCCAAAAATGTCCATTGGCTTAGAATTATTTATATCTAGATGCAAATCGCTGATTGAAAAGACTTTCATGTTTTTATACTAACACATAATTTTAAATTAGTCAAATTAAAACTAGTGCGGTTTAGTGCGTGCCAAAAATTCACAAATAATTCTTGCCTAGAATATTATGTTAATAGTTATAGGAGGAAAAAATGTCATTTTACACAGATGCTCGACCCGGCATATTCCCTGGTCAAACAAACAACGCCATGAACGGCTTGTGCGAAAGAATTTGCATTCAAACAACTAAAGTTTTTGACGCTTGCATGAACCAATCTCAAATTGAAGAATATCAGCTCACATTAACCAACTTTAACCCAGCAAACCCAACCACCCCACTAAATTTTGTTAGCGGAAATTCGGTTGGCGGGAGCGCAACAGTGAGCAATTTGGTGGTTACAAGATTTGAGGATAGACCAAATTTTGCAAGAGTGCAAGCAAACATAAACATTCCGGTGGTTGTTACATACACTGACGCAAACAATGTTGCAGGCACTGCAACGGGCACAATCACCCTGGCTCAAGATGTGATACTCTATGTGCCACAGCCATCACTCACACCTATTGATGTGGTGGCTTTTGGAAGCGCCGTGATTTCAACGGGCACATATAATCCTACCACAGGCGGATTTACCATTAATGCATGCGTGACAACCATATTAAAAGTTGTGGCTGTGGTTGATGTGTTAGTGCCAAGTTATGGATATTGCCCAATTCCACCATGCACACCTTACACAAACAGCGATGTTTGCCCAGGAGTGTTTGATTTGCCGCTATATCCAACCGCTGTGAGCCCACAATCAACAAATGCTAGATAAATAAAAACTGCCTTATGGCAGTTTTTATTTCACAAATTCGTCTAATAAGTCCGCAATTTGCTCAACACCTTGTTTTTTTAGTGTGCTGGTGGCAATTATTCTATTTTTAGCAAATCTTAATTGATTTGAGATTTTTGCAATGCTGTTGTTTAATTCGCTTCTTGAAATCTTGTCCGTTTTCGTTAAGATTATTGCCACAGGGATTTCAAGACCGGCAAGGTAATCAATCATCTGCACATCTAAACTTGTTGGAGCAATTCGGCAATCTAACAGCACAAGCGTGAGTTTAAGTTGTGGATTATCCACAAAATAGTCGTTCATCACCTTATCCCACGCACTTGTTGTGTTTTTGCTTGCCTTGGCAAAGCCATAACCGGGCAAATCAACCAAATAAAATTGATTGTTTATGTTGAAATAATTGACTAATCTCGTGCGCCCCGGTGTGGAACTAGTTTTTGCCATTTTGCTATTGTTGGTTAAGAGATTTATTAGGCTCGATTTCCCCACATTGCTTCGCCCAACAATTGAAATTTGAGGGAGTTCATCAACTAAAAACTCCGCCTTTTTGCTTGCGCTCTTGATAAATTTTGCATTAATAAATCTCATATAATTATTTTGAAATCCTTTCAATGATATCTCTTGCAGAAACAAGGCCTGTGGCAGCCGCCACCACAATGTTTCCTGCCTTGCCTGCTCCATCGCCGATGAAATATATGTTTTTATCCTTGGCTTTGAAATGATTATCCGTTTCAATTTCGTTGCTAAAGAACTTGATTTCTGGGCCATAAAGTAAGGTTTCGTCATTGTTCACGCCCGGAATGATTTTATCCAACTCTTCAAGCCCTTCCAATATGTTGGTGATAATCCTATATGGAAGCACGAGAGCCAAATCGCCAGCCACACAGTCCTTCAAAGTTGGCTCGATAAAGCCTTTTTCTATCCTATGCCACTCACTTCGCCTACCGCCACGCAAATCTTTAAGGGTTTGAATTATTGGCTTGTTATCTCCCAAAACATTGGCAATTCTTGCGATTGATTCGCCATACTGCCTGGTATTAGTTACCGGCTGAGTTAGCGTAACTTTGCTTATGAAGGCAAAATTGGAGTTGCTTGATTTCACATTTTTTAGTGCGTGTCCATTCACACATATATAGCCATAATAGTTTTCTTTAGTTACATAACCTCCCGGATTTGTGCAGAAAGTGCGGATTTCATCGCCATAAGTTTTAGTTTTAATGAATATTGTTGGGTCGTAGATAATGTCTGTGATGCTCTGCAAAATTTCTTTCCTAACCTCAACCCTAACGCCAATTTCAATGCTTTGGCTGCAATATGGAATTTTGTGCCTATCGAGCAATGCCTGCACCCAACCGGCACCCGTCCTCCCCGGAGCAACTATCACATATTTGGCACGCATCGATAGATTTTTGCCGTTTTGGATGTATGTAACTGTGTTGCCATCTTTATCGTCAACAATGTCGTCAACCTCTCCGCTCTCAATTATTGTTACGCCATGTTGCTCTAAAAAAGAGGTGAAATTTTCAATATATTTAGGGAGAGCATCGCTGCCCAAGTGTTTTTGCTTAATCAAAAGAAGCCTTGCCCCTTTAAGAGTGATTTCTTTTTGAATTTCTTTGCTTCTGGCATCGTCTTTTGGATAGACTTCTGCGTCCATGCCAAATTTGTTGAAAACCTCTTCCGTTTCATCAATTAGTTTATATGCTTCGCTTTCGGACATATATTTAAACAAATCGCTTTTGCCAAGTTTTGGAATATAGTTTAATTTGCCATCACTGAATGTGCCCGCCCCACCAAAGCCAGATAGGATTTGGCAAGGTTTGCAGTTTACGCATTTGCCCGTCCTTTTCATTGGACAATCACGGCTCTGAGCCCGCTTGCCCTTATCTATTAAGCAAATCTTTAAACCCTTCTTCTTAGACACCAATTCATATGCTGCAAACAGCCCTGCTGGGCCTGCTCCCACAATAACCACATCAAAATCCATATGCCCTCCTCATTTGCGTCTGTGCCATCAAATTAACAAACACGAGTATTATAGCATAAATTTCAACAAAAAGCCAACATAAAGAGAAAAAACCACTAAAATTTTGAGATTTACCACTTTTTGCGTTTTTTCCTCAAAACTATAAAGATTGTCCACGCTGTGAGCAAAATTACCACAGGAAGAGCCACAGCAGCCCAAATTAAGCCGTTTGAACTCACGGAATTATCCGTTTCGCCTGCCACTTGCTCGTCAATTATAATTTCAAACTCTAATTTTTCAATGTTATAATTGCCGCCAACATACAGTGCCGTGGCATGCATAACATTTGGCGAAATCTCTTTTAGAGAGGCTTCATCCCACACAAAACCATCAGGCAATTTTACTTCGGTCAAACTGCTAAACTTATGATTGATGTGGAGAGTGGTGTCGATATTCACATTATTAGACTTCTTAATTTCAAAATTCCCACTTATACTGCCAGAATAGTTGTTTATGCCTAAAATATTTATTGTGGCCGTGCCGGCATTAATGTTGTTGTCGTAAGATAGTGTATAATCTCTATTTTCTTGAAGCAGTGTTTCGCCATCCTTTAAAGACACATGTGGCTGAATTGGCTGACTAGAGAAGGTGAAATCATCACCCACAACTGTGAATGAAAAGCCTGATAAGTTTTTAGGCAAAATCTTAAATTTTGACTTTGCTTCTGCCCCATTATAGTTTTTAGACGGCTCAATTCTTGCCAAAATCCAAAATTCGCCCGCATTTGACGGCTTAACTTGCGTGAAATTGCCATTTGCTTCAGCGGAGTATAAATAAGTTATTTCAGCCTGTTCTTCCTGACCCTGAACATTCGGCTCCGGCAGAATGCTATAGCCATAAGTCCAGTTAGATAATGAAACCTCGAAGTTTTTCCTTTCCGCTTTTTCTATGGTGAAATAAAGAATTTTTGAGCCGGTGAAATTGTTAATGCCTGACACTGTTGCTATTGCCTGCCCCGCACTCTTGTTATTGAAATATTCCACATTGAAATCGTTGCCTTTTATTAGCGTTATAGTTTCATAGCTTGCTATAACATTTGGCATTTTATCTTGACCATCATAGACAAACGAGGTTTCAGCTAGTTTAATATCGGCTAAACCAATATCCTTTTTCTCACCCAAAGTTTCTCGGATGATTGTGATTGTCATTTTTGTGTTGACATAATTAGCCGAATCCGACGAAACATAGATGGCTGTGGCTTGGAAATTATCGCCAACTATTTCTTGGCTTTGCGTTGCCCAAGACCACCCGTCGCAATCAAGCGGAATTTTATTAATATTTGTGATGTCTGCGCTCACTTTAATTGTGCTTTTTGGTCGATTTGCTGGCCATTGTGCTTTTTTAATTTGAAATTCTTTGGTTGCTTGCCCTGTATACTGCCCGACGCCAGACACGATAACTGTTGCCGTGCCGACATTTGTGTTGCTTAGGCAACTTAAATTATAGTCTTCACCCTCATTTAATAGGTGCCCCTTGCAAATAACTTGCACTTTTGGCACAATTTGCGAGCCTGTGTAGGAATATTTGCCCTCAATCGTGATTGTGGCGGGCGAAATATCCAATTCTGCAGGTTGGATTGTGTTATATTTATAGATATGAACGCTGGAAGTTATAGTTTGATAGAAGTTTGCATCTTTGCCAATGTATTTAAGCTGATAACTAAAATCTGACAATCCCGTTTTGATTTCGACATTATCTTGCCACTCCCAGCCCTCAGGAAGCGGAATTTGACTAAGGCGGGTTATATTATTATAGACCTCAATAGTTTCGGTGATAACCCCCGGCGGATATTTAGGTTTTGCCACTTCAAAAGTTTCAATTCTCTCTCCGCAATATTGATTTATTCCTGTGATTTTCACTGTGGCTTGCCCCGGATTTATGTTTTGCGAGAAATCGACCGTGTAATCTTCATCTTCTAGCAAAACATTGTTGCCAAAAGCCACCGTTATTTCTGGCACAACAGATGCATCTCTATCATAATAAATAAATCGGCTAGATAGCTCCACTCTTGCATATTTCAAATCGTTTTTTACGCTCGTTTCTCTTGGAACAATATTTGTGATGGCTCTTAACCTTACGCATTCGCCCGTGCCACTATCAGCATAAGGTCCACGCACGCTTTTTAAGCTCGTCCACACGCCATTATATTTGCGATAGGTCATATCATTAACAGAATCGCCATAGTCAACGGCGCAAACTGGAAATAAAGGCTGCCCAGAGGCGTCTTGACCACTTATGACAATTGAAAAATATTCACCTTGCTCAAGATTTATTGGCTGGTCTAGGTCAATTGTGTAAAACCCATCATCTTTAAGATAAACATTGCTTTTTTCTGCAAGCAATTTGCCAGAATCTGGGATGTTGACAGGGTCATTCACATTGCCTTGATTTATATTGTCAAGCTCAAACACCTTAATATTAGCGGTTACGTTCTCATTCCTCACACCAAAAGAGACGGCTGTAAGTTGCTCTTGCTCGGTGGTGCTGGACAATTTTGCTTCATAAATCGCGCCATGAGCCTCAGAGTAATATTGATTGACATCAGAAGATATTTGACCATCATAATAATAAATATTTTGATAATCTTCTCTCAAACCCATTTCAACAACATAAAAATTTCTGCTTAGATAGGATTCATAAGAAAGATATAAACAATCCGTGCCATTAACATCGTTATTGTTTGGACCCCAACTATTTTTAACAATCCACGCTCCATCTGTGCTGGGTTGCTGTGGCCAAAACAAGCCTTTTTTAATTGAGTCATCCCAGCCAATTATTAGCGATGCATGGCCAAGAGAAGTGCCGTCTTCATAATAAAGGTATTTTTGAGTGGTAGTTTGAGGTGCTTTATATTCCATTGTAACCGAGCCATACTCTAAAATTGCGCGCTTTATTGCATCTGCCGTGTGGTTAACTTGCTTAAAGCCCTTAACAAAATATTTAGACTGAGAAACCTTTTGCTTAATATACCAATCATACGCACTATCGGACATTATCGCTTGGTCAACAGGAGAAAATCCCTGCGACATTGCCATAAACGCATCGTCTGCATGCCCGCCACGCGCACGCCAATTTTCTTCGCTATATGTATCGTTAGTTGTGAGATAAAGTGGATCATTTTCGCCATCGCGGTTATAACGAACATAAGCAGCCACCACTTCGTCTAAATCAAGAGTGTCTTTATTAACAGTTGGGTCAACATTATCACGCAAGATATTCGCTTCGACCGCTCCCATGGCGGCATAAGCCCAACATATTCCTAGCCCACCCTGATTTCTTTCAGGCGTGATGTAGTTATAAAGACGTCCGTCAAAACTAGATAAATTAACCCACGCATCGAGTTGAGCAGACGAAGCCGTTTGAAGGGCTTCTAAATCTTGCGGTGCTTCGCTTGAAACCTCTTCTTGGCTTGGCTCGGCAAGCACAACTTGCGTTGGGCGATTTGTAAACAAAAAACTTACGCCAAGCGCAAGCAACAGCGTTTGAAGGAAAACTACAAATGATAGAATTCGTTTTCTTGTCATCAAACTTATTTTACTAATTATATTGACGAAAGTCAAGGCAAATGGCTTATTTTGAGATTAAAACTCTTTAATTATTTGCAAAACTTCCGCTTCGCCTTCAATAAGAAGTTCGGGCTCAACAAAATCGGTTTTCTCTTGCCAATAGTCTTGAGCCATTTGGAATTTTGAATTCATGCTCTGGGTGTTTCTTAGCATCAGGTTGCCCTCTGCTTTAAAAATATTGCCCTTCACCCTCAATTTCACGATTTGCAAAGGAGTTGTGCCGTTTAGCCTATTCATCCTTTTCAAATTGTTTGCCCAATTTTCAGCCTGCTCTAATGTTTCGCACGCATATAGGCATTTAAAACGCGAGGGTCTTTTTGCAAAAAACTTTGCTCTAACCGTTTCAAGCGCATATTCGCGGGTGATTAGGCAGGTTTCATACACATAACGCTTAATTTCATTAAATTCGTCTTGCGAAATGCTATTTAAACTATGGATCATAACAAATTGATTGACATCTTCGCCCTTTATTTTAAACTCCAAACTATTAATTCTTTCACCAAAACGATTTAGCGCCTTGCCAAATTGAAGATGTTGACCCACAGACAATTTGTTGTGGCTCACCACATGAAACACAATCTTTTCTTTTTCAGCAATCATACAAACCCCTTAATTAAATGATAATTCGTAGTAGTCCTCTACAAACTCTTTGCCGTCCCATGCCCTAAGGCGATTTTCTGAATGAGAGAAAACAAAACCACAAGATTTTTGCATGCGAGCGGACGGAATGTTTTCACGAAAGCAACTACAAATCATCTTTTTGGCTTTTAATTCGTTTTTGGCAAAATCTATCAGTGTCATTAAAATTTGCTTGCCATACCCCTTGCCAACAAATTGCCTGCCCAACCCTATGCCGCAATTCTCAAAAACACCAGGCTCAATTTCCGCTATGCCTGCTATGCCAATGGCTTTGCCCGTGCTCTTTTCACGCACAAAATAGGCAAAACGAGTTTGCTGGAATTTTATAATATTTTTAAGAGCGATTTTGGCTTCATCTAGATTTTTGCAAGGTTTCCAGAGCATATATTTTGCAGTGTCCTCTTGCGACCAAAAATTGACAAAAATGTCATTCAAATCGCTCATTTTTGCCTTAGATAATATCAAATCTTTCGTTTCCAAAACTTGCTTTTGCATTTTCAAATTCATTTTAGCACATGGGTGGACATAAGTCAACAACTCGAAAAAGATTTGAAATGTGAAAATTTTGTGTTATAATAAAAACTAATAAAAGGACGATATGAAAGTTAGATTTGCAAAGAAAACTGAATTAAAAGATATCTCTAACCTTAACTCAATTTTTGTTAAGGAAAATTGTTGCAACAACATTGTGGCAGATAGCGAAGAATATTATGCCAATAAAAAAATTTTGGTTGCTGTTGGAGATAACAAAATCATTGGATACGCTTATGGCGATTTTTCTAAAGAAACTAGCACAAGGAGTTACGCAAAAGCTAATGACAAATTTTTGAGTTGGAAGAAATGTATGTTTTGCCAAAATTTAGAAATTTAGGTGTTGGGCAAAAACTTTTTAAACAAATTGAAAAGTATGCTCAACTTAACGGAGCAAAAACTTTGCGTTTAAACGCTGTTTCTAAAAATTACAAATCATTGCTAAACTTTTATATTGATATTTTGGGCATGGAATTTATTAGTGCCTATTTAATTAAAAAATTAGATTAGATTGACACCCTTTGACCTCAAAAGATAGTTTTGAACGGAATTTTGAGTTTTAGATTTCGGCGTTTTTTCTATTAAATCTCACATATTTTTTACACTTTTTTTACACTTTTTAAAAAATATGCCTTTTCTTAACAACTGCCACAAAAGAAAAAAACTCGCTAAAATGCCCTATAAAATAGGTGTTTTAACGAGTTTTAAAAGTGGAGCTACTGGCGGGAATCGGACCCGCGACCCCCACCTTACCAAGACAAAAACACAATAACAAAGGGTTGTGTTCTATGCTTATAAATATACCATAATCAAAGCGATTTGGCAATCAACTTGAAAAAGTGTTGTCAAAAAATTGAAAATATTGACAACAGTTGACAACAATTATGCCATTTTGAGTGAACTAAAACGATGTTGAACTGCCTAAAACTATGTAATTCTTTTTAGATTTTACATATAAACATTTCTTTTCTCATTTTAGAAAAATTTAGGAATTTCGATACAAATTTTGCTTGTTTATGCTATTATATAGACATAGGTTAAAAAGTGAGGTGTAAAATGGACAATCAAGAATTGTTGAAATTTGCAGACAAAATTAAAACTAAATTCTTTTATAGATTAAAAGATGAAACTCAGCCAGCAAAGAAAGAATTTTCATATATTGATTTATTAGGCATTTTGGATGAAGTTTACGCAGAAAGCAACATAACCAAACAAGACATTGAAAAATATGATAAGGAAAAACAAGAAGAAGCGCTGAACGAATTAGAGCCAATTTTTAAAGAAACATTTGGAAAGGCGTATGTGACAAAAAAAAGAAATGAAGCTTAATATCCGCCAAGAAAACAATAAATACAAAGGAGATTTGAGATGTTAAAAACAGAAGCGTATAGTTATTTAGAATATATCAAAAGGCAGCCAAAGACGGACATTCACAATCACGCGCTATCTTCGTGCAGATTTCAATTTTTAAAACAAAATGGTGTAAACTTGCCCGACAACTACAAAATGAACGGAATTGCAAGCCTTATAGATTTCAGCCGCAAATATCTTACACCTTTGGAAAATGAAATAAGCACATTAAAACTTCTGCTCGAAGGTAATTTTTTAAATTGTATTGAAACGGGCGTGAAAATTGTTTGTCCTTCGATTGACTATAAAATTTGTTTAAGGACTTTTTATGGTGATGTGCAGACCTTTATATCTTTTTTGCAACAATTTCAATATGATAATTTAAAAATATTGTGGGATTTGTCTATCAGCCGAGATAGTTTTGTTGAAGAACACAGACAACTATTCCTTGACCTTTTACAAACAAAGTTTTTTAGTGGAATAGATTTGGCATCAACTGAAAATATAAAGCCAAATTCAACTTTCGTCGAATTTTATAAAATTGCAAATGATTTGAATATGATAACAAAGGTCCACGCAGGAGAAATGCTCGGGCCAGATTATATAAAACAATGTATTTTAGATTTTAATCCAAAACATATTCAACATGGCATTTCGGTTATTAAAGATAAAGAGGTTATGCAACTTGCCAAAGACAGAAATATTGTTTTTAATGTTTGTCCATCAAGCAATGTGTGTTTAGGATATGCCAAGAATATGAAAAGCCACCCAATTAGGAAAATGGTGGACAATGGATTGAATATAACGCTTTCTACGGATGATTTGTTGTTTTTTGACAGCGATATCAACGAAGAATATAATAAATTGTTTGTAAATGGAACGCTAACATTTGAGGAACTTGAAAAAATAAGAAATTTTGGACTCGAAATTTTTAAGAAATAAAGGATCGTGCACTATAACACAATGAATATTTGTAGAGAATTGTATTTACATAGTCTAATGTGAGTAAAAGTGTCGTCCAAAATGAGATTTCTTGTTGTATAATAGTGGCAGGAGGTCGAAAATGAAATTTAGCGAAAAATTAAAAAAGTTGAGAAAAGACAACAATATGAATTTATTAGACTAAAAAAGGAACTTGTTGTTAGTTCCTTTTTCTATTTTTTTATTAAGCCTTCGTAAGTAGATTTGATGATATTGCAAAGCTTTTCGCTATCGTCAACATCTTCTACCATATACATTTGTTTTGCCCCTTCGTATGGGGTTTCTAATGGCATATTAAAGCCTATGTTGTTTGCGTTTGGTTTAACAAGAAGTCTATCATCGTAAAGTCCACCTACCAAAGTCCCTTTGTAGTAAAGCAAATATTCGCCCATCATGGGCTTGCAGGTGATTGGTGATAAATCTGCTAATTGTTCAAGAATAAAGTCTTTAAACTCTTTTGAAGTTGCCACTTTTTCTCCTTTAATTAAGATTTTTTGTGTTCTTTTTGGTGTAGTTTGCGCTTTTTTAAATGTGAAATTAAAATGTAAAGACCTAAAAGCAATAAACTCGTGCCTACAACAACTGTGAAAAGTGCCCAAGTAGGCATTGTGGTATCAAACAAAACAAATTTACCGTCAAAAGAAAGGCGAATTTGCTCGGCGATTTCGGCAGGCACATGTTCTGCTGTTTGCAGGTGATTGATAACTCCGTTCATATAATACTGTCTAAACAAAACCGTTCCAAAAGTGCTTGGAAGAAAACTTAAAAATGTTTTTATCCCCACGCCGAATTGAGAAATTGGCATATACGCACCACTTATAAATCCATACATGGAAGAAACAAGTGATGAAACGGCGGAGTGCGCGCCTTGTGAAGAAACAAGCATTCCAACAATAGATGCCAGCAAACTGCCAAATAAACACATACAAATTGTCGAAACAAAAAGCATAAAGACATCAAAAAATGTTAGGAAAAAGCCAACGCAGGCAAGATATATAAAACTTATAATAAGCACAATTACACATATTAAAAAGGTCGTTAAAAAGTTAGAGATAAAATATGAAATGAGAAGTGTTGATTTTTTTACAGGCGTAATATTCAAATCGTTTATAGATTTATTTATTTTGTCTAACACCATAATATTTGAACAAAAGGCGACTGTCACGCACGAAACAGCAACTATTGATGAAAATAGCCAACCGCCGCAAAAGGCTTCAATAGTTTGTTTGCTAATTTCAACACCTTCTGGCAAAAAATTTGTTATAATGCTTGCATACACTCCTTTCAAAAAAGTTAAAAACAGCACAACCAAAATTATTGGAGTGAGCAGCGAAATAAAAAATGTCATTTTATCTTTAAAATAAAGCTTAATGTTTCTGCCAACAAGAGCAGAGAGTTTTTTAAATTCACTTAACATACGCAACCTCTTTCAAATCTTTGCCGGTTATGTTCAAAAAGACATTATCCATTTTGCCTTTAAGCACTTCAAAATCGAAAATCAATTTTTGGTATTTGACAATGAAATTTTTTGCTTGTTCAATGTCGGCAACTTCGATTTCAATCGTTTTTTCATTTTGTGTAAATTTTACTTTGTCCTTTGCAAGAATTTTAGGCAAAGAGTTGTCATATTTATAAATTCTTAAAAAGTCATTTGCATATTTGTTTTTCAAATTGTTTGGGGTGTCGTTTGCGACAATCTTTCCGCTATCAATAATCACAATCGTGTCCGCTTCATTTGCTTCTTCCATATAGTGAGTGGTCAAAATAATCGTAAGTTCTTTTGTCTTTCTTAAAGATGACAAAAGTTCCCATACCAAAATTCTTGTCTTTGGATCAAGCCCCGTAGTTGGCTCATCAAGAATTAAAATTTGTGGGTTGTGAATAAGGGCGCGTGCAAGGTCAATTCTTCTTTTTTGTCCGCCACTTAATTTGTAAAGTGGGCGATTAAGTATATCTTTAAATTCTAACTTGTCGGACAAAAATTCCAAGTTATCTTTAAATTTTTCATTGTTTATATCATATAGTTTGGCTTTTATTTTTAAGTTTTCCAAAACTGTCAATTTGTTGTCAAGCACTGAATTTTGAAAAACAACGCCAAGTGTTGGCTTAATTTTTTCAATGTCTTTGTCTAAATCATAGCCACACGCATAAATCTTGCCACTGTCTTTGTCAAGTTGTCCGCAAAGAATGTTTATTGTTGTGGATTTTCCTGCGCCATTAAGTCCTAAAAACGCAAAAAGTTCTCCCTTTTTAACTGAAAAAGAGATGTCATCAACGGCTTTAACTTCTTTAAAATATTTTTTTAAGTGCTGGATTTCAATTATATTATTTGTTGTCATTTCCGCCTTCTTTCAACTTAAAAATTTCTTCTGCAAATTTCAAATAGTCATCATACTTTGCAATAGCAATACCTTTGCTTAAATCTCCAAGCAAAATAAGGGTGTCGCCTTCTTTAAAGCCAAAAACATCTCTCGCTTGTTTTGGCAACACAATTTGTCCTTTGCTTGTGATTTTTGTTGTCCAAATAAATTTGTCTTGTTGTTCGTTTTTCATAATCACTCCTTTACTATATTTCTTACTTTTCTTACTTATTATACAAAATAAAAATTATTATGTCAAGGATTTTTCATTAGATAAAGAAAATTTTTCTGAATGTTGTCACAAATGCAAGATTTTTAATTGTTTTTGTGTTAAAATGGATTTGTGGTTTGGATAAAATACAGAGATAGAATACATGGGCAAATCGTTGATGTTGAGGTCAGCGAAGCAGTTGCACGCTATCTTTGGGCGGCCGACAGAAAATGGCGAAGGCTTATGCTGAAAGCCAGATTTTATGAACGCAGTTTTAATAACAGCATTTTTGAAGATGATGACGAAATAACTTTTGAAGAAACAATCGCAGATCCAAATGTAGATGTTGAAAAAGAGGTCGAAGATAAAATTTTCGCCGAAGTTATTTGGGCAGTGGCGAAAAACCTAACTCCACTTCAACAAGAAATTATGAGAGAACGATACATATTCGATATGCGAATGAGTGATATTGCCAAAAAGCACAACATGACAAGAAGTGCGCTAACGCAATTTATGGCCACAGCACACAAACACTTTACTTTCTATCTTACGCATGACAAAGAATTTGTTAAAACATATTGGTTTGAAACTCATTATAAAGAGATTTCACAGGACATTATTGACACTGCAAAAGACGAATTATCCAATAATAAATTCAAATTGAATATGGAAACTTTGGACAATATAGAAAAGTTTGCAAAAGAAATGACACAATATATAAAGATTGGCGACAAACTAAACGCTGGGCTTACTCCAAAGCAAAAAAAATTGTGGCAAAAAATGTCAAAAGTGGTTTGTGGAACGATAAAAGAGTTAAAAAACAACCTAAAAAATAAAAATTTGGAACAGAAATAATTTACTGCCTAAATTTTTTCATAAAATTTGTCCTTAAAATATTATAGGGAACAAAACAGAACAAGAACGATTTTTCCTGCGGTCGTTCTTTTTTTGTTGTGCCTATTTTTTATAGAAAATTTATAGACAAAAAATTCAACAAAAGGAGGGCTTATGAAATCGACCAAATTGAAAAGTGAAATTATGTTGCGCATAAGAGATAAGCGGCTTTTGGACAAACTGCAAGAAATGTATGACGACACAAAGTATGAAAGTGTAAACGAATTTTTGAATGCAGTTTTGAAAACGGCGGCTTTCAAAGACACAAAAGAAGATGAGATTATTTTGTTGTTAGAGAATGTAGATGACAAGACAAATGCGATTTTTGAGGGCTTGCAGCATGGAAACTTTAAAAGATAACATTGTTTTGTTATGCAAATTCTATCAACCCAAAGAAAAGTATGTTGGCAAGAAAAGAGATTTGTCCAAACAACGAGATTTCGTGAGTTGCAATTCATCTTACAACTATGTCAGTTATGTTGACACCGGTGCGACCAACAAAGTGCCAAAGGACTATGAAATGTATGTTGGAAATAAAGAAAAATCTTGCGGTGCGTTTAGCAAAAATGGCCTTTTGACTGACAAAGAAAAAAGAGAGTTGCGAGAAATGTTGCGAACAACGCAAAGCAATATTTGGGATATGGTAATTTCGTTTAGAACAGAGTTTGGCGAACAATATTGCAGAGATTATGACCAAGCGTATGAGTTTTGCAAAAGCGAATTGCCAAAGTTTTTTAAGCGTGCAGGACTTGATCCAGATAATGTTGTGTGGTATGCAGGTTTGCACGAGAACACAGAGAACAAACACATTCACATTTCGTTTTTCGAGAAAGAGCCAACACACTATGCAAACGGTGGAAAGTTGACTTATCATAGTGGAACGATAAACAAAAAAGTTTTGCTTGAAAGCAAGTTTATCTTTGAAAAGAAATTGACAAATGCGAGTGCCGAAATTGTGAAAGCGAGAAAAGATTTATATGAGAAATATAACCTAAATTTCTCAAATTTCGATTTGTGCAAGAAAGGCAAAAAGTTGTTGTTGGAACTTTACAAAGAGTTGCCAAAATCTGGAAGGCTTGGCTATGATAGCGAAAATATGCTGCCACTTAAAAAGAAAATTGACGACACGACAGAATGGTTTTTAGTCCACAACGAGCAGACTTGGAAATCGTATTTGAACTACAATGAAAAACTCGCGGAAATGCAAACTTGGAAAAAACAAAGATATGCAGATGACGGAATTCACTACAAAGAAGATATGTTTAGAAGGCTTGGAAATAAGACAATCCAAACTGCTTTGGAACTTGGAAAACAACATGATGAAATTGAGAAAATGAAAACCTATGGAAGAAAGCAAAAAGCATACAAAAAGCAACTGCGAAAGTTTGAATGGGATAGACTTTTGAATATGCTTGAATATTATTCTTTTGTCGAACAAGAAGAAATGGAAGCCTTTACGCGTTGGCATGAAAAGATTGAGCATTATGCCAAACAACAAGCCTATTTGAATGGTTATGACGAAGAAATGTAGTGCGTCAGAAAACTTTTTACAGGGCTCCCGAAAATGCTTGCCATTTTTGGGAAGAGGAAAAGCAAGTCATCAGGGCGAAAAATCCAACTTTGTTGGGTTTTGAGTGCGTCAGACTTTGCTTTGACGACAAACAGGATAAGCGGAAGAAACATTGTGCAGTGGAAAATTGCCACAAAAAGCCCTAAAAATAGGACTTTTTTTGATGTTGCAACCCACTGCGTCAATATTTTCTTCCTTACTTTTCGACAAGTGGGCAAACCCACTTTCGATTTAGTTGATTTATAGCAGGAACACAAACAAAAATTTATAACTTACGGAGGCTATATGACAAATAATTCAATAAATATAAACAATTTAATACAAAGCGAAGTTGACAGAATTTCGCAAAAATATAACAAAGATTTTTTAGACTGCGAGGACCTTATTAAAATCACAGGACTCGGCAGAGATAATGTGAGAAGTTTGCTACGCAGTAAAGATTTTCCAACAACAAAAGTTGGCAAAAGACAAGTTGTTAGCGTGCTAAATTTCGTCACTTGGCTGACAACAAAAAATAACAATGGCGAGGTGCAAAATGGCTAAAAACAAGGTTGTGAATAAAACGCGTAGAGCCAATGGCGAAGGTTCAATATGTCAAAGAAAAGACGGTCGTTGGATCGGTGTTGTGAGTGTTGGTTATGATGAAAATGGCAAAGCAATTAGGAAAACTGTTTACGGAAAAAGCCAGACCGAAGTTGCTAAAAAAATTGCTGACATGACCGGCAGATTGAATAATAACACCTATGAGATTATGGAAAAGAAAAATTGTGGAGAACTTATGCTTGATTGGCTTATGGTGTTCAAAAAAAGCTCTGTCTCATCACGAACATTTGAAGGGAATATTAGAAATTTCAAACTCCATATCTTACCTATCATTGGCAATATGAAAGTTTATGATATAGACACTATGACTATTCAAAAGCTTATAAACAATATGGTTGATGGCGGTTATGCCAGCGACACAATAAAAAAGAATAAACACATTTTGGGACAATTTTTTGATTATGCCATTGACAATAAATGGATTTCAGTTAATCCCGTCTCAAAGATAAAATTGAAAAGCCAAGACAGAAATAACAAGAAAGAAAAATATAAAGCGCTTACACCAGAAATTAGGAAAAAGTTTTTAGAAGCATTAAATAAGGACGAAGCAAACTTTATCAAGCCGTTGTGCATTGTCTTAATGTTTTCTGGATTACGAATTGGCGAAGCTCTTGCTTTAAAGTGGTCGAATGTTGATTTTGAAAACAAACGCTTAAAAATTGAACAAGCGGTCACGCAAGATGTAAAGTATAATGATAAAGGAGATATATTAAAAAGGATAACCGTTATTGGAGAGACGAAAACAACTTGCTCTGTTAGAGATATACCCATTGTGGACATAGTTGTGGAAGTGTTGAAAGAATATAAAGACAAACAAAAGAAAAAACAAAAAGCAGAGAATTTGGATGCTGAACTTACGGCTCCAAATTCTTTTGTTTTTGCGAACAATGATGGTAGTGTGCGAACTTATTCAGGTTGCAGAGTTATTTTCAATAGGTTTTTAAAAAGAAATAAGTTAATGGAATATGATATACATTTTCATGGACTACGCCACACTTTTTCAAATATGTTGTTTGAAATGAACGAAAATCCAAAAGTTATACAACAACTTTTAGGCCATAGAGATGTAAAGACGACAATTACAGTCTATAATTCTGTTGACAATGAGTATATACGGCAAACAACCGACAAACTTAATGAAAGAATTAAAGAAAACAATATTGTAAATGAAAGCAATTCAACCGAACAAGATGACAGTCCTGCAACGCAATTTACTGATGATGAGCTTGATGCCTTGTTTGAAAAACTTATGAAAGAAAGAGAAGAACGCAAAAGAAAACGAGAAAAAGATCTTGAAATGTAAAAAACTGACAACAATTTGACAACAGTTGACAACAAATATACAAGTTTTTGGCAGTTTTAGAACGAATTGGACCGAAGTTCAAAAAATGTGAACTTTGGTCCTTTTTTTTGTGCTAAGTGTAAAAAGTGTAAAGATTTTTGAAAATTTTTAGTTGTTATGGAAAAATAATAAAAGTGCCTAAAATAAAGGGGTTTAGACACTTTTTTATGGAGCTGGTGGCGGGGATCGGACCCGCTCTCTCGGCCTTACCAAGGCCGCGCTTTCCCACTAAGCCACACCAGCAAATTGGGGATATTTAGTTGTTTTTTACACCTGCAAAATGCCACATTTTTGTCTTACCAAGG
>CANQDP010000007.1 GCA_947593585.1 uncultured Clostridia bacterium
AAAGGTGTTGAAAGAAGGAGAACTAGTAGACTGGACAGGAGAGTATAGCTATACAGAAGGTAAACTAATACTAGCCTTATTAGTAGAGCCAAAGATGAGTATAACTGAATTAGGATTTACAGCCGAAACAACCGACCCACTAGGCTTCCCAGAAGATGTAACCCTAACAGTAACCGAGATAACAGACACAGAAGAATTAAAGGAAAAACTAGGAGATAACTATAATAGCCGAATAAAGAAGGTGTATGTAATAGAGCTAAAGCAAGGTGAACAGAAATATCCAGACGAAACAGTGAAGATATATGTGGATAAAGCCTTTGCGAATGACCTATTAGTATACTTATTAAAAGATACCCCAGAACTACAAACCCCAACAGATAGATACGAACTAGAGGGAACAGAAATAACCCTAATACTAGAAGAGAAGATAACTCCTCCAGTAAAAGAAGAGACCAAACAAGACAATTGGAAACCATGGATGATAGTGGGTATAATATTTGGCATATACTTGCTATTATTGCTGCTATTAATAATCTTACTGATAATAAAGCGCAAGAAACGCGAGAAGATGCAGAACCAAACCCTAAAGAAATAAGAGCTCCCGCTCTTTTTTCTTTTTGCCTTTCTATTTATATTTCACTATTTATTGCGGTTGCATGCCAGCCATTGACATTGGCCGTTACGACACCTGCCGCCATAACTGCAACTATTGCTACGCCCGCAAATCCACGCAAAAGTCCATGTTAGATATTCCACAAGGTGAAATCTACGAGCGCAAAACTGAATTAGAATTTGAATATAAATAATTTTTTTAAAAAAAGAGAGCAAATTGTTCTCTTTTTATTTCAATACTTTGCAACCAAGATATGGCACTAAAACGTCAGGCACGGTTACACTGCCGTCTTCATTTTGATATTGCTCTAAAATTGCAGGGAAAATTCGGCTTGTTGCAATGCCGCTGGCGTTTAGAGTGTAAACATAATCCTTTTGGCCATTTTGGCGCAAAACGCGCGTGTTTGTGCGGCGTGCTTGATAATCAAACGCCGTGCTTACGCTGCTGACTTCTGTGTATCTATTCATACTAGGAATATAAATTTCAATATCCCATGTTTGCGCCATGCCGTGCGCATAATCTCCACCGGCGAGTTGAACAAGGCGATAATGCAGCCCAAGTTTTTGCACTATGCGTTCGGCCTTGCCTAAAAGTTCGTTCCACGCGCGCTCGTTATCTTCTGGCAAAACATATTCCACCATTTCCACTTTGTTGAATTGGTGCCCGCGTATCATACCCTTTTCTTCTGGGCGGTTGCTGCCCGCTTCTATGCGAAAACATGGTGTGTAGGCAAAATATTTTTTAGGCAGTTCTGCTTCATTTAAAACTTCGCCTTTGTGCAAGTTTACAAGTGCAGTTTCTGCTGTTGGCAACAAAAAGTTATTTGGTAAAAACTTTTTATCAATAAAATAATCTTCATTTGCAAATTTTGGAAATTGCCCAGCACCAAAACCGCAATCATATTTCAAAATATGTGGCAAAAGTTTAAATTCAAATCCGTCTGCAAGATGTTCGTTTATGCAAAAATTTAAGATTGCCCATTCAAGCCTTGCACCAAGCCCAGTGTAAATCCAATTTCCTTCACCGGCAATTTTAATTGCACGGTCATAATCTATAAGCCCCAAATCTTTGCAAAGTTCGATGTGCGTTTTTGGCTTAAAATTAAAGGTTGGTTTTTGTTTGTATTCACGCAAAACTACATTGTTCTCTTTTCCGCCAGCAGGCGTGTTTTCCGTTACAATGTTTGGCAAAGCATAATAAATTTTATTAAATTTTTCCATTGTATCGTTATATTCTTTTGTTAGTTCCGCTGCTTTGCGTGTGTTTTCTCGCAATTTCTCTTGCAAAGTGGTGGTGTCTTGCCCATTATGCTTTGCAATTTCAAATTCTTTTGCTCCTTTATTTTTTTGTGCAAGCAAGGTTTCTTCCTCTTGCTTTAATTTGTTTGCTTTGTCATAAAGGGCAAGCATTTCGTCCAAATCAACTTCATACTCTCGCTTTAAAAAGCACTGTTTATAATAATCTTTTCGATTTTTGATGTCTTTTATATCTAACATAATTATCTCCTTTTTATTTAATTTAAAGTTTTTTTATTTTAATAAAATCATAATGAAAAATCTTTATCCCTTACGGGACAACTTTAAATATGCAATAAATAGAAGATAAAATTTCATAAAAAAACCTCCAAAAAATTTTCATCTTTTAGAGGTGAATTTTAATCCACGGTGCCACTCCAATTGGGCAAAGCCCCACTCATTTTCTGCATTTTTGCGTTGTGCAGTGCAACCCGACTTTCATCGGAGCCTCCAAGGTGGAAATGGTAATCGTTTTCATTTGCTTTCACCAACCGCAAACTCTCTTTATCAACTTTTACTAACAGTCTTTTCATCGGCCATTAAACTAATATTATTATACCACATTATTTTTAAAAATCAATAGGTTTTGCAAAATTTTTGAGCGTTGATTAAAAATACCACTAAATATGCTGATTTTTCAATTAATTTGGTGGAGCAAAAATTCTCTAAGTTGCTTCTATTCTGACATGTTTTGGCTAAAAAGTTAAGTAGAATTGTTATAATAAAGACGGAAAGTTCCTTACGAAATGATATAAAAGTTGAAGAATATTCTTCAACTTTTTCATATTGTGATTTGGAATTATAACTATCTTTTCTTTCGGCTGTGGGCTTGGTTTGGATTACATTGGTGCAAGTGAAGTTTTTGATGATGTTAAATATTGGGGTGTTGATGATTGTGATTGGGCGATTAAGAAAACCGATGCTTATAAAAATTTTGAACCCAAATTACCCAAAACCATAAAATATGATGTTGGAACATATATGTTACAAGGCAAACACCAAAACTTAGTCGTTTGTTTCTTCAACTCTTTATTTACAATTTCTAACAATTCTAATTTGGAGAAAGAATTGCTAGAGGCTTTACAACATCAGGATAGTTTTTATTTAATTTGCGATTATACGATTAACAGCGATTATCACATGCCAAAAGAAGAACAGGATTTTATAGATAAATTAATAAATAAATTAAAGCCGGCTTTTAAGTTTAAAAAGTTTGACATTTTGGACGGGAAAGGTATAATAGTTTATGGAGTAAGATAATGATTTTAAGCGTTTCTAGGCGGACAGATATACCTGCGTTTTATAGCAATTGGTTTTTTGAGCGATTGGAAGATGGTTTTGTGCTGGTGCCAAATCCTATTAACCCAAGCAAAATTGCCAAAATTGAACTTAAACCATTTAAAATTAAAAGCGTTGAATATAATTTGTTGGGCGATAAAAAAGTTGAAACGGAAGGCAATATTGAAGGCATTGTGTTTTGGTCTAAAAATCCAAAACCGATGTTAAATAAACTCAGCAAACTTAAAGATTATAAATATTATTTTTTATTCACCTTAAACGCTTATCCGCAGAATATTGAGGGTGGGTTGCCGACACTAAATGAAAGGATTGAAACATTTAAAGAGCTAACAAAATTTTGCCCTGTAATTTGGCGTTACGACCCAATTTTGTTGACAGATGGAATTGATGTAGATTGGCATATTAAACAATTTACATATTTGTGCGAGCAACTGAAAGGTTATACAAAACATTGCAAAATAAGTTTTGTTATTGAAAGTTATAAGGGTTGTTCAAAAACCGTTTTTGCACCAAATTTAACACAAAAACACGAAATTTTAGAAAAATTTTCACAAATCGCTAATGAAAATAACATACAAATTGAAGCGTGTGCGGAAAGTGGAGATTGGAGTAAATATAACATTCTGCCAAGTAAATGCATTGATGGCGCAATTTTTGAGACGCTTTTAACTGAAAAATTTAAGGATGAAAATATAACGGTTAAGCGCAAAAACAACAAAATTGATGGCCAGCGCAAATATTGCGGGTGTATGCCCTCAATTGATATAGGCCGCTACGACACCTGCCACCACAACTGTAATTATTGCTATGCCCGCAAATCCACGCCAAAGTCCATGTTAGACATTCCACAAGGCGAAATCTACCTCCGCAAAACCGAATTGGAGTTTGAATACAAATAAAGCAGCCGCGTGGCTGCTTTTTGTGCCTAAATTGTGCCTAAATGTCAAAAAACACAAAATATTCAACGAATAAACGAAAAACACCACTATATATAGCGGTATTTTGTTTGGTGGAGCAAAAGTTCTCTAAGTCGAAACAAAATTGAAGTATGCCATGAGTGAATAGAAAAATTGTTCGGCAGATTTGGACAGATCTAATAAGTTTTTTACATCTGATTTTATTTGACCATTCCAATCTTGTCGATTATCTATTATCCATTTGCAAAATTGCTTTAAAAGTTCTTCTTTCTCTTTATCCACATTTTTATTATAACATATATAGAAAAATTAAGCAAGTATTGGCAAGCGTATAATAATTTTGTTGCTTTTTCGGTGGATAAGTGATAAAATAAATATGAGTATGTGTAAAGATGTTGCAAAGCCATTTTTAAAATGGGCAGGTGGCAAAGGCCAGCTTATTAACACTTTTGACAATATGTTTCCGCAAGAACTTCAAAATGGGGAAGTTGATATATATATTGAACCATTTGTCGGCGGTGGAGCGGTGCTTTTTCACATTTTACAAAATTACAACATCAAAAAAGCATATATTAACGACATAAACAAAGAACTTATAAATTGTTATAGATGTATTAAAGCAGATGTTAAAAATGTTATAAATCAACTTCAAAGTTTAGAAAAAGATTACTTGGCGACAGCCAATAGGGCGGATTATTACTATAAAGTTAGGAATAGATACAATCAAATTAAACTTAATGGTCATGAAGATTATGAAAAATGTGCCGACTTTATATTTTTAAATAAAACTTGCTTTAATGGGCTTTATAGAGTAAACAAAGATGGCAAATTCAATGTACCGCATGGGAAATATAAGAATCCGTTAATTTGCGATGCTCACAACCTTGAATTGTGTAGTAAATTATTGCAAAAAGTTGAAATTTCATATGGTTCTTATGAAGAAGTTTTGCCAAATGCGAACGATAGAACTTTTGTTTACTTTGACCCACCTTATAGACCACTTGTTGAAAATAATTCATTTGTAAGTTATGACAAGAGTGGCTTTAACGACGATGATCAAGTGACGTTGGCAAATAGATTTAAAGGATTAAACAAAAGGAATTGCTTATTGATGCTATCTGATTCAGATCCTAAAAATGCCAATAAAAATGATAATTTCTTTGATGATTTATACTCTGGTTTTGAAATTGATAGGGTTTACGCAAAAAGAATGATAAACTGCCAAGCAAGCAAACGTGGGGATATAACAGAGATTGTAGTTAGAAATTACAAAAGGAGAAAATTAAATGATAAAAGGTAAATCAATTAATTTGTTTTTAATGGATGGAGAACCTTCAAGCAGAATCAAGTGTACTTTGCAAAATTGGACAGGGATTGTTTATAAGATCCCTCGTACAATGTTAGAAAATTGCAAAGAAGGTAGTAATGACATCGTAAAGCATTTAAAACAAACCGGAATTTATTTTCTTTTAGGAGAGGACTTAAATTCTGGGCAAAAAGCAGTATATGTTGGCCAAGCTGTTGCAAGGAAGAATGGTGATGGATTGCTATGTAGATTGTTGGAACATAAAAGGAATTTAAAAGAAAAATATTGGGCAGATTGGAATGAAGTTATTGTTCTCACCACGCAAAATAATTCTTTTGGACCAACAGAGATAAGTTATTTAGAAAATAAATTTACGAATTTGGCTAGGTCTGCGGGTCGATATTTGGTAAAAAATGGCAATGAACCAAATGTCGGCAATTTTACAGAAGAAAAAGAAAGTGAATTGTTAGAGTACATTGATTATGCCCAAATTATCATAGGCGTGCTTGGACATATGATATTTGAACCTCTTTTAAAAGATTCTAAAAAAAATAGCAAAAAAAGTCCTGTTTTTAGTTTTAAGGGCAAACTTAAAGCAGAAGCAATTTTTACAAATGAGGGCTTTGTCGTCTTAAAAGGTAGTCAAATAGACCCATCAATTAAACCAAGCATGTCTAATTCGGCAATTAAAGCAAGAGAAATTAATAGAGAAAAAATTTCACAAGATTTTGTGCTGATGGAAGATATTTTGTTTACTAGTCCATCTGCTGCTGCAGGTTTTGTAGGGGGTTCTAGTTTAAGTGGAAACGAGCTCTGGAAAACAAAAGATAATAAAAGTCCAAAAGATTTTAATTTTTAGGAGAAAACAATGAATAGAAATTTTAAAGATTGGCTTAATCAATTTAAAGTTAGCATTTCTAATTTTGGCTATTATGTGGATTTTGCAAAGGTTTATGGAAATGTTGACAAAATAAAAGTTGAATTAAACATCTTAAATTCGCTTGTTGGTTCAAAAAATATTGAACAAGATTTCAAGAATTTAATAAAGAAATATCCAGAAACAATAAAATGTGTTCCCATTTTGTTGGCAGTAAGAGAAAATGAAATTCGTGTGTCAGAAAGCAGCAAAGATTATACCTATAAATTTAATAAAGATTTAGATATTAATGTTTTATCTGAATTTATGGAAAAGTCAGGCTTGTTTGAACTTATATCTAAACGCATAATTAAGAATTTGGTAGATTATGTCTTAGGAGTTGAAGTTGGACTTGATTCAAATGGTAGGAAAAATCGTGGCGGACATTTAATGGAAGATTTGGTTGAAAATTACATTGTCAACGCTGGTTTTGTTAAAGATGCCACATATTTTAAAGAAATGTATTTAAGAGATATTGAAGAAACATGGAATATTGACCTATCGGCTCTATCTAACAATGGCAAGGCAAAGAAAAGATTTGACTTTGTTGTTAAAACAAATAAATGTGTTTATGCCATAGAAACCAATTTTTATGGTGGCTTTGGCGGCGGTTCAAAATTAAACGAAACTGCAAGAAGTTATAAAATGCTTGCGGAAGAATCCAAAGACATAAAAGGGTTTGTTTTCGTGTGGATTACAGATGGAACAGCGTGGCGAAGTGCTAGAAACAATTTGGAAGAAACATTTGATGTGTTGGACACTATGTATAATCTTAAAGAATTGGAAGATGGCAAATTGAAGGAAATATTAAAATAAATGGCGGAAAATAAATTTGAATTAGAAACTAATACGATTTGGAGTTTTCCTAATCGAGGGAAGTGGGCGACTCACGATGCAAAATATAGAGGCAATTTTTCGCCCTTTGTTGCAAAAAATATTATTTTGCGATACTCGAAAGAAAATGACCTTGTACTTGATCAATTCGTGGGAGGCGGTACTACTTTAATTGAATGTAAATTAAACAATAGAAATGCCATAGGTATTGACATCAATCCAAATGCTGTAGAGATAACAAAGGATAAACTAAATTTTGAATGCAAAAACAATCCAAACATTGATGTTAGGATTGGCAATGCTTGTCAATTAAATGACATAAAAAATGAAAGTGTTGATTTAATTTGCACCCATCCACCTTATGCAGATATTATAAAATATAGCGATGGAATTGATGGGGATTTATCTCAACTTAAATATAAAGATTTTCTTATTGCTATTGAAAGAGTAGCAGGCGAATGCTATCGTGTTTTGAAAAAGAATAAATTTTGTGCGATCGTAATGGGAGATACAAGAAAAAATGGCATGGTTCAGCCGCTTGGTTTTGAGGTTATGCAAAGATTTATAAACGCAGGTTTTAAAATCAAAGAAATAATCATAAAAGAGCAACACAATTGTAAAGCAACAGGCTTTTGGAAAACCAATAGTGAAAAATATAACTTTTTGTTATTAGCACATGAATATGTTTTTATATTTAGAAAATAACGAGGAGAAATAGTGCTAAATTTTATTTATAGTTTATTGTTAACTTTTAATGCAACTTCGTGGGTTATAGTATTGTATGGGGTAAAACATAATTGGACATTATTCAATATTCCCAATTCAATATTTGTTATATTGCTATTGATAGTGCCAATTATTACATCATTATTATCTTTATTATTGGCGAAATCTTTTTCAAACGACAATTTGAGTTCATGTGTAGAGGTTGAATATGCGGATAGTTCGTTCATTCCAACATATTTAGGATACTTCTTTGTAGGACTTAGCTTAGAAAATATTCAACAATTAATTATGGTATATATAATAATATTTATATTTACACAGGTTTCCCAAATTGAATATTTCAATCCAATTTATTTGCTATTTGGTTACAAATTTTATCACGTCAAATCATCTAAAGGAACAAAATTGTTTATAATTACAAAAAGGAAAATAAGGAATGCCAATTTAGAAAATTTAGAAAATTTAAAAAGAATTAATGAAACAACATTTATTGAACTAAGGAGATATAAAAATGAATCAATTGTTAGCAAAAATAAAAAATAGAAAACAAAATTTTGAATCGGCTTTTAAGAAAATAATAGATGATAAAAGTTGCTATAGTTTTCCTAATAATATAGAGTCGGTTAACTATGATCCAAATACACTTTTAGAAGAAGGGCAATGGTATAGTATAAATGAGTTTTCAAAACAAGATTTTTGTTTAAGTATATTAAAGGAAGACGATATTAATTCGGCTGATTTTGCGATGTTGGAAAGAGCAGAATTTCCTAAAATTGATTATATTTGCTCATATCAAGATGATAAATATTTTTATTTTCAAAAGGTTAGACCTACCCAATTGCTTTTAAAGAAGAGATTGCTATTTAGTTTTGGTAACAACTTTGTTTATGACGAAAACAATGCGAGTATAGTAATTAATTTGTATCCTGATGCTATATATAAAAAAGATGAAGATGTTTTATATTTCCAAAAATTAGAAACTATATCATCAATTTTTAAGGGAATAGAAGTTTTATATAGGGAAGCAACAGATGAAGAAACTACAGATTTTTTAAACAGCGATTTTATTAAGGTTTCAAGTAGTTTAGAGATCTCTAAAATTGGGAAAGCAAGCAGAAAACGAATAGCTATGGCTATAACAATAATCAATAAATTCTCTGAAGAGGAAAGACATCAAATTTTAGACTATACAAAACAAAATTCAGGATTAATGCAAGAAAATGGGAGATTCTTAATTGATAATGAAGATGATATAAAAAAATTAGTTTGGGGGATAACAGAAAGATATTACGAAACTCCTATAAGTAAAGAAAAAAGAATAGCAAATTCCATTATAAATGTGGAGAGCGGAATAATAGAAGATGCTTGATGTTTAATTTCTATATTTTTTCGTGTGCTTGTCTTGGTACAAGTGGCGTCGCTACGCTCCGCCAGACAAGCACACACAAAACATTTCATAAAACCGCTTGAATAGAATTTAGAAAGGCGTTCGCTAGCTGAAGCAAAAGCGAAACGCCTTTTTATCTAAATTCTTAATTATTCAAGCGGATTTGGTTGTGGATAAAAAGATCTATAAGTGCAATTTTTATGAAAATTTTAAAAATTTATATAGTATAAAAATTCATTTTATTCCATGATCTCCTTGATATAATCTTTGATTTAAATAGTGATTTGGGACAAAGTGCAGTACGAATTTGCCATGCTCTTTTTTAAAACCTTATAAATGCTTGCCAATAATAAAAATTTATTATAAAATAATAATGGCTAATGGCACGCCAGCTCATCCGTGTAAAGATTTTTATCAGCCATGTTTAAAATGCAAACCAACTTTGATTTATTATCAAAGAATGTTTACGGATGCAAATAAGATAATAAATAAAAGGAGGAATGTATTATGAATTATCTTGATTTTTTCAAGCGTCAAGCAAAGAATTTTAAGAAAGACTATGATAATAGATTTTTCGATGGTGAGATTTATAGTCATAACAATCCTAAGTTTTTTGCAGATATAGATGATATTATAGTCTCATTTGACATAGACGAATATAAACCATTTACTTTAATGAACGCTCAACACATAATTGCTTTACTTGCAGGATTTAATAGATGGGAAAGTTTGATTCATTCAGATGAATTTGGTTTAGAATTGGGAAAACTACTTTTGGAACATAGAAATGATTGGATAAACGGATATAATTTGTGGGATGATTGGGATAACACCCTATTGATGAATAATATGCGGAATTGGGATAATGAATCAAAACTGCAATATTTTAAAGAACGTTATATAAACAAATAAAAAAATTAAATAAATTAAAGTTGGTTAAACTGATTCCTTATCAGTTTTATTATAAAATAAATAAAAATAGCCAAGTGGTGCGACTTAAGTTTAGGTTGGTGGAGGTGAGGGGAGTTGCACCCCTGTCCTAACAAACTATTTAACCATACACTACATGCTTAGTCAATGACTTTATTCGCCCAAACAAACTAACATTGACACTTTGCTTGGGCTATCTCATTTATACACTTCTGTGCGCTGAGCAACACACAAAAGCGTTAACCGATAATCGACGCCAGACTTTAATGTATCGGTACCATTAAACTGACGGCCACGCGCAACTAGGCAGCGTAAGCAAGTTTATTTTCGTTTTTAGCGTTTATTTAAATTCGTGCTAGCGAACACATGTTTAACGAGATGCCGCTCGGCATGCGTATAGATAAATAATTTGATAGTCGAAACTATTTCACCCCCATACAATATAATTATATCATAAACTAAAAAATTTTCAATTAGTTTTTTAAAATTAATAAGAAAAGTTTGAAAAAACACAAAAAAATGATAAAATTTATATATGAATTATTATTATGTTGTAAATAAAGGTGAAAATGATAACAAAAAACTATATTTGTCTTTTGAAAATATCATAAAATCTGGTGCCATTCTTTGCAGGCAAAGAAGCGGGATAAAAAAAGATTTTGCCACTTTTAATGGCGATGAATATATTTCATTGGCGTATTATGTAAAGCAAAGTGAGTATAAAGTGCCTAAAGTGAGTTGCAAAGAGTTTTTGCAATCTAATTTAAATAAAATTTTTAAAAATTATAGAGAATATTTAAACTATTTAAAACTTGACACATTTATAAAAACACCTATATCTTGGCAAGACTTTTTTAAGCAAAACCCAAACAAAACAAAAAAAGATTATTACAGATATTTGGATAAAATTTCAAGAAAGTATCCGATAAATTTAAAAATTTTTTTCAAAAATGTAAAAAAAGATGAAATAATTAATGAAATTTTTAAAAAATTTAATAAAAATTCAAAAATTGAAGACGTTGGCTATTCTTATGCAAATGAAAATGCTTATTATAAATATATTAAAAATGCGGATGGAATTGTGTTCGTTATAGATGATAAAATTAAAACCGAAAAAACGATTTTAATTCCTAATCTTGAAAGTGATTTCTTTAGCTTAAAATGGCAAAATAAAATTGCGGCATCTAAATCTGTTCGTTACACAAATTTAATAGGAGAGGTGCAAGTTAAAGATGCTATCCCTTTAAAAAATGTGAAATATATTGTTGTTTCAAGCACAATAGAAAAAGAAAAATTAAAAAACATTATGAAAAAATATAAAATAAAGATAAATTTAAAAACAAAATATTAGTTTTTTCAAAATTAATTTGATATAATATAAAAACAAATAGGGGATGAAAAATGAAAAAAACTAAAATTGTGGCGACCATTGGTCCAAGTTGCATGGACTATTCAGTGCTTAAAAAAATGTGCCAAAATGGCATGAATGTGGTGAGAATTAATCTCTCGCACGCCAAGCATCCGGATATGGATGAAATTGTTAAGAATGTGAAAAAACTGAGGAAAGAGTTAAATATACCTCTTCCTATTATGTTGGACACGCGCGGCCCAGAAATTCGCGTGAAAACATTCAAGGCGGGCTCTGTGAAAATAAAGCGCGGTCAAACTTTTGTGTTTACCGGGCGAGATATTGAAGGCAATGAAAAGGCAGTTTCATTAAACGAACCAGAAATTGTGAAAAACATCAGCGTTGGCAACAAAATCTTGGCAGTAAATGGACTTCTAGTTTTCAAAGTGGTTGAAGTTAAAAATAAAGATGTGATAACGAGGGCATTAAATTCGGGAGTGCTCTCTAACCGAAAAAGTTTGTTCTTGCCAAATGTGAAATTCTCCACGCCTTACCTAAATGATGAAGATAAGGCAGATATTCTTTGGGGCATTAAAAATGATGCTGACTTGATTGCCGCTTCGTTCGTCAATGAAGTGGACGATGTGCTCGCTCTGAGAGATTTCATCGAAAAAAATGGCGGAGATATGAAAATCATCTCTAAAATCGAATCTGCGCGAGGTGTTAAAAACATGAA
Organism: uncultured Clostridia bacterium; assembly: GCA_947593585.1. Taxonomy (GTDB): domain Bacteria; phylum Bacillota; class Clostridia; order Christensenellales; family UBA1242; genus Onthoplasma. The sequence continues at coordinate 12,308 of CANQDP010000007.1, forward strand.
TTCAATCATCTCGGCAAGTGATGGGGTGATGGTGGCTCGCGGAGATTTGGGCGTGGAACTTTCGGTTGAAAAATTGCCGGAAATTCAAAAGACCATAATCAAAAAGGCAAATCAATTAGGCAAACCTGTCATTGTGGCAACCGAGATGCTTGAAACTATGATAACGAACAATCGCCCAACGCGCGCTGAGGTGAGCGATGTGGCAAATGCTGTTTACGATAGAACAAGCGCTGTCATGCTTTCGGGCGAAACCGCCGCAGGCAAATATCCCGTTGAAGCGGTCAAAACCATGTCAACCGTTTGCGTGGAAACAGAAAAGCATATAGACTATCAAAAAGAATTTGTTGAAAACTTTTCAAAGCAAAGCAATGTAACCGATGTGATTTCTTATGGTGCGGTTAGTGCAAGTTTTTTGCAGAGCACAAAGGCAATCGTTGTGTTCACCTCCACAGGTTTTAGTGCCAACATGATAAGCAGACACCACGCAAAGGCGAGTGTGGTTGGAGCCACTCCAAACGAAAAAGTCTATCGCCAAATGGATGTGCTATTTGGCGTTCAACCGGTCAAAACAAAGGTTTACTCCACCACAGATGCCATGTTTGCTCTCGCTAGCGAAATCGTGAAATCACTCAATCTCGCTTCGGTTGGGGACAACATAATCGTAACGAGCGGTGTGCCAAAGCAAAACGGCTGCACGAATTTGATAAAAATTGAAGAAGTGAAATAGCAAATTTAAAACTTTGTGCAAAAAAAGCAAAAAAATAAATATACTAACAATAGATGAAAGAGAAATTTAAGCGCCTGTTCGACACAAAAACGACCCACGGCAAGATAATGAGATTTTTGGTTGTGCTCGTGGTGTTGTTTTTGCTTGTGCTTGCGGGCTTTTTATTTCTGCGCTTCACTGGTCTGTGGGAAAAGGTTAATTCCGTAAAGAAAATTCGAGAAATCGTTGAGCGTGGCGGTGTCTTTAGCCGGGCAATCTTTGTGTTGTTTCAAATTTTGCAAACCACCATTTTGCAAATTCCTGCCATTTTCGTTACAGTTGCAGGCTCAATAGTTTTTGGGCGGTTTGAAGCCTTCATAATGAGTTATTTAGGCGTGCTTGTTGGCAGCATAATCATGTTTTACATCGGGCGAAAGGCGGGCAGAAAATTTTTAAATTGGATTATTGGTGAAGAAACTGCAAACAAATGGATTGACAGAATGAGCGGCGGAAAATATCTCTTCTTTTTAATGATGGTTTTCCCGTGCTTTCCAGACGATATTTTGTGCGTAATTGCAGGGCTAACCAACATGAGTTTCCCTTTCTTTATGTGGACGAACATCATTGCACGCGCACTAGGGATTGGCTGCACAGTTTTCCTAGCGGACGGTGCAATAATTCCTTTCCACGGCTGGGGGCTTGTGGTGTGGGGAATAATTGTGGTGTTTGTGGCAATCCTATTCTATTTGAGCATAAGGTTTAAAGATAAGATTGACGAAATATTAAATCAAATCTTTAAAAAGGCAAAAGACAAAGCGAATAAGAGCCCCAACGCATCCAATAATTTGCAAGGTGCAGGGCAATCTTCAAAGCAAACTAACAAGCAAGAAAAGGACGAATAAATCAACCTTCTTGCTTGATTTTTTATTATCCATTAGGTATAATGAAATTATTGGAAATCAGGGTTAAAATATGTGCCCGTTTGCACAAGGAGAAAAAATGAAAATCGTAAGTTACAACATAAACGGCATAAGGTCATCGGCGAGCAAAGGGCTGTTTGAGTGGGTAAATGAGTTAGATGCGGATGTGGTTTGCATTCAAGAAGTGCGTGCAAACGAAGAGCTCGCCAAATCGCTTTTAAACATCGGCGAGCAAATCAGCATTTTTTCTTCAAATTTGTTTTTAGATAAATATAATGTCATTTTAAATTGTGGGAATGTGGCAGGATATGCCGGCACGATGATTTTGTCGAAAGAAGAGCCTGTTAGAGTGGTGCTTGGGATTGATGGTGAAGAAGATTTAGAAGGAAGAATTATCACTGCATATTTTAAAAATTTCGTTGTGGTGAATTGCTATGTGCCAAACGGTGGCAGCCGCTTGGATTTCAAAATGGAATATATCAAAAAACTCACTTCATATTTAGACGAATTAAACAAACACAATCGTGTGATATTTTGCTCAGATTTTAATGTGGCGCACACAGAATTGGATTTATCTCATCCAAAAGAGTGTGCACGGAGAACGGGCTTTTTAGATTTTGAAAGGGAAGCGCTTTCTCGCCTTTTAGATAAAGGTTTTTGCGATTTGGTGCGTAAATTTAATGGGCAAAATAAGGTTTACACCTGGCGCAGTTATAAGAGCAGAAATGTGGAAACAGAGGATTTTGGCTGGAAATATAGGTTTGATTATATTCTATGCTCAAATAAAATGAGCGATAATTTCAGCAATGTTTCTATTCCAGATCTAGTGTATAGCGACCATTTGCCTATTGTGGCAACCTTTAATGTTTAAGGGCTAAAATGTTGACATACACAACAATTTTAATGAAATCGTTTGCAATTAAATTTTTTATATGATAAAATAAAGCTAAGGAGAATTTTATGGGTTGGTTTAAAAAACAATTATTGTCAGTTATTGAATGGAAAGATGCCAGCAACGATATCATTGTTTATCGTTTTCCAATGCCAAATGGTGCAGAAATCATGAATAGTTCCACTTTGGTGGTTAGGGAAAGCCAAGCGGCAGTCTTTGTTCACAAAGGGGAAATTGCAGATGTTTTTGGCCCGGGCACATACAAACTTTCGAGCGAAAACATTCCGTTCCTCACAAAACTTCTCAGCCTATCCACAAAGGGTGAGAGCAGAATTAAAGCGGAAGTTTATTTCGTAAACACTAAGCGTTTCCTTGGTCAAAAATGGGGCACACAAAATCCTGTGATGATGAGAGATGTGGATTTTGGTCATATCCGCTTGCGTGGTTATGGCACATTCGCTTTCAAGGTGAGTGACCCAACTAGGTTTATGCGCGAGTGCTTTGGCACAAACCCTGTTTATAAGGTCAGCGATTTGGTAACTCAATATAAGTCAACATTAATTCAGCTTCTCACAGACGCCATTGGCGAGAGCAAACTTTCAGCACTCGACTTGGCTGCCAACTATAAAGAGATAGCCAAGATTGTTGAAGCAAACAGCAAGGAAGAGTTTGACCCATTAGGTTTAAAACTTTCAAACTTTGTCATTGAAAATCTTTCCCTTCCAGACGAAGTGGAAAAAATGGTGGATGAGCGCACAAAGATGGGCGTCATTGGCGACCAAATTGGCACATACACTCAGTATAAGGCAGCAAACGCAATGGAAGATGCTGCCAAAAACCCTGCGGGTGGCAACAATTTTGCCGGCTTAGGAGTGGGAATCAGCACGGGCGCACACCTTGGTGAAGTGTTTGCAGATAGCGTTTCTTCTGCAAGAAATAGGCGCAAGCCGGTAACCATTCAGTGCATCAAATGTAGGGCCACAATTCCGGGCAAATCCAAATTTTGCCCAGAGTGCGGTTCAATTCAAGCCTTATCCTGCCCAAAATGTGGCGAGCCAATTTCAAAGGGTAGCAAATTCTGTGTGCACTGCGGTGAAAAATTGCAGTTAAGTGAAAAGGTTTGCCCAAAGTGTGGCAAGCAACTTGCTCCAGATGCAAAATTCTGCCCAGACTGTGGCGAAAAGATAAAGTAGAGGTGAAAGATGGGATTATTGTCTAATAAAACAACTCGTTATGGAAAATTTATATTCATATTGATAGCACTTTGCTGCTTGGCTCTTGCCGGAGGCTCAATATTTGGCGGAGTGTATGCCGTCATTCACATGACGCATTGGGCTAAATATGTGATTGTTGTTGTGGCGTGCCTATTTGCATTTATTGTGGGCGTGATTGGCCTTCAATTATTCTTGTTTTCGTTTAGCATGATTAATAGTTGGAAGAGCGTTAGAGATTCTAATGTGTCTAAGGGCATTGCCGGCACAAGGCTATGCGATAGCTGTGGCAGAGTTATCACCAAAAATGCTGAATATTGCGAGCACTGCGGAGCAAAGCAAGAAACGGGCTTAGGGCTTAAATCTTGCCCAAATTGCAAAACGAAAAATAGCGGCAACGCAAAGTTTTGTGAGCACTGCGGTTTTGAATTTAAAAATCATGGCAAAAAGGAGGGCTAACAGCCCTCTTTTTGTTTAGACAAAATCAAACAAAACAAGTCAAAAATCCACAAAATACCCCCACCAAAATGCTTTGGATAAAATCAAAAAAGTTTTAGCCTAGTTTAAAGCAAAGGGGGAAATATGAAAAGAAGGATTAAAGGTAAACTATATTTTTTGGCAAGAGATGCCAAATCAAGAATGAGAAATTATCATCGTGAAAGGTCGGTTTTTGACCAACTTCCTTATTCTAAACTATCATTTTCGGTGCACGACCAAGAGTTGTATGAAAGGGTAAAGCGTCTGCTTTCGCGCGATGAGGTGGTGATTAATCCAATTCAGGAGTTGATAGACAAAAAATATTACGACACTCTTTCATTTGACGGCAAGCAAAAGTACATATTTGACCTTAGCGAGAAGTATAAAGAACTCAAAATTCGTTTTGAACGCGAAAGTGAAGAACTAAAAAATGTTTCAAATATTTAATATTTTGTAAAAAATGTTTGACTTTTGAACAAAATTAATTTAGTCTAAGTTCATGATTGAACCACAATTCCTAAAGAGTGATGGCGAAATATATGGTGAAATATGTGAGTTTTTGGGCGTTAAGCATAATTGTTTTTCAAATTCGTTAAAAGAGAATGTGAAAGAGGTTTGCGTTGTGCGTCTGTGCAAAGCAATGGGCATAAGGTGCGCATACAACTCTAAGAATGAATTATTTAACTTTTTTTCGTGCATAATGGGCGAAGTGCTTGTGCAAAAATTGGGGTTTGAAGTTAGAATTGACGAGTTTAATTTAAAATTTGCCAGATTTGAGAATGTCAATCTAATTCACTCTGCAAGCAACATGCTAGAAAATATTGATTTAGACGAGGCGTTTATAAATGTGTTTAACCTCGCCGCTAAGTTTAAAGACAAGGTTTTAACTTAAAAAAAGCCTAGCCGTTTGCTAGACCTTTTTTGCGATAACATCGCCACTGTTTGCGTCAATCAATATTCCTAAGGTTGACCCGTCTTTGCCAACCACTCCAACATACCAATAATAATTGGTTTCACTAGAATAGTCCCTAACGATTTTCATCAGCACTTCAAAGTCGTTTTTATTTTTTTGGAAGTTTTGAATTTGTTCGTCAAGTTCGTTGCCCGCAATGGAAAGTGCGGCATCTTTATCCACGCTAAACTCTCCCGTGGTGTTTTTCATGGTTTTATCAAAAGTGATGTCCGCAAAGTTTAGTTGAATGCTCACACTGCTATCTTGATTTGCTTTTTTGCCTATGTCCACAGAGAAGGTGTTGTCATCTTCGAATTTGGTTAGTTGACCCTGCAAAACCTCATCGTCAATCGTGATGATATAATTGCAGTTGTCCGCTTTAATTTTTTGCCTGTCAATGCGTGAAAAAGTTATCACGCCAAAATCCACCATTTCGTTTTTCACGCCATCTAGGGCATAGTCCTTTTCGCGCATTCCTGATGAATAGGTGGCACAATAAGTGTCGTCCTCAGCCGTAAAAAGATTGTATCTTTCCTCAATCAGATGGTCGCATAAATTGATTTTTTGGGTTTTGCAAGCGGTGAAACTAAATATAGATAGTGCCAAAAGAGCAAAACATAAAATTTTCTTTTTCATAATCACCTCAAAATAAATTTATTAGTTTGTCCGCTCGTTTAGAACATTTTCTTGACAAATCTTCACCTTTAATTTAAAATGCTTTTGTGATATGTGAAATATGCCCACGCAAATGTGGGGTGGAGCGAAAGTCCCAAAAAGGGTTTTGCCTCCAAAAAGAAAAGTTAAGAATTGCAAAAGTGATGCTCCATCAGTTTGAAGAGCCGGTCATCAGTGCGGGCAAGGGAAGTGGAGCAATATTTTTTTCTGGTTGCAATTTGCGCTGCGTTTTCTGCCAAAATTACCCAATTAGTCATAAAAATAAGGGCAAAAATGTGAGCATCGCCAAATTTATTAAAATAATCAAGTCGTTAGAAAAAAAAGGTGCAGCCAACATAAATCTAGTTAGCCCAAGCCATTTCACCGCACAAATCATTTCTGCATTAAAAATCTATAAGCCCAAAATTCCCGTGGTGTGGAATTCAAACGGCTATGAGAATGCGGACACAATAAAACTATTAAAAGATTATGTTGATGTCTATTTGGTGGACTATAAATATTCGTCTAACGACCTCGCTTTGAAATATAGCAAGGCAAATAACTATGTTGAAAATGCGCAAGCAGCAATCTTGCAAATGAAGGGAAATCAGCCAAAAGATGTTGTGGAAAATGGCGTGATGAAAAAAGGTGTGATAGTCCGCCAACTTGTGCTCCCCGGCCAATCACAAAATTCAATAAATTGCCTAAATTTTATTGCCAAAAGCCTTGGCTCAAACACTATTGTGAGCATAATGAGCCAATATGAGCCAATGTATGACGCCGTGCTTTTCCCAGAAATTAATCGCCACATCACTCCGCTCGAATATAAGCGAGTGGTCAATCATGCAATCAATCTTGGGCTGATGAATTCATTCACACAAGAGCTATCAAGCGCAAGCAAGGAATACACTCCAAAATTTTAAAAAAGCAACGAATGTTGCTTTTAATATTTATTAATTCTTCTAATGTGGCGCCCGCCTTCAAATTCACTCGTTAAAAACACTTTAATAATTTTTAGGCACGCTCTAAAACTTGTGAGCCGTGCCCCCAAGGTGAGCACATTGGCATCTTCATCTTTGCGAGCGAGGAAAGCGGAAACTGTGTCTAACGCGCACACTGCACGAATGCCTTTTTGCCTGTTTGCCACAATGTTCGCGCCAATGCCTGAGCCACAAATGAATATTCCGCAATTATCTTTGTCTTTCAGCACTTCAAGGGTTGCAGGCGCAACAAAATCAGGATAGTCGTCATCCTTATTATATTCTTTTGGCCCCATATATTTATATTCAATTTTTTTATTGTCAAAAAATTTTTGCAATTTTTGAGCGTGTTCAAATCCAGCATGGTCGCAAGAAATAATTATCATAATTAAAACCTCAATTATATTTTAATGCTTTTTTTTGAAAAAATCTAGCAAAACGCTAAAATTTTGTTTAAAAAAGTTTAAATAAAACCATTTGAAAAATTTTCATTTAATGTTATAATAAGTTTATGGAAAAAATCAACATATTTAAACGCAAAAACAAGCGTTGCCCTAGATGCAACTTTAAAATGCCGGTTGAAATGGCGAAGTGCCCAAGGTGCGAACTTAACTTCCAAAAATTCAATTTGGCAACGAATGCAGAGGCAAAAAACGCTTATAGCGAAGGAGATGGCGATAGAGTTTTGCTTAGAAAGGGTTGCCCGCAGGATGTGAGCCGCATAGGTTTAATTTTAATCACAATCTTTTTAGGCTTTATGGGGGCGCACTATTATTATGTGGGGCGCGTCAAAATGGGCGTGTTTTATAGCGTGTTTTTCGTGGTGGGGCTTGTTAATGCGTTTATAACGCTTGTGAATAAAATCACTCCAACGGGCGATTGGTATCAACTGTTTTATTTGCTAGTGCTTGTGTGGGGCGTGGTGATTGCACTTTGGTTGGTGGATATTGTGATGGTTTGCATAAACAAATTTAAAATCCCCGTTAGCCTGCCAAGAGTGTGATTTAAAAGGGAATTATGAATAAAAAAACTGTGGTTGTAGGGCTCTCCGGTGGCGTGGATAGTTCGGTTGCTGCATATTTATTAAAACAACAAGGCTATAATGTTGTTGGCCTTTTCATGCTTAATTGGGAAGAAACCGACCAGAATGGAAATTGTTCGGCCGAAGCGGACTTTGAAGATGTGAAGCGCGTGGCAAATAAGTTGGGCATTCCATACTACACAGTGAACTACGCAAAAGAATATCAAGAAAGGGTGTTTCAATATTTGCTAGATGAATATAAGATGGGTTTCACACCAAATCCAGACGTGTTGTGCAATCGAGAAATTAAGTTTGGACCATTTTTAGAGCACGCGTTGAGTTTGGGGGCGGACTATATTGCCACCGGTCATTATTGCAAGCGCGTTGATAGAGATGGAAAGGTTTATTTATATAAATCCGCAGATAAAAATAAAGACCAAACATATTTTCTAAACCAATTAAATCAGCAACAACTTGCCAAAACTCTGTTTCCGCTTGCGGATATAAACAAAACTGAGGTTAGGAAAATTGCCAAAGAATTAGGGCTGGTTACGGCAGAAAAAAAAGATAGCACGGGCATTTGCTTCATCGGGGAGAGAAATTTCAAAAATTTTCTTAAAAATTATCTGCCCGCAAAAAAAGGCGATATATGTGATTTGTCTGGCAAAAAGATTGGCGAACACGATGGCGTGATGTATTACACAATCGGTCAAAGCAAAGGTCTTAATCTTGGCGGCAAGGCAGGGCATTCTGGGCGCTGGGCAGTGGTGAAAAAGGATTGCAAGAAAAACATCCTTTATGTCACTTCTGGGGACGACAAAGCGCTTTATTCTTCAGCGGCTCTCATCACAGGCTTTAATTGGATAACCGACACGATGACAGGCAACTTTCACGCCAAGGCAAAGTTGAGATATCGTCAGGCAGATATTGATGTTGAAGTTGAGGTGGTTGGTAAGGATAAAGTCAAATTGAAGTTTAAAGAGCCACAAAAGGCGGTGGCAATAGGGCAGTTTGCTGTTCTTTATGATGAAAACGGAATGTGCTATGGTGGCGGAAGAATAACTGAACTGAGTGCTTTATAGTGAAATTTTCACTAATGGGTTGAAAATTTCAAATTTCTATGCTATAATTATGTCGAGATTAATATAGAAAGGAGGAGCCTATGGGTTACTATATCGGCGGAGATAGAACTGACGATGGAAACTACACCCCTTCTTTTAGCGGCAAACGCCGACCCACCCTTAGTGAAGAAGATGAAGCGTTGTTGAAGGAAAGCAAAGTTGAATTTGTTTTGCCAAAAGAATTTGATTACGACTATTATAGGTCGAAAAGAGACGCTTATCATCACTCTTCAATTGAATATCATGAATGGAAATGCTTTGAGCGATTTTCTCGTGCTGTTTATGAGTTTTATAGGCAGGTTGTCCGTGCCTATTATGGAGTTTTTAAGCAGGGCATAAGCAATTTGCCAAATTTTGAAAAATCTTGCCTTAACTTAAAGGAAATGGATTTGGACGAAATGGCAGAAAATGTCGAGCGGGCGGAAGCCGAATTAATTCTTCAATTTTCTCGTGGCAGACGCACAATCAAGGCCAAATTAAACAAGCACGCCACACTCAATCACTTAAAAGACTACGCTGCGCGTGCATGGGTGATGTATTACGCGCTGAAGAAAAAATTATATTTCAATGATTCAATCAATTTTAAGCGTGCATATCAACATTATAATTTAGATGATGATAAAGATAAATTAAGGGCTTTCCGTGGCAGAGAAATGATGAAATATAAAATTCACACGAATGTGCCACCAAACTTCTTAATTGTGAGATTTCATCACCCTTCGTCAATTTATGAGGGGGTGGACAACACTGCAATTCTAAACGACCTAGTTAAAAATGCGGGTGGTTTCACCACAGATGAGTATGACACAATCATTTCAAACGAGGAAATGCAATCTTTAAATCAAAAGTTTGGCAACCTCATGATAATCTATCAAGATTATGGTTATATCAATAGTTTGATCGCTAGCATAAGGCGCATTGCAGATTATTATTACACTTCGCAAATCAACACATATGGCATATTCATTCAAAGAGATAGAGAGGATAGTGAGGATATGTATGAGCAGGCAAAAAATTATTATGAACTGATTTGCGACCTATCCACGAAAGATTATGGCGAGCCTTTTGTGTTTGACCTAGAAAGTTTAAAGCAAAAACTTGAAGATGTGTTAAAATTTTCAAAAAAAGCCTATGTTGAAACAAAAATTTAAACGCAACAACTGTTGCGTTTTTTAAAATTCAATAATCTTTAAATCCTTTGCGTCTTGAAAAACTATATAATAGCCATCACTCAAAGGGTCGTCCTTATCTAGTGGCAACCATTGATAGTTTTTGCCTAGCTCTTCGCTTGGAGGCACATTATATTTGCTTTTAACAGCATAACAAATAAATTTAACTTCCTCATTTTCATAAATAGCACCAAGCGAATATTCTCCATTTGGCATGCTAACAAATTTTCCCGTTTCAATTAAATTGTTTAATTCATCATTTGGTTGGTTGTGCTCAAAAATAAATTTAAGTTGTGGCAAAATTTGCTCCAAAATTGATGGTGCCACCCTTTTAGGCTCTTCACTTTTTATTTCATCTGTTTTATCATTTTCTTCGTTATTTTCACAAATTTGAGCGTTTTTTTGTGGATTTTCTTCTAATTTTATTAAATTTTCATCTTTTTCTTCATAAAATGTTTGCTTATATGTGCAGTTTTCATAGTTTTGTTGCTCGTCCGTGTTGTTGAAATAATATCCTGCATATGTGCCGCCCGCCAGTAACACCTCGTTGTTGCAGTCGGTTTTTATTATTGCCGAATAAAAGTCGCCGTCCATATCAAAATCGCCCGCAAAAGAACTTTCGTAAAATCCACCCCTATCAAGCAGATTGGCAACCGACACTTCATCGTTGTGATAAATGCCAATTTTGGCATAGCGGTTTAATTTTTCCACATTATAGAGCCTCAGTTTGCATTTTAAAATGCCGTTATCTTGCGTTAAGGTTAAAATCCCTCTTCCTTCGCCTTTGGTTTGGCTAGAAATTATAATTGTTTTGCTTTTCATATCTCTATTATATAATGCTAAAATTTTATTCTATGACAATTTTTTTGGCATAATCCATCCAAAAAAGTCATATTTTAAAGTTTTTTTGAATATGTTGGCGATTTGTTTAAAAATCTGGCAGTAAGAAATAATTATATAATGCTAAAACTTAATTGACAACTTTCATTTTTTGTGTTAAAATAAACAAAGTATTTTTGCGGAGAATTTATGAAAAATTTATCTAAAATCTTTATATGCTTAATTTTATGTGTGTTCACACTCGGGTTGGTGAGTTGTGGCAAGAAAGATGAGCATCCACATCCAACATCACAAGAAATAACATATAGCAATGGTGGTTTGGCTGTTCGAAAGGGTGATTTTCTTTATTTCGTCAACGGCTATCAGTCAGCAAATGACTTGAATATGGAAGACGCCAATAGGGAAGACAAATTCACTGTAGGTGCACTCATGATGGCAAAACTCGATGCACATGGCAATCCAATCTTAAATGCTGATGGCAGGTTGGACGATCAAAATTGCTGGGTCATTTCGGATTCTTTGTGCGGTTTTGAGGCCACGGGGTTATATGTTTTTGGCGATTATCTTTATTTCACCGGCTCATGCCTTAGAGAAGAAATTCCAGAAATTGGCGGTTGGGCAAACAAGCGAGTGTTGTTTTATAGAGTTAAATTAGACGGTTCAAATAAGGTTGAAGAGCTTTATGAAAGCCAAACATATAATGACAATCTTGAGTATTCATTCTATTCAAATGGCAGCTCCACATTCCTTGTGGTTTATGAAAAAGGCACTCTTTTAGGTCAAGAAGATGAGGAAACTCCAAAGGCAAATCGCTTAATAAGAATTGATGTTGGTGGCAAGAAGGCAGGCAAGCCGGTTGAAGTTGCCACAGATATTGAAAGTGGCAATCTATTGCTTCCAGATGCAAGAGTTGCAAACGCTTATGAGAATATCTATTATCTCACTTCGAGCGATGGGAAATACACAATCAACAGGCTAAACGCCATCACGGGCGATGTGAACTCTTCCTTCCATGTTGAAACTCGTCAAATCACCCTAAAAGCAGTGGTTAGCGGATATGTTTTCTTTGAAATGGACACAAACCCAAATGTTCAGGCTGGCAAAACATTATATTATTGCGATGCCTCGGGCAATGCAAATGCTTGCTGGAAGGGCTCAGATTTATACAGTTTCTATTTCACATTAGATGGCTCAACAATAGTTGCCACCCGCGATGACAAAGTTTACTGCGCCTATGCTTGGCACGACAATCTAACTAGCGAGGGTTGCATGAGCAAAGTTATCCTCACTGAAACTGGCATAAATGTGATAGGCTTCACCAGGTCAAAGCTTGTTTATTATAATTCAGACAATGAAGTTAAAGCAATTGCCTTCCCAAATGCGTTTAGTTTTGGTGCTGAGGCAGAATTGATTGCCAAACTTGAAGATGCAGATATGGAGAGTTTTGACATTGGTGCAGACGATGAATATATCTATTATTATAAAACGTCTAATTCAAACAAATATTTGCACAGGTTGAAGGTGGAAAACAACAATGGTGCAGCCGAGCAAATGATTGGCATATATTTGGAAGCAGACATTCCTTCCGCTGATGAGGAAACAAAAGAAGAGGATTAATCCTCTTCTTATTTTTTTGCCTTTTTTGCATTCTTGTCTGCCGCTTTTAGTTTGGCAGGAATTGGTGCTTCTCTTGTCAGTTTTCGCGCTATCATAATCTTAGTTTCGCTCGTTGGAGTTAGTTCTTTGCAATAATGATTTAATTTGTCTATCACATCATCAAAGTCAGGATTAGTGGCTTCTGCACTGTGCTGATATATCGTTAGAATGTTTGCTTTTGCTTTCACCTTGTTTTCAAAGTTGGTGTAAACATCTTCATCAAAAGAATATGTGATTTTTAGCCCTGTGATGTTTGTGCTTCGATATTCGCGGCTGACCGTTTCAATAACATACGCAGGGCGAAGCCTTTTGAGCAAAAATTCCGGGTCAAACCTCAGTGAAGACATAAACATGGATTTAAAACTTTCGATTAAAAACGATTTATATTTAATTGGGCTTTCGTGTGGCTTGATTGGGTGTGTGAAATGCTTATATTTTGTGCGCAAAGTGTAAAGCGAAGTGCTGCTAATTTTTTCAGTTGCCATATTGAGCTCACAAAAATCGCCAATGTGCGTTTTGAAGAGCACAATATTTGATTTTTGCAAATCGTGTTCAGGCGTGTCGTAATAAATAAACATCTTGTGAATTTTTTCTTCAAACGCCATAGTGTACTTTCTAAAAAATTCGTTTACTTCCAAAACGGCCTTTCGCGTTTTTTCACTAAACATATAAAATCTTCGTTTTTGTTTGATTATCTCTAACTTGCGCATAAACCCCTCTAATAATAGTTTAGATAAATTGCATAGAAAAATCAAGAAAATGTGGAAAATTTTTTATAAATTTGCTATAATCTCAATATGATTAGATTAAATGATAAATTTCTAACGAATATGCACGAGCTTTTAGGTGGCGAATTTGAAGATTTCTTGAAGGCAATGAATAAGCCAGAGCAAAAAGCAATTTATGTGAATAAAAATAAGATTTCTCTAAAAGATTTTGCCTCAATTGCAGATTTTAAGTTGGAAAAAATCCCTTATGAAGACGGGTTTTATGTGAGCGAAAAACTAGGTAAGCATCCGCTTCATCACGCAGGCGCATTTTATGTGCAAGACGCAAGTGCAATGTTCACAGTCAATTCAATAAAATTTAATGGAGATGAGGCTGTGCTTGATATGTGTGCCGCTCCGGGTGGCAAAACCATCCAAATTGCCAATCGATTGCCTAGGGGGGTGCTTGTGAGCAATGAAATTGAAAAACCCCGTGCCAAAGTGTTATATTCCAATGTTGAACGAATGGGGCTAAGGAATGTGATAATTTCTAGCGACACGCCTGAAAACATTGCCAAAGCCTATGCCAATAGTTTTGATGTCTGCTTGGTCGATGCCCCTTGCAGTGGAGAAGGAATGTTTAGGCGAGGTGAAGAGTATGTGGCGGCATGGAATGAAAATCTCCCGCTCATGAACGCTCAAAGGCAACTTCAAATCTTAAATGAGGCGGACAAATGCTTAAAAGAGGGCGGGAAAATCATTTATTCCACTTGCACCTATTCAAAACTCGAAAATGAGGGCGTGATAAGTGAATTTTTAAAGACGCATAAATATAAATTGGAAAATATTGCTGCGCCATTTAATCGGGGCATAGGCATTCCAGAGGCTGTTAGGATTTATCCTCATAAAAATAGGGGAGAAGGTCAGTTCGTGGCAGTTTTAGTGAAACTTGCTGCAAACACAATGTGCTCAAATCCAAATTTGAGGCTAAAAGAAGATTTTTCGTGCAAAAGCACAATTAAAGAATTAGACTTGACGGCAAAACTATATGAATATAATAATTCAGTATTTTTCGTGCCAAATCTCGATTTCGTCAAAAAAGGCGTTAATTACATCTCTTTGGGTGTCAATATGGGTGAAAAAGTGGGCAAAATTTTCAAACCTAACCACTTTTTGTTTTCCGCCTTTGGAAATTTCTTTCACAAATATATAGATTTGCCATATAATAGTGAAGAAGCAAAAAAATATCTTCATGGCGAGCAACTTGAGGTTCATGAAACGGACGGATATGGCGTGGTGAAATTTAACAGATGTGCGGTTGGCGGGTTTAAAATTAGTGCCGGAGCGTTTAAAAATCTTTACCCTAAAGGGCTAAGAAATTGATAAAATTTGCCAAATTTCCATAAATTTATGGCAAAAAACGCCCCAAAAGCCGCAAAAAATGAAAAATTTTTAAAAAATTTCAAAAAAATTTTAAAAAAGGTCTTGAAAAATTTTTTATTCTGCGTTATAATAGGCGTAACCAAAAAGGAGAACGATTATGGATTTTTTGATGGCATTAGTAACCATTTTAGCAATCATTGCTATTGTTGTCGTTGGCGGTGGGCTTATAGCCTTCTTGTGCCATATGATTATTGGCGTGTTCGATAAAGATAGAGAACCCGCAAGTTCAAGTAGCGATTTATTAGATTATAACCAATATAAGCAACTTGAAAACCCTCAAGAAGGGAATGGTGCTCATGAATATGACTTTGAAGCCATAAATGAAGCCAAAGTTGAGGAAGAGAAAAAACTTGCCGGCAAGGACGATGAGGAGGACATTTTCAAACTTCTAGAAGAGGATGAAGAAGCCAACCCTGAAGAGATGGAAAAGAAACTCGTTGCAGAGAAAGAGCAGCCAGCAGTTAAGGAAGAGGCAAAAGAAGAGCCTGCAAAAGAGAGCGAGCCAGAAGAAGATGACTTTGAAATTGACAATCTTCTTGACGAAATCTCCAGCGATGTTGAAGAGGAAGTTAAGGCAGAGGCAAACGAAGAGGTTAAACCTTCTAGCGAGTTAGAGTCTTATAGCATTGATGAGATATTAAATCAAACAACAGAAGAAGCCGAGGCAGAAGCCGAAGAGCCTGAAACTGTTGAAGAAACCACAACCACAACGGTTGAAGAGTATGAAGAGCCTGTTGAGGATGAGGCTTCAAAGCAAGAAATCGAGTCTTTAAAGGCAAAGATTGAAGAGTTAAATCAAAAACTCAGCGAAAGTCAAAACACCACCCACACTGATGTTACAACTATCTACACTGTTGATATGACAGAGGAAGAGTGCTTAAGGCGCTTGGAAGTGTTGGAAGAAAGGTTAAAGACTGCAAAGAAAGATTATAGAATTAACCTTAAAGAGTATCGTCCATTAAAGAAGATTATGAACGAACTTGAAAGAAACCAAATCAAACTTCGCAGAAAAGATGCTGTTGTTGCTAAGCAAAAAGTTGCACTTTATGGTGTAAACAACTATGTGGATATCGACAAAGAAAAAGCACAAAAACTTGCTAACGAACTTGAGCTTCTTGATGGTTTGCGTTTAAGTGTTCAACATTGCGAAGAAGTTATTGCCGCAAATAAAGATAGATACCCAATCTTGGAGCACACAAACAACATTCTTGAAGAGCAAATTGCTAACCTTGAAAGCGACATCGAAGCAACGAAGATTATGCTTGAAAGAATTCGCGACAAAGAAGGCAAAGGCGGTAAGAAATAATAAATTAAAAGCCCTAGTTTTAGGGCTTTTTTTTATCAAATTTTAAAAATGGCTCATAAATGTTAGTAAAAAACTGAAATTTTGATTAAAATAACAGAAAAGAGAGATAAATGAATAAATTAAATGAAAAGCGCAAGCAAAGATTTAAAAAGAAATATAAAGTGGGTCTGTGCCTAAGCGGCGGAGGGACGCGCGGATTTTCATTTATTGGTGCTTTTAAGGCGTTTGAAGACTATGGCATAACTTTCGATATGGTTGCAGGCACGAGTGCGGGCAGTTTGTTTGGCGCACTTTATGCTTGTGGGCTAAAATATGAAGATATGTTCAAACTCACAAATAACATAAAAAATAAAGATTTTAAGCGTTCCAAATTAGGTTTTTTGCCTTCAAAATTAGACGGATTGCAGCAAATTATAAAAACTTGCATGCCTGTTGGCAGAGTGGAGCAGTTGAAAATTCCATATGTGGCAGTTGCTGTGGATTTAAAAACCGGGCAAGAAATTCATTTTAAGGACGGAGAACTCAGCAAGGTGATAACCGGCAGTTGTGCCATTCCGGGCGTGTTTGAGCCGGTGAAATATAGGAATATGACGCTTATAGACGGCGGAGTTGCCAACAATGTGCCAGCAGATGTGTTGCGCTTAAATGGTTGCGATTATGTGGTTACGATAGACTGCAATTCCACCAGAGGCGAGGGCACAACCAGCGAAAAACTATTTAAGCAATTTAATGCCAGCATAGGCATAATGACTGCCACAAATTCCAAAAAAGGGCACGAATTAAGCGACATTTTGATTTGTCCGCGCTTAAAAGAGTTTAATTCGTTGAAAATTAATGGCAAAAATGATATGATAAAAGAAGGCTATAGGGCAACGGTGGAAGCCATGCCGGACCTAATTAAACTTTTTACGGGAAAGATAAAAAAGAAAAAATGCAATCTAATGAAAAGAAAGTAAAAATTTCAATTTTATTGCTAATAATGCTAGTTTTGAGCGTGATTAGTCTGTTTTATCAGTCGATAAATCCATTTTTAAGAAGAAAACTTTGTGAAGATTTTAGCATTGTGTCCAAGCGGGATGCGATGCTTGTTCATTTTATTTCTATTGGTCAGGGCGATGCCATTGCAATCAATCTGCCAAATGGAAAAATTATGCTTATAGATTGCGGTCTAGAAGAAAGCAATGTAACATTAACCAACTATCTTTCAAGCAAAGTGTTTCACGACAAACGCAATAATTATATTGATTATCTTGTGCTTACCCATGCGGATATTGACCACACGGGTGGCGCTCGCAAACTCATTAAAGAATTTGAACTTGGAGAAATTTTCATTCCCACAGTGGCGGGCACAACCGCTTATTATGAAAATTTGATGAAGGACATCACAAATGCAAAAATTAAGGTGTGCAAAAGCCAAGAGAGTGTGATTGAGCAAGACGGCTATAAAATTTCATTTTTTGTGGAAGAAGTTGGCACAAGCACAAATGATTGTAGCACCGTCATAAAACTTGAATATTGTGGAGCGTCATTCCTTTTTGCTGCGGATATTTCCGCCGAGGTGGAAAATGTTCTTGCCTCTAAATATTCAAGCGAATTGGCGTGTGATGTGCTAAAAGTTGCGCACCACGGCAGCAAATATTCCTCTTCAAAAGAGTTTTTGAATGTGGCAAAGCCAAAATATGCGGTGATTTGTTGCGGCGAGAATGACTATGGGCTTCCCGCTGAGGATGCAATCAACAACTTAAAATCAATTTCCGCATCTATCCTTCGCACAGATTTAGACGGGAATATCTGTTTTGTGGTTGGCAATGATTATAATCTCAACTATCTAATCGGCAACTATTTTATCACATCTCTCAACATTGATATTCGTCTGTTGTTTTTAATTATCGACATTGTGATTGCTTTAAATGTGCTCATCATTGTGTTTAAAAGAGATAAAAAACGAAAATAAATCGAAAAATAGTTGAATAAATTTGTGCTATTTGCTAAAATATATTGCGAAATTAGTGTGGGGGAAAGTATGAGCAATATTGTTGTGTTTGGTCTGGATTATCAAAATGTGTGTTCGTCTGCCATAAAATTGGCAAAACTTATGCACCTAAAATTTGTGAATGGTGGCGAAATGTTTAATAAGCTGCTTTTGAAGTCTGCCGACCAACCCTTGCTCTTAATCAATGAAGAATTAAATAGTGCAGAAAGTGCAATTTGTGAAAAACTTTCCGCACAAAGCAACGCAATTATTGCCATTCCAGATGATATGTTTTTATCTAATGAAAACTTTAAAAATTTTAAAAATTCCACAAAAATCTTGTTAAAAACGCCTTTAAAAAGCAAAATTAAGCAAAATATTGAAAATTTATTGGCAAATCACGCCACAATAACTGCCAAATCAGTTGACGAGATTTTAGAAAAATTAAAAAAATAAAAATTTGTGAATAATATTCCAAAATGCTCACAAGATACTATCGTAAGGCAACGCCTTACATTATAGAGAGATAGTTCTATGCTCTATAAAAATTGTAATATTTGTTTTAAATTGATTTAATTTAAGCCTTTATAGGTTGAAGTGATTTAAAATTTATTTTAAATTGTTTGTGAAATTAAATGGTTTAAAACTTAGATGACTTACAATTTCGAGTGTAAAAAACGTCTCTCTTTTTCATTGCCACAAATTGATAATTTTTTTATTTAATTTTTTTGCAAAACAAACTGCCCGCTGAGCCCCGCTGTGCAATTTTGTGGACATATCAACCCAGCAAATCACATAATTGCAAATTTCTGCAATCTTTTTATTAGTTTCGTCAATGCTCGCCTTAAAATATAAATTATCCAAGACAAAACTAACCACCTCATAATCATCATAGCAAGCTATGCGAGAATTACCATATTCATCCCTTTTATAATGCGGGTTTTCTACCACCACGCAGATTTGAATTTCAGGATATTTTTCTCTTAATCTTCTCAACACCTGAAGTGAAATTTCATCAAAATTCCCATGCCTGTTGACATAAAAGTTTTTAACCTCACAATTTAAAATTAAATTTTCTGCCGCCTCATAAATTCTATCTTCAAGAAAACTCGGCGCAATGTGGTGCCCGAAAAATGCACATGTTTTATCCATGAAAATATTATAGCATAGAATTTTCTATAATTGCTAATATTTGATAGAAAATTCTATAAATTATTTTTATAAAGGCAATTTATGGATTTTATAAAAATTTTAACTGAATTAATGAAAGAAAATAACTTGAACCAAACTCAACTCGCCAATTTGTTGGGGATAAAACAAAGTCAAGTTAGCGAGTGGTTAAAGGGTAAAAGTAAGCCGGGTTATGATAATTTAAAAAATCTTTGCATCGCTCTGGGCGTGTCGGCAGATATTGTTTTAGGGCTAAAAGATTTATAAAATAAAAAAGGCCACATGAAGTGGTCTTTTTCAAATTCAAATAGGGTAGAGGCTTAACGCTTGCTGAATTGAGGTGCTCTACGTGCTTTGTGTAAGCCGTATTTTTTACGCTCTTTCTTTCTAGCATCGCGAGTTACGAAGCCTGCCTTTTTAAGCTCTGGGCGAAGTTCTGCCTTATAGTCAATCAAGGCTCTTGTGATGCCATGACGAAGTGCACCAGCCTGACCAGATTTGCCACCGCCATAGATGTTGGCAACAATGTCAACCGTGTTTTCCGTTTCAGTCAAAACAAGTGGTTGCTTAACGATTGTGATTAATGTGTCTAACACAAAATATTTTTTAAGGTCCTCACCATTAACAACGATTTTGCCTGTGCCTGTGGTTAAGCGAACGCGTGCAACAGATGTCTTTCTCTTGCCTGTGCCTAAAAACTCTTGCGCTTTGCCAGCGGTCTTTTTAGGCTTTGCAGTTTTCTTTGCTGCAGGCTTTTCTTCTGCTTTTGCTGCAGGTTTCTTTGCTGCAGTTTTAGGCTCTGCCTTTTCAACCTTTTTGGTTTCTGCCTTTTCTTCAGTTTTCACTGCTTTCTTCACGGTTTTAGTTTCAGCCTTTTCGGTTGCCTTTGCCGTTGTTTTGGTTTCGGCCTTCTTTGCAGCAGGTTTTGCTTCTTTTTCTGCCACTTTCTTTGCAGGCTTTTCCTCAGCCTTAACTGTCTTCTTCATAGTTTTAGTTTCAGCCTTAGGTTCTGCTTTTTTAGTGGTGGTTTTAGGTGCTGCGGTTTTTGCAGTTTTAGTGGTCTTTTCTTTAACTTCTTTTTCTGCCATTAGTTTTTACCTCCGTTCCATACTTCTGGTTTTTGTGCTTGTTGCTGATGCTCAGCGCCTTTATAAATTTTGCAGTGGGTTGCCATTGTCCTTCCCAAACTATTCTTTGGAAGCATACCCTTAATTGCGCGCATAAGAGCAACATCACTTTTTTCTGCCATCATAGTCTTATATTGAGTGAGGTGCAAACCTGATTGATAGCCAGAATAACGCTTGAAATATTTTTGTTCCTCTTTTTTGCCTGTCAACACAAGTTTGTCGCTATTAATGATAATAACATAGTCGCCACAATCCACATTTGGAGTGAAATCGGCTTTGTGTTTGCCTCTAAGCAAGGTTGCGGCTTCGCTTGCAACGCGGCCCAAAACTTTGCCATCGGCATCTATAATCCACCACTTTTTCTCAACAGTGGCAGGTTTTGCCATTAATGTTTTCATAATTTCTCCTTTTAATTATCTGACAACTAGTTTGGCAGATAATTTATTTCCTTTAATTTTAAGCGTCTTTACTAAATTAAGCATTCTTTAGAATTTTAAATCATATGCGGTGATAGATTGCTAGCAACCGCATAAGGATTTTAAAATCTTTGCGATAGCAAAGTTAATTTAGTAAAGCATTTGAAATTTTGAGAATTTATCTGGCGACTTGCTCGACAGATAATTCTCCTTAATTTGACCTTTTATTTCGCGTTCAAGGTCGGGTGATATGACGCACTTTCCGTGTGGCAAAAAATGAGGCATATCTAGCAATACTTAGTTATTATAAATAAATTATATTTATTTGTCAATAGTTTTTAAGGTTTTTCCGCCAACAAAATTTATAGTTGAAGGGCAACACAAGGGGCTTTGTGCACAAAACGAGAGTTTTGTGCTGGGCGGGCGGCACGCCCGCCTATGCGCAAAGCGCATCAAAGCCCCCTATTCATATTCCACATTTAGCAAAAACAAATGCTCAGGCTTTGCAGTGTGCTTTGCCTTAAAGGTCTTAAACAGGCTAGATTTCACTTCGTCAAAATCTAATTTGTGCTTGCCAATTTCAAGCATCGTGCCCACAATGTTTCTCACCATCTTATATAAAAATCCGTCTCCTGTGATATAAAAGGTCAAATTGACGCCCTCTCTCACCAATTTTGCCGAATATATGGTGCGCACAGTGGTTTCGTTCACTCCGCCGCTAGCACGAAAACCCAAAAAATCGTGCTTGCCCACAAGCAGATGGCAAAACTTTCTCATCAATTTAAAATCTAAATCTGGCTCAACCCGCAGGGCAGACGAATAGAGAGGTAAATCAATTTTTGAGACATACATTTTATAAACATAAGTTTTTTTCTTTGCCGAAAAGCGAGCGTGAATATCGCTTTCAACAACGCTTAAAACCTTAATTTCATCTGGCAAAAGTCCGTTTATTGAATGCAAAAATTTATCCCGTTCAATCTCTCTTTCACATTCAAAATGCACAGGCTGAAAATATGCCGACACGCCCGCATCAGTTCGTCCACTTGCCACGCAAACAACTTGCTGCTTTAATAAAATTTGCAGTTTTTCTTCCAAAATCTGCTGGATAGTGACCGCGTTTTCCTGCCTCTGCCAGCCCGAAAATTTCCGCCCGTCATATTGCACAATCATCAAATATCTCATAATCATATTTTAGCATATTTTTATTTGTTTTCAAAATAAATAAATGCTGTCAATTAGATGAAAAAACTCGCGCAAATTTATCTGTGGCGAGTTTTTAATAAATTTATGCGTTAGCGGTTGCTGTTTCAAGCGCAATATAAATTAAATCTTTTTATCGCAGACCAAACTATAAGTGCAAAGTCTAATGAAAAACAAATCGAAAATTGTTAGATATGTTATTTTGTGCTTTTGATGTTTGTATTAACAGTTTGCATATTTATCAATATTTGTTTATAAATCAGGATTTGCATTGCTGAAATAATCAACAACAACAGTGCCTTCTGCGCTAACATAAACTGGGTCATATGTGTAAACTACCGAGTTGATTGTGTCACACAAACTATTAAGGTTATTTTCCTCAAACTTATTGGCTTCAGTGGTGGTGCTTTTATGAGGGGCACTCATTTTTAACAAGAACGAATTTTCATTGCCAAAAAATCTTGCAATCTTTTCATAATCTTCATCAGATAAAGAGTATTTTACAATGAATTGATTTTCATCGTTTAAATCGTTTGTTACATTTAATGTAAGGATATTTTTATTATATACCCTTTGACCTTTTATTAAATCGACATATTTAATTTGTTCATCTAATTTTAGTTCGCCCGTTAAAGAATCGCGTAATTCATAAGATGATCTATCGAATTTGGCTATTGTGTCCATAGATACAACATCTAGAGATATGCAAGCGCCAGCCATAATTCCTGCAAATGCAGTGCAAGCAAGAACGCTCCCGCCAACAATAAGAAATTCTTTCATAATTCCTTTCATAATTTCTCCTTTTTAAGAAAGTGTTTAAACTCTTTATATCATATTTTATCAGTAAAATGAAATTTGTCAATATCTTTTTTGGAAATATTTTCTTAAGAATTATTCATAAAATAGTTATCTTTATATTTCAAAAGATTAAAATAATTAGCAAAAAGCGAAAATATCACACTTTTATTAATGTGAGCAAGAGTGTCGCAAATTTCGCTTGAAATTTAAAAATTTCCTTATATAATTTTGGCAGGAGGTGAAAAAATGAAATTCAGTGAAAAACTAAAAAAGTTAAGGCGAGATAACAACTTAACGCAATACGAGTTGGCGTCAAAAATCTATGTAACGCGCACAGCAATTTCAAAGTGGGAAACAGATTTGGGCTATTCAAGTTTGGAAAGCCTAAAATTGCTTGCTAAAACTTTTGGCACAACGCTAGACGATTTAATTAGTGATGAGGACATTGAAAATCGCAAAGTGTTAGACGAAAAAAACTCGCGTAAATTTTTCTGGATAACGGTTGCTTGTATTGTGTGTGCAGTTGCATTTGTGGTTGCTTATAGCATCACAAAGATAAAATATTTGTTTATTCCAGAAGCCATATTTGTTTTGATGTATTTATTATTTGCCGTTCTTTCAAAACCAAGATATAGGCGAGAAGCACTTGCTAAAAATAAGCCACTCCTTATTAGATACCTAGTTTTAACAGCACTGCTCATTGGTCTTATGGTTTACACACTAACAACAATATTTTAAAAGGGCGAATTACCCTTTTTTAATCAAAATGTGGTTAAAATGTTCAATATTTCCTCAAATATTACGCATATTTTAAATATTTTCTCTTTATTGTTTTGAAATTTAATTTAAATGTTTTAATATAAATGTTAGAGATTTATTAAGGAGAATTATGAAAAAAATAACGGTTGATGGAAATTTTGCGGCAGCAAACATTGCATATATGTTCAACGATGTGGCGGTGATATATCCAATCACGCCGTCCAGCCCAATGGCTGAGGATTGCGACCAATTTGTTTTTGAAAATAAGAAAAACATCTTTGGTGAGAAACTCCGTCTTGTCCAAATGCAGAGCGAAGCCGGGGTGGCGGGCGCTGTTCATGGCAGTTTGGTGGCGGGTGCAAAAACCACCACATTCACTTCTAGCCAAGGGCTAATGCTCATGATTCCAAATATGTATAAAATTGCGGGCGAGGGGATTCCTTGCGTGTTTTATGTGGCAGCGCGCACAGTTGCAACGCACGCTCTAAACATTTTTTGTGATTATAGCGACATTTATGCTTGCTTAAAAACAGGTTTTAATCTAGTGTGTTGCTCTAGTGTGCAAGAGGTTAATGACCTTGCCATTGCGTGCGAAATTGCTAGCCTAAAATCTAGCACTCCGTTTATCTGCTTCTTTGACGGCTTCCGCACCAGCCACGAACTTAACACCGTCTATATTAGCGAACTTGAAGATATAAAAAAGATTGTTTCCCCATCAGATTTCTTGCCATTTAAAAACAGAGCAATTTCTAACGATAATCCTTATTCTGCTGGCACAAATCAAAATCCAGATGTGTTTATGCAAAATAGGGTGCTTGCCCTTAAAAGATATGCAAATGTCATAGCGGAATTTCGCTCCGCAATAAAAAAGCAAAGCACAATCACGGGCAGAAAATATGCCACAGTTGAATATTTTGGCGACCCAAACGCTGAAAATGTGGTGGTGGCTATGGGCACTTCGGCGGACACAGTTTCGCTTTCGCTTAGCCAAGCCAAGGGCAAGGTTGGGTTGATAAAAGTTAGGCTATTGAAGCCTTTTGACGAAAAAGAATTTATTAAATTGTTGCCCAAAACCACAAAAAACATCGCCGTGCTAGAACGCAATTTAGATGTGAATGGGGTGGACACTCTCACAAGCACAATCATGGCGGCATTATCTCATGCAAAAAAGTCAATTCCGTGCGCCAACGGGTGCTTTGGTTTGGGTGGCAAAGAGTTCACTCCGGATATGGCTCTTGCCGTGTTTGAGCAAATGGGCGAGAAAGAGTTTTTCACGGTTGGCATCAACGATGATGTGTCCCACACTAGCCTTAATGTGGAAGAAAGATTTGTGGATAATTTCAGCGATTTCTCAATGCGTGTTTATGGTCTGGGCAGTGATGGCAGTGTAAGTTCGGTGAAAAACACAATCAAAATTTTGGCAGATGAAACGGATTGTTTTGCTCAGGGCTATTTTGATTACGATAGCAAAAAATCTGGCAGCCTCACCATTTCGCACCTGCGCTCGAGCCAAAAACCAATCTTAGCGCCATTCAATCCCACAAAGGTGGATTTGATGATGTGCAACAACATAGGGTTTGTGTCGAAATACGACATCACCGATTGCCTAAATCAAAACGGCATTATGTTGCTAAATTCTGGTTTGTCGGTTAAGAAATTAAACGAAATTATGCCAAACAAAATGAAGCGGGATATTAAGGAAAAGCACATTTCGCTTTTCACCATTGATGCAAACAAAATTGCCACTCAAAATCATTTGGGCGGCAAAATCAACACAATCATGCAAACCGCTCTATTTAGCGTGAAAAAACTTATTCCTTTTGAAAGAGCCTTTAAGAGCATCAAAAGCATGATTGAAAAATCTTATGGCAAGAAGGGTAAGGCGCTTTTGGAAGCAAACTATAAGGCAATCGAAAACATAGAAGAAAAAATTTCTAAGATAGACACAAAGCGGCTCACTCAAACCTCGCCAAATTCTCAGTTGAAAGAAAATGACGAATATTTCAACAAAATAATTTTGCCAACTAGTGTGCAAGATGGCAACAAAATTCCTGTGAGTGTCTTTGATGAGAGCGGGCATATGCCAACCGACACAGCAAAGTTTGAAAAGCGCGCCATCGCCACAGAACTTCCGGATTGGATTAGTGAAAAATGCATTCAGTGTGGCAGGTGCACAATGATGTGTCCGCATGCGGCAATTCGCCCTGTGCTGATAGACGAAAAAGAAAACCTGCCTGCCAATTTTAAGGCAAAAAAGGCGTTTGTTGAAAAGGGGAATTATCACCTGCAGATAGACACACTTAATTGCACAGGTTGTGGAGTGTGCAGTGAAGTTTGCCCGGTGAAAGCGCTAATCATGAAAGATGCCCAAGAAATTAGAGATAGAGAAGTGGAAAATCTTCTTTTCCAAAGGGGTGCAAAAAAACTGACGCCAAAAGAAAATTTGTCCGTCAAAGGAGTGCAATATAAAAAGCCATATTTTGAATTTTCAGGTGCGTGCGCAGGTTGTGGAGAAACGCCATATATAAAACTTGCCACCCAACTTTTCGGTGATAGAATGCTCATCGCAAACGCCACCGGTTGCTCGTCAATTTATGGTGGCACTTATCCAACTTGTCCATATGCAAAGGATGAGGACGGCTTTGGCCCAAGTTGGGCAAATAGCCTGTTTGAGGACAATGCAGAATTTGGTTATGGAATTGCCATCTCTAAGAAAAATCAGCGAGAAATTTTTATAAATCGCTTAAAAAACACACAATTTTCACCAAAAATTCAAGAAAAAGTGGCTAAATTTTTGAAAAACACAGAAAATCACGAAGCAAACAAAAAGTTAATTAAAGAATTAAAATCATATCAAAAGCGCAACGAAATTGAAAAGCGAGATGAATATTTATTCCAAAACATTTCATTAATCACCAGTCCTAGTGTTTGGATTATAGGCGGTGATGGATGGGCTTATGATATCGGTTTCGGTGGGCTAGACCATGTTGTGGCAACGGGTGAGAATGTAAACGTTTTAATTTTAGACACGGAAGTGTA
This sequence comes from uncultured Clostridia bacterium, assembly GCA_947593585.1. Lineage (GTDB taxonomy): Bacteria > Bacillota > Clostridia > Christensenellales > UBA1242 > Onthoplasma. The sequence goes on from CANQDP010000007.1 coordinate 38,844, forward strand.
TTCAAACACGGGCGGTCAAACCAGCAAGTCCACTCCGCGCGGTGCAACTGCCAAGTTTAACCTAACAGGCAAAACCACAAAAAAGAAAGATTTGGCATCAATGCTGATGAGTTATAAAGATGTGTATGTTGCCACGGTGTGCATGGGGGCAAACCCAGAGCAGTGCGTGCAAGCCTTCGTCGAGGCGGAGAAATATAACGGCCCAAGCATAATCATCGCATACGCTCCATGCATCAGCCATGGATATAATCTGCGCCATGCTCAGCAGCACGCATTTAATTCGGTGAAGAGTGGCTACAACACGCTGTTTAGATATAATCCGGCATTAGATGATCCAATGAAAGTGGATAGTTTCGACCCAACGATGAATTATCGAGAATATGTTGAAAGTGAAAACCGCTTCTCCATTTTGGAGAAAGTGAACTCCGAGCATAAGGATAATCTGCTTTCCGCAAGCGAAAATGACGCAAACGAGCGCAGGCAAACCTATCTCACCGTGCAATCGCACAACAAAGACTATAAGCATTAAAAAATTCCGCATAACGCGGAGTTTTTTGTTTTGAAAAAATTTTTTTCTTTGCTATAATTAAAAGGTTAGATTTCTAACATTATTGTAATCAATTTAAAAGGAAGTAACAAATGGAATTATCAAAACAGTTGGCGTACGAATTCAATTTAAAAGAGCAGTATGCAGAAAACATTATCAATCTTATCGATGAGGGCAACACAATCCCGTTCATTGCGCGTTATCGCAAAGAGATGCACGGTGCGTGTGATGACCAAGTGCTTAGAGATTTTGCCGATAGGTTAAATTATTTAAGAAACTTAAATAAAGAAAAAGAGAAAGTGGAAAAGGTCATTCGCGAGCAAGAGAAGTGGACGGACGAAATTGCCAAGGCGCTTGAAAACGCACTAACCTTAACAGAAGTTGAAGATATTTATAGGCCATATAAGCCAAAGCGCAAAACGCGTGCCACAGTGGCAATCGCAAAGGGCTTAGAGCCGCTTGCAGACTTAATTCAAGCACAGAATTTGACCGCGCCGGTTGAAAATTTGGCGGCCACTTATGTGAGCGAAGAAAAGGGCGTTAAAGACACGGCAGACGCCATTGCAGGCGCAAAAGATATTATCGCTGAGCGCATAAGTGATGACGCAAATCTTCGCAAAACCCTGCGAGATATTATCGCTAAAAAAGCCAATATTTTGGCTGTGTGGGACGAAAAGGCGGACGAAAATAAAACATACGAAAATTATAAGGACTTTAAAGGTGAAGTGGCAAAAATTCCAAGCCACCGCATTTTAGCCCTCAACCGTGGTGAAAAAGAGAAATGCTTAAAGGTGGATATTGAAATTAATCCAAAACTAACCCTAACTGAAATTGAAAATGCTTATAAAAAGGATAATGAGTTCACAAACACCATAATGGAAGAAACCATCGCGGATAGTTATGATAGGTTGTTGTTTCCATCTCTTGAGCGTGAGTGTCGCACTGCGCTAACCGACCGCGCTAACGAGCAAGCCATTAAGATGTTTGAGGTCAATTTAAAGCCATTGCTTCTTCAAGCACCGCTTAAAAATAATGTGATAATGGGTTACGACCCAGGCTATTATAATGGTTGTAAAATCGCAATAATAGACATAAAGGGAGATGTGTTAGCCACCTCAGTTATTCACCCATTCCCACCACAAAATAGGCGAGATGAAGCAAAGAAAATTTTGCTAGACATGATAGTGAAAAATAAGGTTGACATTGTTGCCATAGGCAATGGCACGGCTAGCAAAGAGAGCGAAATTTTGGTGGCGGAATTGATAAAAGAATGCCCTCGCAAAGTTAGTTATGCCATGGTCAACGAGGCGGGCGCATCTGTTTATAGTGCGTCAAAACTTGCTGCAAAAGAGTTCCCAGACTATGATGTTAATTTGCGCAGTGCAGTTTCAATCGCTCGCCGCCTTCAAGACCCACTCGCTGAGTTAATAAAGATTGATGTTAAATCGATCGGCGTGGGGCAATATCAGCACGATATGCCACAAAATCGCCTAACCGAAGTGTTGGATAACACGGTGGAAGATTGTGTGAATAGCGTGGGTGTGGATTTAAACACAGCTTCTGTTAGCCTACTTTCGTTCGTTTCTGGCATCTCGGGTAGTCTTGCAGAAAACATTGTGGACTATCGCAGTCAGGTTAAGCACATCAAAAACCGCGAAGAACTTTTAAAGGTTAAAAAGATGGGACCTAAGGCCTATGAGCAGTGTGCAGGTTTCTTGCGTATAACAGACGGCGAAAATATTTTGGATAACACTGCCGTTCACCCAGAGAGTTATGGTGCAGTGAAAAAACTGCTAGATTTGTTTAATTTAACTGACGAGCAAATCCGTGCAGGCGAGTTAAGCATGTTGCCAACTTTAATAGACAAAAAGGGCGAGCAAAAGGTGGCGGACACCATTGGCGTTGGTGTGCCAACCTTGCAAGACATTGTGAAAGAACTTTTAAAGCCGGGCAGAGATGTGCGTGAAGATATGCCTTTGCCAGAACTGAGAAGCGACATTCTCTCTATGGAAGATTTAAAGCCAGATATGGTGCTAGATGGCACGGTGCGCAATGTGATAGACTTTGGCGCATTTGTGGATATTGGCGTGCATCAAGATGGATTAGTGCACATTTCACAGATTAGTGATAGTTTCATCTCTCACCCAAGCGATGTTCTAAAAGTGGGCGAGCGCGTGAAAGTGAAAGTGCTTTCAGTCGATTTGGCAAAGAAGAGGATTTCTCTAACGATGAAAGGAGTTCAGTGATTGGCTCTCACTTAAGTGCCTATGGCAAAGTCGTTCGAGCCAATCACTTCGCGCCTTCGGGAATAAGGATGTAATTAGAAAGTTGACTTTCATTTAAGAGCCTATGGCAAAGTCGTTCGAGCCAAAGCACTTCACTCCTGCGAAAATAAGGATGTGAGTAGAAAAGGCTCTCACTTAAGTGCCTACGGCAAAGTCGTTCAAGCCAAAGCACTTAGCATAAAAAATCCACCATTTTGGTGGATTTTTTAGTCATTTCTTCTAAACGCAAAGGCAAACAGAAGCAATCTAATTAGCGACAACACTGAAGTTATAAGTGCTGCCACATAGGTGAGTGCGGCGGCGTTAAGCACTTTTTTCACGCCTTCAGCTTCTTCTTCATCCATTTCGTGTGTGGCAAGCAGCATTTTGTATGCGCGCTTGCTGGCATTTAACTCGATAGGCAGGGTGATTAGGCAAAATATCACATTAAGCCCATAAGTGCCAACGCCGAGATATAGCAATACATCTGCCGATGTGCCCAAATAAAACATCTCCATAATTATGCCCACAATAATTAGTGGCCAGGTGATATATCCCAAAAAGTTCATCACAGGCACAAGCGCATTTCTTGCCTTTATAGGTGCATAATTTTCTTTATGTTGGAAAACGTGCCCAATTTCATGGCAAGCCACCCCAATTGCGGAAATGCTTGGATTTTCGTAAACATTTTCGGATAGTGAAACGGTGTTGTTTCTAGGGTCAAAGTTGTCTGTGAGTTCGCCACGTATAGGTTTGATAATAATGTCATTATATCCTGCACCATCAAGCATGCTCCTTGCCACATCTTTGGCTTTCCTGCCCGATTTTGCCTCGCTTTTATTAAACTGATTGAAAGTGGAATAGACCTTCGTTTGAGCATAAATGCCCAAAATTATGCCGGGCAGCATGATAAACCCTAATAGATAATACACCCAATAAGATAAAAACATCTCTTCTCCTTTAATTATTATGGTTTTAAATCCCATTTCTATTATATTAGCACATATTTTAAACTTTTCAAACTATTATGTCTAATTTTACACCTGTCAAATAATTTTTGCCGTGGATTGCGCGAAAAATTGATTAAATTAAATATTTTTGTACAAAATTGTCTAATTTTGTACAAAAACGCTTGACTTTGCCTTTTTTAAGGTGATATTCTTTAGGTGAAGGATTTGTTATGGGGAAGAAATCGGCAAGGTTTGGAGCGGTTGTTTCGTTAAATTATTATATAAGTAAGAAATTGAAAAGTATGGGCATCTCGGTGGATTATTTGGCATTTTATTTTCTGCATGATATTCTCGAACTTCTTATTAATGATGGCATTTCGGTCAAGTCATTTTCACGCGAGGTTTTTCCTCGTTTGGCGGCTAAATATGGGGTGGAGGCGTGCACTATTGAGCGAGATATAAGGAATTTAATAAAAAGTTTGTGGGAAAAGAGCTTGAAGGGCAAATTGAAAGATTATTGGCATAGCGAAAAGCGCCCAACCTGCATTCAGTTCATATATTTAGTGAAAAGTTATATTTTGGAAGAAATCACATAATTAATCGCTTGCTTTCATATTTTTATGTATGAGCAAAATTTGGATTGTTATGATTGTGGCAAGTTTGGCAATGCTGTGCGTTTTTGCGCCGTCCACAGTGGTGGGCACAATGATGGAAGCCGCCAAAATGGGCGTGTCGATGTGCATAGAATTTATTGGCATATATGCAGTTTGGATGGGCATAATGCAAGTGCTTGACGATTGTAAATTGAGCCATAAACTATCCAAAATTTTGAGCCGCCCAGTGCAATACATTTTCGGCAAAACGGATGAAGAAACTGAGAAAAACATTTGCTTAAACATAGCGTCAAACATAATAGGAATAGGCTCTGCCGCCACGCCTTATGGCATAAAGGCAATGCAGGGGTTAGATAAAGGGGACAAGCGTGCCACACGCGCCATGATTATGCTTGTGGTGATAAATTCCACAGGCATTCAGTTGCTGCCCACCACAGTGATTGGCATGCGTGCCATAGCGGGCAGCGTTAGCCCGAGTTGCATTTTGTGGCCCACCATTGTTTCCACTTTTTTGCCAACTATTTTAGGCGTGCTGTTGGTTGCGTTAATTTATAGAAAGGGGAAGCGCAATGGCTGACCTTTTCATTCCAATTTTAATAGCACTTATCTTGCTTTATGCTCTAATAAAAGGTGTTGACGCCTACACAGCTTTTGTGAATGGGGCAAAGGGAGCACTGCCTTTGATGGCGTCTTTAATGCCGTTTATAATTGCCATGTTTGTGGCGGTGGAACTTTTTAGAAACAGTGGGCTAAGTGCTTATCTGTGTAATTTTTTAGCCCCTGTTTTTCGTGTTATTGGCATTCCGCCAGAAATTTGCGAACTCACTCTGATAAGGCCGTTTAGTTCAAATGCAGCGTATGTGCTGCTTAGAGATGTTTTTGCTCGCTATGGGGTGGACAGTTATATCGGCAAATGTGCGAGTGTTATAATGGGCAGCAGCGACACGATTTTTTATGTTTCTAGCATATATTTTTCGTGCACACATGTCAAAAAAACTCTGCTCACAATCCCCATTGCACTTATTTGCAATGTGGCATGTGCAATAATTGCCTGCTTTTGCTGCCGGTTCATATGATTTTGCCTTCAAAAGAAAATTGACAAATCGCAAACTTAATGATATAATCAAAGCATGAAAAAAGAAAATGAATTTGCCGTTTTTCACTATAATAAATGTGATGAGGATTTAATTGAAATTCTTTCAAATTTCATAGAGCAAAACGCCAAAATTGCCTTTGACTTTTTTGAGGTTGCCAAGCCAAAAACCAAAGTCAAAATAAAGATTGTTCCGTCAAAGAAGGAGTATGACGAATATTACATAAAGATGTATCATCTGCCTGCCGATAAAAAGTTGCAAGGGTGGATGATTGGCAATTTCAATTTTGAGGCAAATCAAATAACCTATCTCTCTTTGCACGATTTCAATCACACAACGCACAGTTTGAATGGCACACCTTTTGACCAGGCGGTTGATTATTATAAAAAGACCATTTTCCACGAGTTTGTGCACTATGTGAATGGTTTGTTTATGAAGGAGCATAATTGTGGTTATCCGCAAAAATATTTAAGAGAAGGCATCGCAACCTATTTAAGCGGGCAGGATGAGGACACGCAAATTCCATTTGATTTCACCTTAGATGAATTGCTAGACGAAAACAAAAACATATATTCAGCATATTATTTGCTCACAAAATATTTTGTTGAAAATTATGATAAAGATTTTGTGTTGAGCATTTTTGAGAGCAGCAGGCAAAGTCGAGAGTTGTTGAAAAACGAACTTTTTAGCAGGGCAAAAGATTATTATTCCAAAACTGCCAATTTAGGATGATATTATAAAGTTTTTATAAATTATTGTTTTTTTATTTTAAATTTGCTAAAATATAATCATGAAGTGGATTAAGTTTATAATTTTGTTTGCAATAGTTGTGATAGTGTTCAGCGTGTGCTATCAGTGTGGATTTATAAAATAATAAAAATCACACAAAATTTTTTAAAATTTTCAATTTTTTGCACAAAAACGAGCAAAATTAAAAATTTTTAGGATTTTTTATGGAAGGAATAGGGAAAATACTTTTAGAGGCGTTTGGTGACACGGCAAAAATTTTGCCCTTTCTTTTCATCGTTTATTATCTAATTGAGCTGTTTGAATTTAAGTGTGCAAAAAAAATTCAAAACAATCGGCTTTTAAAAGGCAACATGAGCCCAATCTTTGGTGCAGTGGTCGGTTGCGTGCCACAGTGCGGGTTTTCGGTTGTGTCGGCAGATTTGTTCACAAAGCGAGTGATTTCGGTTGGTGCATTAGTGGCCGTGTTTATAGCCACGAGCGATGAGGCACTTCCGCTCATGATTTCAAATCCTAAAAGCATAAAATGGCTGTTGCTTTTGTTGGGCATAAAAATTTTGTTTGCAATTCTGGTCGGCTTTATTGCCATTGGGCTATATAAACTGATTTTCAAAAAGCAAAAAGCATATATACATGAAGATGTGCACAATCATGCAAATGAAGCCTCGCATAGCGAAGAAAAAGAAAATGTTGTGGCAGAAGCGCAATCAAAGGAAATTGATGAGCATGAGAGTGAACTTGCGCATGGCGGTTGCTGTCATCATCATGTGGAAACAAAATCGTTTGATTGGCTTCATCCGCTTTTGCACTGCTTAAAAATCGCCCTTTTTGTGCTCATAATCAACATAGTTTTTGGCTTAATAATTGGTTGGGTGGGCGAAGATAATTTGGCAGAATTTCTCACTAAGAGCATCTATGTTCAGCCTCTTTTAGCCTGCCTAATAGGGCTTATTCCAAATTGCGCTTCTAGCGTGGTGCTCACAGAGTTGTTTTTGCTAAAGGGAGGCATAACATTTGGTGCATTGCTCACCGGCCTTTGCGTTAATGCTGGGTTGGGAATAATTGTCCTTCTAAAACAGAATAAAAACATAAAGGAAAATGTGTTTATTCTCGCCATGCTAATCATTCCAAGCCTGCTGCTTGGCTACGCATTAAATTTCATTTAAAAATTGTTTTTAAAGTTAGAATAATTATGTTTCGTGCATAATTATTTTTTTTTAACGAAAAATAAAGTTGAGAAATTTTTGTGGGGGTATTATGGAAAAAAACGAATTAAAATTGCTCAATCGAATGTATCAAGATGCAAAAATTGGGATGTTGGCGATTGATAAAGTGCTCAAAAAACTAAAGAATGAGGACTTGAAAAAACAATTTAAAAAGCAGTTTGATATGTATGAAAAATTTGCTCAAAAATGTGATGTGCTTGCAATTAATCTTGATGAAGAGGTGCAGGACAATAGCAAATTTAAAAAATTTAAACAAGCGGCAATGCTTTATATGAGTTTGTGGATGGATTCCACTCCGCGCCACATCGTTGAAATGATGATATCTGGCACAGTGATGGGCATTATCGACACAATCAAAATTGAAAAGGATTGCAAGGTTAAAGAAGAGCAACTCAAATCAATGGTGCAAGAGTTTAAAACCATGCAAGAAGAGTTTTATGAAAAACTAAAAAAGTTGCTGGCTAAAGTTTAAAATCTAGTTTTAGGGGGATTATTATGTTTGAACTGATAAATGAGTATATAAAATATCTATCAGCGTTAAAGCAAATTGTCCGCCCCAAAATGCCAAAAATCTCACCCGAAGCATACACTGATAATGAATACGAAAACGCAACAAAACAAATTGAAAAAGATTTTGAAGGCGTTGACGATTTGCAAATCACCATAAATTTTTTGAAAGGAAAAAATTAATATAATGGTGAAAATTCAGCAAAATTTTTAAAAAAATATTAAAAAATGCATAAAAAATTAGAAATTTTTATCAAAAATTTAAAAATTTTGCGTTAAGGAGTGTATGGAAGTAGTTCGTGGCGACATATTTTATGCAGACTTAAGCCCGGTGGTTGGCAGCGAGCAGGGAGGTGTTCGCCCTGTTTTGGTGGTGCAAAATGACATCGGCAATAAATATAGCCCAACTGTAATTATCGCCGCCATCACGAGCCAACTTAGCAAGGCAAAATTACCAACGCATATCGAACTGAATAAGGATAAATATAATCTTGCAAAAGATAGTGTGGTGCTTTTAGAACAACTCCGCACGCTCGACAAAAGGCGGCTAAAAGAAAAAATCACTCAAATAGACGAGAACACAATGAAAAGGGTGGACATCGCAATTATGATAAGTCTTGGGATAACGGCATAATTTAAAATTTGTCGAAATTTATTTTACAAGACTATTTTTTTTTGCTATAATATTAATAAATTTAGACAAAAGGAGGCTTCGCTGTGCTAGATAAAAATCTTGAAGATATGAGCATATTTGCATTGCGCGAGTTTGCTAGGCGAGTTGGCGTTGCCTCTCCCACAAGCAAAAAGAAAGAGCAACTAATTGCTGAAATTATAGAAATTAGAGAGGGCAAACGCCAGCCAAATTTGAATTCGCAAAAGCATGGGCGTCCTCCAAAACAAAATAATCTTTTTGACCCTCAGCCCGTTAGGCCGTATGAAAGAGATTCTTACACACTAGTTTTAGAGCAAAAGCGCCCCGTCTTTTCTTTTGAAGATTCCACCACAGTTGTTGGATATGTTGAAATTCTTCAAAACGGCACAGGTTTAATGTGGCGGCAAAACAAATTTAATTATGATTGGGTCTATATCCCTAGTGAAGTGGTGTTCACTTCGCGCGTCATCACAGGTGATTTAATCACGGCGGAATTGGGCATTTCAGACAATCAGCCATGTGTTAAAAAAGTGTTGAACATCAATAGTTGCCCAATCACACAGTTTAATTATAAGCGCAAAAACTATTTAGATTTCAGCCATATTTTGCCAAACAAAAAATTGCAATTTAGCACGGCAGAATATCAAAATCTTGGTTTGATGCGTGGGGAGAGTGTATATTTTTATGGCAGTGATAATAATGATAACAGCCAGACCATAATTAACTTATTAAATTCATGCGAGGCGTCAAAGATTTATGTGAACTTTTCGCTTGCAGAAAAAAATCTAGGTTTCGTCAAAAAAGTTGAAAGAGCAGAATTGTTCGTTTCATACCTCACCGATTCGGCGGAAAATGCTAAGCGATTGCTAAATCTTTTAATTGAGCGTGCCAAACGCCTGTTTGAAGCGGGCGAGAATGTGGTGATAGTGATAGACGATGTCAATTCCCTTTTAGAAGTGGAAAATGCACTTAGCCAAACAAAATCGCTAATGTCCCTTACCAAAAACACAAACGCATTAGGCTCAATCACAATTTGGGCAGTGATGAAAAATGTGTCCATGTTTGATAAACTTTATGATAAACGTTTTAAAATCAACGAAGGCAAATTTGTAAAGATGGATTAGCCCTCGCAAAAAATGAGGTGCAATATGAAATTAACAAAAGAGTTTAAAGTCAGCGCCAGCATGGCGGGTGCAGACGAATGTATGTCCGTCATGGGAGTGTTCGAGACCGTGCAAGACGCCATCACCGAACTCATGGGAGATTTAAAAGCAGACGGGATAACTGCCAAAAATAAATACAACGCTTTTTGGGTGTTTGTTAAAAATAGAGTTAAAATTTTCAAGAAAGTTTTATGGAATGAAAAATTTACTGTGACTTGCTTCATTTCAGCCAAATCTCTAGTGAAATTAATTTTTGATGTCCTTGCCACAGATGCAAGCAATGAGCCAATTTTTTATGCGCGAGTTGAAAGTTGTGCACTAGATATTCCCACCCAGCGAATAAGAAAGATTGCCACAGTTGGTGTGGATGATAGCGTCCAGCCGGAGAATGCAATAATGGATTTGGAATTTTCTAAGTTTGACTATGCAAATTTGCCTCTGTTTGAGCAAATTAAAATTAGGTCAACCAACATAGATATGTCGCACCACACAAACAATTTGGAATATCTAAGATTTGTGCTAAACACTTATGGCGTCAACGAACTGATAGAAAGGCCAATAAAAGAAATCGAGGTTATCTACGCAAATCAATCTTTTGAAAACGATGTGATAAATGTGCTAAAGTTGAAAGACGAGAATAAAGACGCCATCGTTTTGGAAAAAGATAATAAACCAATAATTAAATGCGAAATTTTATTTTAAGTTTCGCTTTTTTATATAAATTTTTTAAAATTTATTAATTTTTATGTGATTTTTATCAACTTTTTTAGAATTTTTACAAATTTTCTCATATCGGGCTAATTTAATTTTCAAAATTATTTTTTTGTGATATTATATTGCTAGGAGGAATTATGAAGATTGTGTATGGCAATGACATTACGGACGAACTCTTTGATAAGATTGCAGATTTAGATGCAGAAGTGTTTAGCGAAGGTGCAGAAGAGTTTGTTGGCGACACAACTATGAGTAGGGAAGCGGTGCTTTCACTTTTAAGAGGAAGCACGGATTCCACCGTGGTGGTGCTGGACGATGACGGCTCAGTTGTTGGATATTTCCAAACATTTCCTATGGAAAAAGATTTTGAAAGGAGATATATTAAAGGCGAGGCATCCTTCCATGAATTAGATGGTAGCAAATTAGACTATGATTCAAAAATTATAAACTTATATTTATGGACAATCGCTGTTAAAAAAGAGTTTAGAGGCAAAAAATTTCCTGACCCAGCAGACCCAACTCGGCAAATATCAATCACACAAATGTTGCACGAAGGATTGATAGATGCGTTGGTGGACCTAAAAAAGCATGGCCGCACTGTTCAAAGAATTTTTGGTGAAGGTGTGTCGGATAAAGGCGTTGCCATTGTTAAAAACTTTTGTGGAGAAGACTCATTAATTCATGCGGACGAGAAAAACGCATTTTATATGTATGGCTCAGATTTTGATGTTAATTGCCCTGCTTTTAGCAGATGCAAAAATGTGGATAAATTAAAGAGGGCATATGGCGTCCAAATAAAAAAAGAAGTGCTTTCTGGAAAAAGAGCGGCACTGATGGATTCAAGGCATTTGAAAGCCCTAAAGGTTAATAAAGATTAAGGAGATATAGTGGAAACGGCTAAATTAGTTCAAAATAAAGGTTATGAGGGCTATGTTTATTATTCTGGCAATGACATAACAGAAGATATGCGAAATCAATGCTTTGAACTTGATAAAAAATTTTTCCCTGAAAAGTATTTATATAATCAAGTTAAAGTTAATGAGTGGCTAAAAAAGTATAACGATTTGTGTTCTGTTTTGTATAATCCAGAAGATAAAAAAGTGATTGCGTATTGTTTTTATTTGTTCATATCTGATGAGGCTCTGAAAAAAATGCAAGAAAATAAACTTTCCTATTTCACTTTAGGTGAAAGATTTCTTGTGAGCCCCAAGCAAAATGATAAATTGAATTTGTTCTGCTTGTCGGATGCATGCTTGCCGGGGTGGGACATGGTGGAAATGCACAGAATTATGAATGAATATAATGTTTACATTCTAAACGAGTTGGCAAAAAGTAAGCAAGCAAAGATAGAAAATGTTTGCATAGATGTTGTTTGCGATTATGATAATGTGTTGGTGAAGCAGTTTCACATCAAAAATTCGGTTGACACTTTTCATGAGTCAAAATTCTATTGGGGCAAGTTTGACCCGGCCAAGGTCTGGACATATTGCAAATATTCAAAATCTTTGATAGACAGATATAATAATTTAAAATAAATTGAAATCTTTTAGTTTTGAAATGATTTCATCTTGAAAGAACTTTGAATAATTTGTGCTAACACAAAATTTTTTTGGTCTTGAATTTAAAAATCTATCTTTTGTTGGTTGATGCGCAGTTTTAGTATGTGATAATAAATGTTTGCCATTTGTTTTGGCGTTTCCACCATTCCGTTTCTAACCCAAGCAATTTCTAGCATAAACAATTCACCAATAAACATTCTGGTTGAATAATCTCGCAATCTTGATGGGCGTTTGTTAATATAAAGTTGATAAAATGCTTTTTGATATGTGTTTAGCATTATCATTTCCATATTTTGATTTAACAAAATTTTAATGTATTTCACATATTTTTGAAAAATTTCAAGCGTGGTTGTCATAATGGCGCTTATAGAAAAATTTAAGTTTCTATGCTTTAAAATTTCTTCTATTGTTTCATTAAAGCATTTTAAAATGTATTTTTCAATAATGTCTTCTTTTGAATTGTAATTCCTATAAAACCCCATTCGGCTAACACCCGCGCGCTTTATTATTTCAGTTATTGTTATATCTTCAAACTTTTTATTTTCCATTAAATCAAATAAGCCGTCCACAATGCATTGTTTCACAAAAACATTGCTTTGGCTTATTCTTTTTTTATTTTGCTCGTTTAATTGATACATATCTGCCCCCTTTGTAACAGTTGGAGTTTATTCAAAACTTTTTTGTTGACTAATTGAAAATATATGAATATAATCTTACTGTGATAATTGTATCACTAAAACAAATATAGCATAAAATTTAACAAAAGTAAACAAAAAGGTAAATATTTATGAAGATTGGCATACCGCGGGCATTGTTATATTATAAAAATGAAAAACTTTGGACCACCTTTTTTAATGAACTAGGTATTGATTGTTTAATTAGCCCGCAAACAAATAAAGAGATTGTGTCAAATGGCGCAAATCTTGCCATTGATGAAACCTGCTTGCCAACAAAAATTTTGTTGGGGCATATAAACTATTTAAAAGATAAATGCGACTATGTTTTTTTGCCACGGGTGGCGCGAGCAAATGGATGTGGAATGTGCACTAAATTTTTGGCGCAAGTTGACCTTGTTAAAAACACTTTTAGAGATGACAATTTAAACTATCTTTTTTATAATCAGGAAAAGGATAAGCCCACTAGCGAATATAAAGCATTTTTAAAGATGGGTAAATTTTTAAAATTAAAGGGAAAAGACATTAAAATTGCTTATTTAAAAGCAAGGGCGGCGCAAGACACATTTAATATGTTTAGGCAAGAGATGCAAGAAAAAACCTTTAATGAAACCACAAAAAATAAAGTTTTGGTTGTTGCTCACGCCTATAATGTTGGCGACCAATTCGTTGGTCAGCCAATAATTAAAGCATTAAAGAGTTTGAATTGCGAGCCAATTATAGCGGAATATTTCAACGCAAAAGAGTGCATAAAGGCAAGTTACAATTTAACGAAAACACTGCCTTGGGCATACAACAGACATTTGGTTGGCGCGGTTGAACTATATAAAGATAAAGTTGATGGCATTGTTATTCTAACCACCTTCCCGTGCGGGCCAGATAGCATGGTGAACGAAATGATTTTGCATAAAGTTAAAAATTTGCCAATTTTGCTTTTAACTATGGATGCGCAAGATGCCACCGCTGGCATTGAAACGCGTTTGGAAAGTTATGTGGATATTATCAACTTAAAAAAGGAGCGAGCAAATGAATAACGAAATTATTGCCTGTTTTCCGCAATGGGCAAATTATAGCCACGCATTTAGATATTTATTTGAAAATGGTTTTGATGTCAAATATATGACGCCACCGCCCATCACTAAAAAAACACTCGAACTCGGCTCAAAAAACAGCCCAGATTATGTTTGCACACCGTTTAAATATTGTTTGGGTTGCTATTTGGAAGCGTTGCACAATGGAGCAAATTGCCTAATGCAAATTTTTGGCGCGTGCAGGCTAAATTATTATGGCGAATTAGCCGAACAAATTTTAAAAGATTTAGGCTATGAATTTCACTTCTTTAATATGGCAAATGTTAAATGGACAAACCCTAAATCTATTATGGAAAATTTGAGAGTTGTAAATCCAAAAGCGTCATTATTTAAAATAATTAAAGCACTGCCAACCACCATTGCAATTATTAAAACGATCGATGAATTTGACGATTTCGTTCGCCACAATGTTGGATTTGAAGTGAACGATGGCGATTTTGATAAAACTTATAAAGAATTTAATAAAAAATTAGATGAAGTGAATTCAATGCGAGAGTTTAGAAAACTAAAAAAGGAATATTCAAAAAAGTTTAAAGCAATTCCTATCAACAAACCGCAAAAAACCATAAAGGTTGGCATGGTTGGCGATTATTACACCGTGCAAGAGCCATTTTCAAACTATTTTATGGAAAAAGAACTTGCAAAAATGGGCATGGAAGTGTTTAGGGATATGAATTTGACCAACACAATAATACATAATCAGTGGAAAAACAGGCGAAAAGTTGCCAAAAAATATGCAAAGTATAATATTGGCGCAACCGCAAATTTCACTGTTGCCGAAGCGTTGAATTTTGCGCGCCAGGGCATGGATGGTGTAATTCAAGTGAAATGTTTTGGTTGCACGCCCGAACTTGACGCCATGCCAATTTTGCAAAATGTTAGCAAGGATTATCAAATCCCAATTTTGCACTTTAGTTTTGATAGTCAAACAAGTGAAACGGGCGTGAAAACAAGGCTAGAAGCGTTTTATGATATGGTGGAAGCAAGGCGTAAAGATAACAATTTAGAAAATGAAAAATTAGCAAAGGAGAATTAAATGATAAAAGGATATTTAGGCATAGATATAGGCTCAATTTCAACAAAAGGTGTGGTTATTGATGAAAATAACAATTTTTTAGCAAGCGAATATCTTTGGACGGAAGGCGACCCAATGAATGCGGTTAAGCGACTATTAAAAGCATTAGAGAAACAACTTGAAGGCAAAGATGTTCAAATCGTGTCGGTTGGCACAACGGGCAGTGCGCGCAAACTTATAGGCGTCATGACAAACGCAAGCATTGTTAAAAACGAAATCACTGCGCACGCGGTTGGCACAACCACGCTTTATCCAGATGTAAACACCATATTTGAAATTGGCGGGCAGGATAGCAAAATTATAATTATAGACAATGGCTTTGTTGTGGATTATGCAATGAACACGCTTTGTGCGGCAGGCACAGGCTCGTTTTTATCTAGTCAAGCCCATAGATTAGGCGTTTCGGTTGAAGAATTTGGTGAAATTGCACTAACTAGTGAGCACCCAACCAACATTGCCGCCCGTTGCACAGTGTTTGCAGAAAGTGATTTGGTGCACAAAGCACAAATTGGACACAAAAAAGAGGACATTATTGCCGGTCTTTGCCGAGCGGTTGTAACAAATTATTTAAACAACATTGGCAAGGGCAAACGCATTAAAGCACCTATCGTTTTTCAGGGCGGAGTGAGCAAAAATGTGGGCGTGAAAAAGTTTTTTGAAGAGGCGGTTAATAGCCCCGTCATTGTGGATAAAAATGGGCATTTGATGGGCGCATTTGGTGTGGCAGTTTTGGCAAGAAAATCCAAAATTGAAAAGCCATTTAGTTTTGATGTGGCAGACATTGAATTTAGAACTACAGGATTTGAATGCCCAAAATGTGCAAATCATTGCGAAATTATTTGCGTGTTTAAAGACAATAAACTTATAGATAGTTGGGGTAATAAGTGCGAAAATGGTGCGGTGAAAATCCCGCAATAAAAGGAGAAATGTTTGATTAAAATTTTAACTGATTCCGCCTCAGATATTGATATTGAGGAGGCAAAAAATTTAGGGATAGATTTCGTGCCAATGAAAGTGCAATTTGGGCAAGAGGAATTTTTAGATGGCGTAAA
Organism: uncultured Clostridia bacterium; assembly: GCA_947593585.1. Lineage (GTDB taxonomy): Bacteria > Bacillota > Clostridia > Christensenellales > UBA1242 > Onthoplasma. The sequence continues at coordinate 54,773 of CANQDP010000007.1, forward strand.
TCTATCTCATAAAGAATTTTTTGAAAAATTAATTGAAAATAACGAATTTCCTAAAACATCTCAAATAAACGAATTTCAATTTAATGAAAAATTTGAAGAACTCACAAAAGATGGAAGTCAACTTCTTGTCATCACAATTTCATCAAAACTTTCTGGCACATATAATAGCGCTGTTCAGGCAGCAAAAAAATTTAAGGGCAAAGTTTTCGTTTTGGACAGCTTAAATGTTTGCATTGGCGAGCGCATTTTAGTGCAATATGCAATTAGGCTGGTTAAAGAAAATAAACTCAACATCACTGAGATTTATGATGAGTTAAACAAGAAAAAAGATAGAATTCAACTTATGGCGGTGCTAGACACACTTAAATATTTGCGTAAAGGTGGTAGAATTTCAGCCTTTACAGCCTTTGCCGGAAATTTGCTTTCAATTAAGCCCGTCATTTCAGTCATAAAAGGCGAAATTAAATTGGTTGGCAAGGCAATAGGCTCAAAGAAAAGCAACAATTTGTTAAATCAACTTGTGGAGAAGTGTGGTGGAATTGACTTTTCTATGCCTTATGGGCTAGTTTATTCTGGGCTTTCAGATGAATATTTGCAAAAATATTTAGCGGATAGCGAGCAATTATATAAAGGCCATGTTAAAGATATGAAATCAATCCCTTCATATATGATAGGCAGCGCAATAGGCACACATGTTGGGCCAAATGCGGTGGGAGTGGCGTTTTATGCAATAAACAAGGAGAGCTCAGATGATAAAAAATAGGAATATTCAAATTTTATTTCAAACCATTTTCTGCACATTAGGTGTGGTTGGAATTATGGCAAGTTTAGGGCAGTTTACCGCCAAATTTAATGCTGATTTTTATGTGTATTACACAAATCTAAGCAATTATATTTGCATTGGGTTTATGTTTGCTTCGCTTTTCTTCACAATGCGAAAGGCAAATAAAAAAGAAGATGGCGCCGTTGCCTTTGCTCCCGCTTTTAAATTTGCGTGTATGATTATGATAATGGTAACCTTCTTTGTTTATAACATTTTGCTTGCAAAGGAATATGGCATTGTGGAATATTTCACATCAATAAATAATTTAATTTTGCATGTAACTTCGCCTATTATGTTCGTCTTAGATTGGGTGCTTTTCTATGAACATGGCAAAACAAGGTGGTTTTATCCGCTTATATCATTAATTATGCCACTTGTGTATGTTGCATTCATTTTAATTCGCGGTGCGATTGTTAATCCCGCCACAAACCTAGTCTATTCATATTTTTTTTTAAACTTAGACGCACTTGGTTGGGGAGGACTATTTAAATGGCTTGCAATTTTAATTGCGGCTTTTGTTGTGTTGGGCTATTTAATTTATTTGTTAGACCATATAAAGACCATCAAAGATAAAAGAAAAGCAAAATAGATATGTGCCAAACAACTTCATTATAAAACTGTGTTGATTAAACAAGGTTCGACCTTGTTTTTTTGTTAGGCAACACAACAAATTAAAACATTGACAATTTTGTTTAAACAAAATATAATATCTCTATATGATAATTTTAGATGTAAATAAACTATCTAAAAATTTTGGATACGGGCAACTTTTTGAAGATGTCTCTTTTTCGCTTAATGAAGGGGAATCCATTTCAATCGTTGGTCCTAACGGGTGTGGCAAATCAACATTGTTAAAGTTAATTGCCGGGCTAGAAAGAGCGGATTTTGGTTCGGTTAGCATAAAGAAGGGTGCAAGTGTGGCTTATCTGGACCAAACGGCTTCAGACAAAGTGGACGATAGGCAAGTGATAGATGTTTTGAAAGACGCTTTTATAAAAATCAATGAACTAGCAAAAACCTTAAAAAATTACGAACAAATCATAGCAAATCCATCATCTCATTTAGAGCACGAAAAAACCATAGAAAAATATTGCAAAGCGGTGGAAGAATTTTCATCTTTGGGTGGATATGATGTGGATGTGGCAATCGACACAGTTTGCTCTGGCCTAAACATAGACGATGCAATGAAACATCAAACATACTCCACTCTAAGTGGTGGAGAAAAAACGCTTGTGCAACTTGCAAAAGCATTGCTCCAAAAGCCAGATTTAATTTTGCTAGATGAACCAACAAACCATTTGGATATTGAAAGAATTGAATGGCTGGAAAATTATATTAAAAGTTTTAAAGGTGCAAGCGTTATAGTGTCGCACGACCGCTATTTTCTTGATAGAATGTCTAATAAAATTTTAGATTTGTCTGGCATTGAACCAAAGGTTTACAACACAAATTATTCAGGCTATTTAGTCGAGCGAGAAAAAGAATTTGAAAAACAAATGGCAGCCTATCAAGACCAACAACTTATAATTAAACGCCTGCAAGAACAAATAAAATATTTTTCAGAAAGGGGTATGGCAACCAATAGTTCAACATTATGCAATCGTGCGCATTCCCTTCAAACTCAACTAAATAGAATTTTATCGAGGAAAGTGGAAAGGCCACAAGAGGCAAAAAAATTAAAAATTGGCTTTTCTGAGAATAAAAAATCGTCAAAACGCGTGTTTGAAACAAGAAATTTGGTTGTTGAAGATGGCAATGGGCGAAAAATATTAAACGGAATAAATTTAATAGTAACTGCGGGCGAACGCATTGCACTTATTGGCAACAATGGCAGCGGAAAATCCACTTTTATAAAGACCGTGATGGGCGTGCAAGATTTGCCTCATAGCGGAGAAGTTTTTGTTGGCCCTAGCGTAAAAATTGGATATTTGCCTCAAATCATAAATTTTGAAAACGACAATCAAAAATTATTGGATTGCTTTAAGTTGGAAGCGGGTGTTGACGAGCAAAAAGCACGCCAAATTTTAGCAACTTTTCAGTTCTATAAAGAAGATGTGAACAAAATCGTAAAAAATCTTTCTGGCGGTGAGCGAATTAGATTGAGGTTGGCAAGTTTGTTGCAGCAAAATGTCAACTGCTTGGTTTTCGATGAGCCCACAAACCATATAGACATCCCAACAAAAGAAGTTTTGGAAAAAGCAATCGATGATTTTAATGGGACGGTTTTGTTTGTGTCGCACGACCGTTACTTTATTAATAAATTTGCGGAAAAGACGATTGAGTTTAAAGATGGCAAAATCACGGTTTATCTTGGCAATTATGATTATTACAAAAAAGAAAAGGCAAAACATGTAAACAATTAAAAAGATTTATGTTAAACTAAATTTAATGTTTTTTAGAGGTGATAATGGAAATTAAAGTTCGTGTGGATAAAAGAACGGAACTATTGGGAGTTTTGTTGTTAATTAGTGATTATGGCAAGTTATATCCTGAATTGGTGGCAGTTTGCCATAACGCCGAATATCGTGAAAAATTTTTTAAGCATTTTGATGCTTTTAAAAACGAAAGGGCTATTAAACTTTTAAACGAAATTTGCAATAAATTAAGTTTTAATGTAGATGCGCCGATTGCTCTTATTTGGCAATTAGATGAAAATTATAAATTTGGTAAATTGTTGCCATACCCATTTGAAAAAAGACTAAAAAGTTCAAATTTGGTTGTTGAATTTTTAAAAGAAATTCCGCATTTTGTTGAGGTTAGCGGGTTTGAAAAGTTTTATAAATCTAATCAAAATTATTATAATAAAATCATTAAAGAAACGGAAAAATCTGTTCACCTAGATGCGATAGAAAAATTTTTTAATGAATTTTATAAAATGGATATCCCTACAAAATTTATTATAAATTTGTTGCCACACAGCACTCACGGAAATTATGGTGTTGAATCCAAAGGAGCAATCGTGTGTAATTTATGTGCAAAAGAAGTTAATGGAGAATTGGCGTTTGTTTATAACGATGTTGGCAATATGATTGTGCATGAGTTTAGCCATCCAATTGTAAATCCGCTTGTGGATAAATATGCAAAACTTCCTAAAAATTATTTTAAAAGAATTTATCCGCAAATGATTAAAGCGCACTATAACAATGATGACTTTAATATTTTTCATGAGCTTGTTATCCGCTCGATTGAATATGTTTGGATTAAATATTATTATAAAAGCATACATAATGGCAGAACACCAGCAGAACAAGCTGATTTTGTAAAAGAAAAGCATAAAGAAATTGGCTTTATTTACTTAGACATTTTAACTAAACTTATGGAAGATTATTATTTGAATAGGGATAAATATACAAATTTTGAAGAGTTTATGCCAACCATAATTAAAAAGTTTAAAAAAGAAAAAACCCTTATGGATAAAACTGCAATAATTAAGGTGTAGAAAATTTAAAAATATTTATTGATGAATCAACAGGATTGAAAATCAGATTTGATATTGGAGACCCAACTAAAAATGGTTGGAAAGCGGAAGACCATTATCATGTTTATAATCCAAATTCGAAGAGCTGGCACGATTTTTATTTAGATAAAAACGGACAGCCTTGTGCCGATGGTAGTAAAGAATCACATTTAACACCGGGCGAATATGAAAATTTTTTAAGGGGGATTGAGAAATGAAATTTTTAGATTATTATAATGAGGGAATGCATGAAGACAAACTTCATTGTATCCAATACGATAAAATAAAAAATGAAATTTATTTTACTATTGCGCTTCCTATGTGGAAAATAGAAGAAATAAACGAAAAATTAGGCAAAAAAATTTATGGATATACATTAAAATTTAATAATGTGAAAAATTTTTCTTCTGAAATTGAGCTTGATAAAATAAAGGATTATGAATTATCTTTGAAAATGAAAAATTTAAAAAAGGCAAATACATATCAAATGTCAATATTTCTTTTTATTGACAATCTTTATCCCAAAGTCGTTTTTGATGGTGAACTTTGCGGGGAGAGAATTCATAATAAACAAATTCTAAAATAAAGTGGCGGTTTAAATTGCAAAATTTGAGAGATACACAATGAAATTAACCGATTTAAAAAAGTATAATTTCCATGATTGTAGAGCGTATGACTTTGAATTTGATAATCAATCAAAGACTTTTTCATTTACTATAGAAACAACTGAATCGCTAAGAAAACAACTACATTCTCATCTGGTTAAAGTTTCATTTTATAATGTTTGTAATATGAAATATAATTTAAATTTACAAACGCAAAATGATTTTTTGTTAAACATTTGGATTAATAAATCTAATAAAAATTTAATTGAAATAATTTTTGACAATCAAGATTTTCCAACAATTTATCTAAATGTCAAATCTTTTGAAATTCAATGTGTGGAGTGATTAATATGAATGAAAAATGTTTTGAACTAATGGAAAAAGTTGAAAAAAAGCAAAAATTAACTTATGATGAATTTGTGGAAATTGTGGGCTATGGTTTGGAAATGCAATTCTTTTATAAAAAGCGAAAGTTTGGCATAACCAAATTTGATGGTTTTGAATTTTATGAATGGGAAAAAGATGAGGATATCAAAATTATAAGTCGTTAAAAGAATTTGCCGACAAAATAAACATAGACGGCGTAAAAGTAAAAGATATTTGGGATAAAATTTACAAATCAAACTTAGCAGATTAAAAATAGGGGAATTATGGAAAAGCAATGTGATGTGTGTGAGAACACTTTAAAAATTGATGCATGGGGTAATGGCACTTGCAAAAAGTGCGGGTGGAATAACGATAAATATTCTACATCTTATCCTAACGCTATTAATCCGCCTAATTTTATAAGTTTAAATCAAGCAAAAAGATATTTTAAATTAGGGAAAAGTTTTTTACCAACATATCCCCAATTTTTAAATTTAGTAAAACGTGGTTTTGATTTTACATTTAAATTTGAAGGGAAAAAGTATCAATTATCAGTTCATAATGACTATACTCTTTGGGAGATTGATACAAACAATTTTGTGTCTTACAAAACATTTTCAGAATTTAAATCTAACTTTTCCATTGATGGTGTCACAATAAAAGATAATTGGGATAAAATAAAATCCTTACAATATGATTGTTAATATAACATTTTGATAAAACATTTAAATTTGCTATAATCATCATATGAGTGTTATTTATAAGCCAACTGGCATGGCGAGGGAATATAGCCCATATGCGCTAAACATTTATATTGGGTGTTCGCATAGGTGCAGATATTGTTATGCGCCTCACACTTTGCAAAAGAAGGGTGAGGATTATTTCGGCAAACCCGAGCCCAGAAAAAATATTTTGAAATTGTTAGAGCAAGATTTAAAGAAAAACACATACACCGAGCAAGTTTTGCTTTCTTTTGTTGGCGATTGTTATTGCGATAGCGCGGACAATGGCGAAACCGTGAGGGAAGTGTTAAAAATGCTTAATGCATATAAAGTGCCTGTTGCTGTTTTAAGCAAGGGCGGAAAGAAAATGCTAAGGGATTTAGATTTATTTAAAGAATTTGGAGATAGAATTACTGTTGGCACAACATTAACATTTTTAGATGAAAACAAAAGCAAGTTTTGGGAACCTTTTGCAAGTTTGCCAAGCGAAAGATTGGAAACTTTGAAAATTTTACACGAAAATGGCATAAAAACTTTTGCAAGTTTTGAGCCGACCATCGAGCCAGATGAAAGTTTAAAGTTAATTAAGAAAACGCTTGATATGGACTGCGTTGACCACTACAAAATTGGCAAACTAAATAATTGCGGCAATGAGGATAAGTGGCAGGATTGGGGGAAATACTTGCAAGATTGCCTAACCCTTCTTCGCCCAACAAACAAGCAAGTTTATTACAAAGCCTGCCTTCGTGCCTTTGCCCCAAACCTTGAACTTACTCCGCAAGAAAAAGACCCAGACGCCTACATAGTCCGCACGGCAAAGCCCGAGCAATTAAATTTGTTTAAAAATAAATAGCAGTAAAACAAAAACATATTTTAATAAAAAAACAACTCTTAGTTTTATTTGCAGGGTTGTTTTAATTGTTTCAAATCAATTTATAATCAACTTCATAAAGGCAAAAAGCCTTAATTGAAACTAAAATTTGGTATAGCGGTGGGAGTTGCCCACTTTAAAATCGCCCACGCGTGAATGTGAGTTACGCCATCTTTGCACACAAATGGATACAAATTCACGCACAAACCATTTGCGGCTTGGTGCCGGTGGTCGGGGTCGAACCGACATGATGTTGCCATCGCAAGATTTTGAGT
>CANQDP010000008.1 GCA_947593585.1 uncultured Clostridia bacterium
GAGAGCATATTTGCCTCAATTTCAATCGGGTGAAGCAGATAAATGTCATCTAAATTTTGATTGGCAGATTTTGCAAGAATTTTGAATGTGTCGCGCGTGGCGGCAAGTTTGAAATTTTCATAAATTTCTTGCCTTTGGCGGAGATAATCCTCATATAGGGCCCTGTTGGTTATCACTTGCACAATATGCTGAAATTCATGCCCAGAAATTGTAACTTTATAGATATAGTGGTGCAAAACGCCATAGTCCCCAATATGCGAGGAGGGTTTGCCGTCTATTTTGCAATAGAGGCGATTGTTGTGGCGGCCAAACTTCATGTCATCACGCAAAAAGTAAACATCAAATTTGTTTTGCTTTTCACTATAGTGCAAATAAGCTTCAAACTTGTCCGTTTTAAGCTTGTTTGGGAAGAAAATATTGATTGAATAATCGTTGCTGTTTATGCCATTTTTCCTTAAAATAAACTCCAAAAACAGCATTAAAAATTCTCTTGTTTCATCTGGAGAAATTTCATTATCCTTTGCCATAATTTCAAAATATTTATAGCATTTATTCAAAATTTCTTCGTCATTTAACTTGCTAATTCCATAAGTTTTGTTCATGCTCTCATTATAATACGAAATTCGACAAAGTCAATAATTTATTAAAAATTTATTTAAAAAAGTTAAATTGTTGCAAAATGATAAAATTTGGGTTATAATGAAATTATGAATATAAAACACTCTTTGGCGTCCCTAATAACAGAAAAAATTGAGGGGGCAGACTTTGAAAACCTGATTATTGAGAGCATTTCGCAAGATAAGGGGGACTATTGCTTGCCATGTTTTTCTTTTGCAAAAGCATTGCACCAATCACCCCAACAAATTGCCGAGAAGATAAAATCAAGCATAAAGCCAAATTCACTAATAGAGAAGTGCGAAATTGTGGGCGGATACTTAAATTTCTTTTTAAACAAAGCCGAGTTGAGTGCTGAAATTTTGGCAGAATTTAAGCCTAAAAACTTAAAGTTAGATGAGGGCAAAGGCAAAGTGATATGCATAGATTATGGAAGCCCGAATTTGGCAAAGTATTTACATATTGGTCATCTTAAAACTATCATTATTGGCGAGAGTATGGCACGTCTTTTCGCCCAATTTGGATACACTGTGAAGAGACTAAACTATATCGGAGATTATGGCACACCATTTGGTAAAATGATTGGTGGAATGTTTAAATGGGGGAGTTTGGCAGATGTTAAAAAACGGGGTAATGACGCATTGCAAGAATATTATGTCCGCTTTAATAAAGAGGAAGAGATTAATCCCGAACTAAGCCAATATGCACGCGATATTTTTAAGAAAATTGAATTGAAAGATAAAGAAATTTATCCGGTTTATGAAAAAATTATTGAAATTGGCTTAAAAGAAGCAAAAAAAATGTTTGACATTTTGGGCGTTAAGTTTGACGACTATCGTGGCGAGATGTATTATAATCAATTTGTGCCACGCACCATTAAAATGCTAGAAAAAAAGCATTTGCTAGTTGATAGCGAAGGCGCAAAAATCGTGGATTTATCCGCATTTGATTTAACTTCTTCTCTAATGCTTAAAAGTGATGGCACATCGCTTTACACCACGCGAGATATTGGTGCGGCAATAGAGCGTAAAAAAGAATATAACTTTGATAAACTTATTTATGTAACAGATGTGGCGCAAACACTAAATTTCAAGCAATTATTTAAAATTTGCGAACTATTAGGCTTAGAATTTTATAAGGATATGGAGCATTTAGCCTATGGCAGATTTTCGCTCCCAGATGGCAAAATCAGTTCGCGCCGTGGCAAACAAGCCGTGCTTTCCGATTTGTTAGAGTATTGTCTAGCCAAAGCAAATGATATCATTAAAGATAGGCATTTTGAAATTGAAAAGCCAGATACGGTTGCCAAAAAAGTGGCTCGCGCCGTGATGAATTATTCTGTGTTACGCGTGGAGCGCATTAAAGATTGCGTGTTCGACACGGAAAAATCCTTCTCCTTTGACGGCGAAACTGCACCATATATGCAATACACATACACGCGCTTAGAGAGTGTGTTAAGAAAGTTTGAAGCAAGCAAAATTTCCAAATCTATGGCAAAATTAAGCGCAAAAACTGCCGATTATTCTTGCTTTGATACGGACGCATTTGAAATTGTGAAATATATAAACGATTTTGTTTCCACAATGAGTTTGGCACTAAACAAGCGCGATATTAGCATTATTGCAAAGCGCGTGATGGACATGTGCAAATCATTTAATCATTTTTATGTAACAAACAAAATTCTAGATGGCAACGCACGCACAACACTAGCCAAAATAGAGCTCGTGAAGGCGCTCAAAGAAACGCTGAAAGTTGGCTTTAAAATTTTGTGCATTGACCCATTAAAAGAGATGTAAAAAGCGGGGTTGACCCGCTTTTTATAATAGTGATGAAATTTGAGATGATGTTAGTGCAATATTGTTTGTTAGAGAATTTCTTAAAACTTTAAAACTAACTGTGGAATTTGGCCTTACTGAAATTAAATAGTCATTTAGTTGATAAGATTCTCGAATTTCATGCTCATCGCCGTCAATCGTTATGCTTAAAATTTTATCTCCCACGCGGAAATCGTTTTGAAGCCTTATGTCAAGTTTTGAAATTATCACATCATAGACAAGTTCACCTTGGCTGTTTGATTCAACGAAACTGTCTGTGAGTCCCACGCCCAAATCGCTCATTGTGAAATGTTTGAGGGTGTAGGTGTTTGTTCCTTTTTCTGCATAATAGATTAAGTTGCTCACAACCTGACGAACATTATCTATAGGAAGAGCAAAATTATAGTTGTCCACATCCGTTGCGCCAGCGTTCACAATTCCAACCAACTCACCATATGCATTAAATAGCCCGCCGCCAGAGTTGCCTTCATAGATAGGTGTGTCCATTCTCAAAACGCGGTAGGTATAAACAACATCTCCACCAGACATTGAACTCTCATATAGAGACACAGAGATATTTTCACTCACCACAGACACAATTCCCGAAGTGATGCTTATGCCCGCACCGTCAGGGTTGCCGATTGCAAACAACTTTTCAGCCAGCGAATATTTGTCCGCTAGTTTAACAGCGCACGCATTTTTGTTTTTTGCTTTAACTTTTGAAGTGTCCACTTTAAGCACAGCAAGGTCATAATCCGCAGTTGCACCCACACAAGTTGCGCTTATGCCATCAGATAACGTTAGCATGTTTTTGTCGCCATAAGTCCAAATTTTTATGTTTGAAAGAATAGGCAATGAACGCACTTGGCTGTTTGCCACAACGTGGAAATTTGTGATCACATAGCAGATGTTGCTCTCTTCATCTATTTTATAAATCACACCCGCTCCAACCTGTGCGTGTGTGGAATCCAACATCGCAGCCACACTGACGATAGAATTTGTGGCAGAATAAATGCCGGAGTTGTCATTCTGCTCTTTGTTTAGATAATCCTTTAAAAACGAACTGAAATCGCCCGTGTAAAGATCATTGTCTATGCAATAGTTATATATATTTAAAAGGTCTAAATCTTTGCCGTCTTGCCCATCTTTGCCGTTCTCAACTGAAAAATTTGAAGTTTTGCCGTCTGAATAATAAACGGTGTAATACTCCACATCTCCATTCGAGCCTGTTTTTTCAATGCTGATTACATACACCTTTTCTTGGCAGCCAGTGAAAATAAAGCAAAGAGGAAGCACTAATAATAACAAAAGAAATCTAAATTTTTTCATATTCACCCCAATTAGAGAATAAAACTCTATTTATAATTTTATCATTTTTTAAATAATTTATCAATAATATTTTGTTAAATCGAAAAATAATTTGAAATTATTGCAAATTTGTGTTATTCTAAATTGTGAGGACGCAATGGAAGATAAGGTTGTGAATTTGCACGAAGGGCATAGACAACGATTGAAAACTAAGGTTAAGAAAGGTGGGCTGAATGTGCTTGACGAGCACGAAGTGTTGGAGTTGCTTTTGACCTACACAATCCCAAGGAAGGACACAAATCCGCTCGCACATCGCCTAATCATGGCTTATGGCGGTCTATCGGGTGTGCTGCGTGCTAGTTATGAAGACTTAAAGAAATGTGAAGGGGTCGGGGACGAAACCGCCCTTTTTATCTCAATGCTTCCACAACTTTTTGAAAGGTTTATTGCCAATAATAAAAACATAGATTTTCTTAGAAACACTAAAGATTGCGTGAATTATTTTATCTCACATTTTAGTGTGAGCGATAAAGAGAAGCTGATTGTGGTTTGCTCAAACAACATGAATAGATTTGTGAAAAGTTTTGTCATTGCCGGCTATAGTGATGTGGAAATATCGTTTGACCTAAAAGAATTTGCAAATCAAATTATGGATAAGCGGGTGAAAAACATTGTGCTCTATCACACTCATCCGGCGGGCAGTGTTGAGCCTAGCATGCAGGATATAAAAACGACCGAAGAAATTTTGCAATTATGTTGTATGTTCAACATCAATTTGTGCGACCATTTGATTTTCAACGAATTTAATCACTTTTCGTTTGGCACTTCCGGGCTTTTATATAATTTATACTCTAAAGTTAAAAATAAATTCCCAAACAACAGAAACATCGAAAAAATGATGCAAAATATTGGATTTTTGCAAAAACCAGAAGAAAAATAGAGCATTTGCTCTATTTTTTTGAAGAATTAGGGTTTAAGATTTCGTTATATTCACTAAAATTTTCATCCCAAACGGCTTTGTCTGTGGAATACTGCAAAGGCTTGCCATAAGTTTTTTCATAACACTCTTTCCAAAGCCTAAAATTTTCCAATTTCATATAATTTTCATTTTCTTTTGGAGGCAAATCAAATTTTGGATAGATAGGTGGCAGAATGTGGATAGTGTAATTACCAAAATTTTGCCTTCCCTTTTCGTCTATAGGCTCGGGCTTTTGCTCAATCGTGATGAACATAGGCACAACGGGCACATTGTTTATCACCGCGTAGTGAAAAGCACCATTTTGAAGTGGGCGAGGGCGAGTGAACTCTCTCCACATGGCCTGCTCGGGATATATTAATATCCTTTTGTTTTTCATCAAATAGTATTCAATGGCTTCATTGAATTTGCGCATAAGTTTTAGGCTGAACGATTTTGGCAAAGGGATATAGCCCGTGTTTCGCGCAATTTCACCCATCAAACCTTTCCAATTATTGTGCTCAGCACCAACAAACATAATATTATCTTTCAATGCTTCTCGCACGGCAAAACTATCCACCTTGCTAATGTGGTTGCAGGTTACAATGGCGGCCTTCACGCCCGCAAGGTTTTCTCTACCTTCAACTTTTAAGTTTGTGAGATTTTTATTGATAAGTTTTGAATAATAATTTAAAACGCGGTTGAAAAATTTGCTTTTTATCCACCACTTAAATCCTTTGCGGATATAAGGGAAGTTGTCATCAATTGGGATGAAACTTCCAGGCACAACTGTGTCTTGGTCGGTGGTGAATTTGCCTTCCTTTTCAAAGCCGAGCAACATATTTGAATATTTTTCAAATTCGTCTGGAATTTCTTTTAAAACATTATAATCTAATTTTGGCATATTGGCTCCTAAAAACAATATAGCACAAAACTAAAAATTTTGCAAATGTTTTTTGATTTAAGCATAAGCGGGGTCGGTTGCTGCGCCAAAGCCAAAAAGTGGATTACCACTTGCGTTTTGCGAGCAAATCAACTTGATCAATCTTTGAATGCGAGCATTTTCTTCCTTGTCATTAGCCTCTTTGTTTGCAAGGGCAATAAGGTTGACAGTTTGCTCCGCTTTAACTGCTTTCATTGCAGCGTCTGTTTTAGATTTTATTTCCATGATTGCGTCATAGTATCCGGATTCTTTTGCATATTCCCAGAAAACTTCTTCATAAGGCACATTGTCCTCTTGCCAAGGCTTTAAGTTTAAGTTGTAGTGAACAATGTTGATATCCTTCACATTCATGTTGCCGTTCACAGGCATCTTATCCCAACTTAAAGGAATGTTGGTTACATGGCCGTTGCAAATAACATTCAAATAATCTTGGTCTTGCGCAACGGTGAAAGTAACGCAAGAGATAAGTTTTATAAACATCTCTTCGAAGTTGATTTCCCTAAGTTTGCTCAAATTCATCACCAAAATGCCGGCGTTGAAATAGTTGCTAACCTTTGGCACGCCAACTCTATTGAGCACATAACCATGAAGCTCTTTCACGGAAGAAACAAATTCATCTGTGATTGCTCCCACATAGTTGTCGTTAAGTTCGGTGTTGTAAAGCTTAGAAATGTCGCCAAGCACAACAATGTCGCTATCCAAATATAGAGCCTTTGAATATTGTGGATATAGATTTGGAATGAATAGCCTATAATATGTGCTCTTAGAATAATAGTCCCTAGTGTGCAAGCGTGCGGAAATCTTTTCAACATAACTTGAAATGTCCACAAATTCAATGTTGAAATTGCCCACGCTATATTCTAGCGAAATGCGTTGCTGATTGACGGTGCTAATTGTGTTTGAATGAAGCACCTTAATTGCGTAGTGATAATTTTTGTTTGCATTCTTTTCTAACGATTCCAAAGTTACAGCCAAAAATGGAATGTAATTGTCATCACACGAAAAGAATATTGGAATTTCTCCCTTAATTAAATTAATTTTTTTCATAACTCCCCCTTAATTCTCCTTTTTTTTCAAATAAATTTTTTAAATAGATATATTCATACAAAATGTCATCAAACTGATAGTATTTAAACACTTTGTGCACCTTGCTCACATTCCATTGCTTTATGTTTGCTGTGTGAGGGTATGGCAACCAAAATAATCTTTTGCTGAAGTGCCTAACCACAGTGTGCTTATGGCAAAACTTTTGGTCGTTAAAACGCTGTGGCAACATCAACTTTTTTGTGGTTGAGCGATAAATTGCGTCTTGGTCGGCAAAAGTCATTTTCTTTGTCTTTATAAGGTTTCTGGCCTTTGTGAACAAGCCCGTTTCCTTGCATTTCTTCATGTTGAAGAGCAGCACACCTGCGTTTATATAGTTTGGATTAAGCAAGAATTTTCCATAATGGTCCCTCGCCGCGGCATATTCATAATTCGTTACATCTGTGCCGTAAAGCAGCATAATGTCGCGATTAAAGAGCAGGTCAATGTCCAGATAAAGCAGTTTGTCTGGCATATCGGGCACCATATCAGCAAATAGTCTAAGCAATGTGTATGGTGAGCAGTAGGCTTGCTCGTTAGGGCAATGAGCAAATTCTTTTTCGTAATATTTGCCCACATCCACTCGCACCACGCGGTTTTCAGCATTATAACCTTTGCTCACTCTATCCAAAAAGGCTGTTTGCTCGCTGGTGATTGGTGTGTATTCCGGCTTAACGCGCGAAATGTCCATTGTGAAAATATAGAATGTAAACGGCTCTTTTGTTTCCGTTCGTTTTAGAATGGAAAGCATTGTGGTGAGAGCTCCGTCAAACACTTTTACATTTCCCGAAAATAAGATATTTATCATTCGTTCTCCTTGACATATTTAATTATTTCGATATTGCTGCTTTGGCTGCGTTCAACCATTTTTTGATAAATTTGATTGCGCAAATCCTCTTGTTGCTCCTTTTGATTAAGGCTTTTGTTTGGATAAAACGGGCCATCAATGTATGTTACAATTTGCAATTTGCCGTTTTTCCTCTTTTGATAAGTGTTTGTGAAGCAGAAACTTGGAGCGTTGAGCATAACCGGATATCTAAACGAAACCGATGTGAAAGGCCTTATCTTTGTGTAGTATGGCCAAATGTGGGCTTCTGGGTAGATAACCACGGCTTGCTTTTCCTTTATCCTTTGCTCAATAGCGGAGAGGAAATGCCTCATCGCTTTTAAGTTTGAAGGAAGGGGAATTGCACCAAATGTGTGGATTAAACCGCCAATGCCTTTAATTGAAATGTTGTTTGGGTGCACGATTATATAAGCATATTTTTTGCCTGTAACCAAGCAGGGCATAAGCACATCACCAAACTGTTGAGTGTGGTTGCCATACACAAACACGCCGCTATCCTTAAACTTAGAAATTAACTTTTTGTTCACAATCCTATTGTGAAATTTGCATTTCCAATAAATGTGAGCCACGGGTTTTTCAAGCGTGTTGTATAGCAGATGGTGGAGCAGACGATAAGGTTTACTATTATTCACATATTTGAAATTTTCGTCAATCACCTTTGTTTTGCCTGAAAATTCAGTGAATTCGTCATTAAGCTCGTCATGATAATAGTAAACTTTTTGTTTATCGCTTCTCATTTCCGCCTCAACTTAAAGGTATTATATTATGAAATAAAGTGAAAAACAAGTTAGAGCCGACAATTTTCCCTCTAAACCTTGGGGAAGCGAAATTAGACCCAACTCCACCAAAAATAGAGAATTGAATAAAACTCCACTAAAATTAGAGTTTTGCACTTAGGGGAGGGGGTAAGCAAAATTTATAAAAATGAAATAGCTTCAAAAATTTTGCAAAAATTTGTCAAAAATGTTTGCCATAAAGGAATAAATAATATATAATATTAATATCTTTTTAAAAGGAGAGGGTATGAAAGGTTTCGTTAAATGGTTCGATGATGCACCTTTGTGGTTAAAGATCGTTCTTGCATTGCCAGTTGTTGACATTGCTTGGGCTATTTATCGTATCGTTAAAGGTGCCGCTTATGGCAAAGTTTGGTTAATCATTGTTGGCATTTTGTGGATTATACCATTCTTTGAAATCGCATGGCTAGTTGACATAATTTGCATCGCAATTTGCAAAGAGCCTAAATTAGCTTAGCAAAAAACCGCATTTAGCGGTTTTTTTCATTTCTTTCTTCTTTTGATTTCTTTTTGCGCCCATTCACTTCTGTGTTTGGCTTCCAATCGGCTTCAATTAGGCGAGAACTATCAAAATAACTAACATTTGGGCAGACGGCACGGTGGATAATTATGCCTCGCCCAGCTGAAATGAACCCAACAATTTTGTCGCCATACATAGGGTGGCAGCAGTTTGCAAAGCGCATCAATATGTTGTTTAGCCCTTTCACGGCAATTAATTTCTCGCTTGGAGCGGCTAGGCGAACATTGTTTTCTGGGGTGGTGGCAGTTAAAGTTTCTGTCTTGATTTGTTTTTGATATAAGCTCACTAGTTTGTTCACAACCGCTTTGATAGGATAGGCGTTTGTGCCCAGGCTTGCGTAAAGTTCGTCTAAATTGTTCAAGTTATATTGCGGCAGCACCTCATCTAAATTTTTCTTTTCAGTGAGTTTTGCCACAGAGTAACCTTTCTCTTTAATTGCGTTTTCTAGCATTGATTTGCCAAGGCGGATATTTTCCTCCTTCATGTTTCGCTTAAAGAAAAGATTTATTTCTTTTTTTGCTCCTGCTGTTTTGCAGGTTTTAAGCCAATCGCGTGATGGACCTTTCGAATTTGGGTTGGTGATAATCTCCACCACATCGCCATTGTTCAGCGGGGTGGTGGTTGGCACCATTTTGCCATTTACCTTTGCGCCAACACATCTGTTGCCCACTTCACTATGTATGCAATAGGCGAAGTCTATCGGGGTGGATTGAGATGGGAGATAAATCACCTTTCCCTTTGGCGTTTGCACAAAAATTTCGTTATTATAGATGTCCTGATTAAGCGAATCGGCAAGTTCGTCTATGCTCACATTTTCGCTGTCCATCATCAATCGCAGATAGCCTAGGCTAGCATCAAGAGTGTCGCGCTTACGCCCTTTTTCTTTATAAAGCCAATGCGCTGCCACACCATATTCGGCATATTTGTTCATGTCCTCTGTCCTGATTTGAATTTCCACAGGAAACCCTTCAAATATAACGGTGGTGTGCAACGATTGATAGCCGTTTGGCTTTGGCGTGGCAATATAGTCTTTAAATCTATTTTGAAGAGGCTCAACTTCGCAGTGAAGCCTGCCAAGCAGTGCGTAGCATTCAGCCACAGTGCCCACTATTGCGCGCACAGCAATAAGGTCATAAATGTTGTCAAACGAGTGGTCCTGCAACTTTTTATAGATGCTATAAATATGTTTTTTCCTGCCATACACTCGCCCTTTAATGCCCAACTCGTGCATACAATTATTCACAAGTGCTTTTAATCGTTCAACGATTGGTGCGCGGTGATGATAGCGGTTGTCCACTTCCGCTTGAATTTCCGCCTGCAATTTTGGATGCTCAATTTTAAAGGCTGCTTCTTCAAGTTCCGTTTTATATGCACTCAAACCCAAGCGGGCAGCAAGCGGGGCATAAAGCGAAAAAATCACGCGGGCAAAGTCGTGCTTTTGTTCGTTGGGGCTATCTCCCAAATTTCTCACATCTGCCACAACAATTGCAATTTTCAGCATTATGGTGCGAATGTCCTTGGTGATTGCAAAAAACATTTTTCTCAAGTTTTCAGCCTCTGTGTTTTGCAAGGAAAAATTGATATTATCTAATTTTACAAGAGTTTCCACCATTTTTAAAGTTGACGGGGTGCATTCGGAGCGGATTTCTTCCAAACTAACATTTTTTGCACGCAAAGAAAAATACATGAGCCCAGAAAGCACAAAATCGTCCTTTAAGCCAATATCTGCCATGATGGACAAAAAATCGTCAATCTTCTTTTTGTCTTGACCGTTGAAGTTATTCACAATGGCATTCATTTTTTCAGTCATAAAACTCCTTAAATTAGCAATTTTTTATATGCGATTAAATATCATTTAAACAAATTAATTATGCTTATAACTTTTGTTATAAAGTTGTTTATAAATATATTTTAACATAAAAAACAGATTTTGCAAAGAAAAAAGCACAGATTGTTTGTGCTTTATAATTTATTGCCGTTTTGCAAAGTTTTTTGAAATTCTAGCCATTGCTTGGTGTAATCGGTGTTTTGTAGGAGAGTGGAGCGGCTGCCATATGGGTCATCGTCAATATCGTAGTAATAAGAAACAAACCTCTCTGGCGTAACACTAAAGCAATAATCATATTCATAGTTTCCCCGTTCATCTTCACCTATAAAAACAAAATAAGGTACAGGTTGGCATTCGTGCTCATATTGCAAAATTTCTTCAAAAGTTTTTGGTGCGTAATTATAATCTTCTCTTCTAAAAGGTGCAAAATAATTTGTTACATCGCAAATTGTGCCTGTCCAGTTATAGCCGATTTGGCTAAAAAAATCTTTTAAATTTTCAATTGTCATAACTTCCCCTTTTGTTAATTAATTTTAACTTGAAAAAACAAAATTGTCAACGGATATTTAATTTGTTCTATTTGCCACACGCACATAATAAACTAATTTATGCATTATTTGAATAGTTTTGATGCCATAAAACAACTTAATTCATCTTCAAAAGGGTTAACGCCCAAAGAGGCAAGCGAAAGGCTTGCAAAGTTTGGCAAAAATGAGTTGAAAAAGACGAAAAAACAATCGTTTATCAAGTGTTTTTTTAAGCAATTTTTAAACATTATGGTGGCAATTTTGCTCGTGTCGGCTGTGGTATCGCTCACAATCGCCATAGTGAACAAAGAGTATGCCGACCTATTTGAAGGGTTTGTGATTTTGTTTATTGTGGTGGTGAATGCGCTTATTGGCGTCTTTCAAGAAAACAAGGCGCAGGCTTGCATTGACGACCTTGCAAAAAGCGAAAAAATGACTGTTAAAGTTGTGCGTGCGGGCAATCTTATCACTGTTGATGGCAAGGACATCGCCCCCGGCGACATCGTTGAAATGGAAGCGGGCAATGTGGTGGCGGCAGATGTTCGCCTAATTGATGCCAACAATTTTTCATGTGATGAAAGCAGCCTAACGGGTGAAAGTGTGCCAGTTGAAAAAAATGCCGATTTAGTTTTGAGCAAAAACACGCCGCTCGCCGAGCGCAAAAACATGGCATATTCTGGCAGCATGATAACGAGCGGAAAAGCGCGCGGAGTGGTGGTTGCAACGGGTGCAGACACAGAACTTGGCAAAATTGCAAACCTGCTTTTCAATGCTCAAAAGCAGACCACACCTCTTCAAAAATCGATTGAAAAAATTGGCAAGATAATCACTTGGGCTGTGGTGGCAATTTGCTTGGTGATTTTCATGATTGAAATGGTGGCTGGCAATGGATTTTTAAATCCTCTAATGACGGCAGTTGCATTGGCAGTTGCTGCCATTCCAGAGAGTTTGCCAGCAGTGATAACAATAATTTTGGCGTTGGGCGTGCAGCAGTTGGCAAAAAGGAAATGTATTATTAAGCATTTGCACGCGGTGGAAACTCTTGGCAGTTGCGAAATTATTTGCACGGATAAAACAGGCACTCTCACTCGCAACAAAATGCAGGTGGTGAAAACTTTTTTCGATTGGCAATATGATTTAACTCAGGGCGACACATTTAACGAAATTTTAAAGTGCATGAAATTTTGCAACAATTCAAAATTAGAAAATGGCAAGGTGGTTGGAGAGCCAACCGAAAGTGCACTCTTTGAATTTGCAAATCAATATTATTCCGGGCAAGAGATGAAAGTGCTGCATGAAATTCCTTTTAATTCAATTAGGAAGATGATGTCGGTTATCGTTAATGATGACGGAGTGAAATGTTTGGCGAAAGGTGCACCGGAAATTTTAATAAAAAAATGCAAATTTATAAAAATTAATGGCAAAATTGAGCAAATAACGGATGAAATCATTGAAAAGATAAAAAAAGTGAATGATGAAATGACTTCTAAGGCACTTCGAGTTATGGGTTTTTGCTCAAAAAAATTTGATGTGTTTAGCCCTAACGACGAGCCTGAAAGCGACATGGTGTTTTTAGGTTTGGCTGGCATGATAGACAATCCGCGCCCAGAGGTGAAATCGAGCATTGAAAAATGTTTTAAGGCAGGGCTAAAACCTGTGATGATAACGGGCGACCACAAAAAAACCGCTTTTGCCATTGCAAGCGAACTAGGAATTGCAAAATCGATAGACGAAGTGATTTCCGGGGAAGAAATTGATAGGCTAACCGATGCTGAACTTAAAAAAATCTGCACCAAATTCACAGTCTATGCTCGCGTAAGCCCAGAGCACAAAGTGAGGATTGTTAAAGCCTTCAAAAATCTAAAAAAGGTTGTGGCAATGACGGGCGATGGAGTGAACGATGCTCCAAGCCTAAAAATTGCAGATATAGGTGTGGGCATGGGCAAATCTGGCAGCGATGTGGTTAAAAATGTGGCAGATTTAATTATCACGGACGACAACTTCTCTTCAATCGTTGTGGCAGTGGAAGAGGGGCGAAAGGTATATTCAAACATTCAAAAGGCACTGCAATTTTTAATTTCAACAAATTGCGTGGAAGTGTTTGGAATGTTACTTGCGCTTTTGTTCTTCCCGAATTTAACATTTTTATTGCCTGCACAGATGTTATTTATAAATCTTGTTACAGATAGCCTGCCAGCCTTTGCTCTTGGCATGGAAAAGGTGGAAAAAGAAGTGATGCAATCGCCACCGCGCAATAGTCGGGCGGGACTGTTTGGTGGCATAACAGGTGTGGCAATAATTTATCAGTCAATTTTGCAAACGCTGATTGTTATGGTTGTGTTTATTGTGGGAGTGAAATGTTATTCTCCTGCAGAGGCTAGCACTATGGTGTTTTTCACAATCATTTTCATGCAACTATTGCACAGCGTGAATTGCAAAACCAACAATTCAATTTTTGAAAAAAATTTGTTTGATAATAAAACATTCAACTTATGCTTCCTCCTCACACTTGCAATAAATTTGGCAGTGGCAGTTGTTCCGCCAATGTATGCCTTGTTTGGTTTGGAATTTTTAAATTTTTCACAATGGCTGGTGGTGATAATTGCCTCAGTTTTAATCGTGCCAACTTGCGAACTCTTCAAAGCAATTTTGAATAAAAATCCTTCAATCTATATAAAAAGGCATAAAATAAAAAAAGAGAAGGTGAGAGCAAAATAAGCTTAAAATTTAAAAAAAATTGAAAAAACGCATCTATTTTTAATGTTTTTTAATAATTTTCTAGTTAATTTTCAATTTTGCATAAATTTTTAATTTTTGTTAAGAATACTCATAGGAGGACAAAATGAGCATTTTCAACAAAAAAGTATTGGCCATAATTGTTTATTACACACTTATTGCTTTGGCAATGGTTAGCGCAGGATTTTTCGTCTATTGCTTAGTGGTTAAAGATGTGGCATTGTGGGCAAAAATCATCTACTATGTTTGGACAGGTTTTGTTGTTGGCAATTTGATTTTTGACATAATCTGCACCAACACTCACGAAGGCAAAACAATTTCTGGCTTTATTGTTTATGTGCTTAGTGTGTTGGCTGTTGTGATGGCGTGCATTTTGTATGTGATTAATGCTGGCAGAACAGGGCTTGCCGTTGACTTCTTCAATTTATTCATTTCTGTTTCGCTAATTTCGCTCATGACCACAGGCTATATGATTGCTAGTTGGTGTGTGGGTGAAAGCATTGTGGAGCACGCAACGGCACAAGACGAAATGCAAGCGAAGCGCAAACAAGCAGAAAACAAATAATAAAAAAGGGCAATTAAATTGCTCTTTTTTAATTTGCGTTCCACTCTCGATTTGCTTTAAACCAATCTGTTTGTTGCAGTGTGGTTGGTGAATTGCTAAAGTTTTTTCGCAATTCTTCATTTGCTTTTGAAATGATTGTGATGTTGCCATTAAATGAAGTGAATTCGTCATTTTCATAGTCAACACATAGTGTGGTTACATAAATTTCACACACCTCAAATTTGCTCATTCTATCGATAAATTCTTGCGCAGGGAATTGATTGGCTTCTGTGGTTGTGTATTCTGGACTGCCGGCACAGCAGCAAATGCACACAATTTCAGGACGAATAACTTCTAGCAGCACATCGTTAGAACTTGTGTTGCTGCCGTGATGCCCTGCTTTAAACACGTCCACCTTTGGCAAATCCGGGTTATTTTCCACCAAACTTTGTTCGCCGTCTGCCTCCAAATCTCCGGTGAATAAAAAGTTGTGTGCGCTCTCGCCTGTGCCGTGCGTTAGCAGGCAGCAAACTGAGTAATTGTTTTCTTTTTTTGCAGTTTGCTCATAATATTTTTGATATAAAATCTTTAAAGATAAGTTTTCTGCCAAATCAAATTGCTTTTGCGCCTTTTCGCCCTGTGCGTTTTCGCTTTCATTCCAGCATTCTAGTGCGGTGAAATGTTTTGCACCTTCTTCGATTTCTGCATTAAGTTCTCGATTAAAGTTTTTATAGGTTGACGCACTCTCTTTTTGATTGGTGTTTGCAAAAGTTATAATGGTTTGGCAACTATATAAATCAAAAATGCTATCCATTTTTTCACTCGTGGCAAAGCCGGCATAATGGTCGGTGTGCGCATGAGTGATTATTACATATTCAAGCGTGTTGTCCGTAACATATTGATTGAGATAATTTGCAACGGTGCTGATGCTGTTGGTCTTTGAGCCGCAGTCAATTAAAATGTCCACATCGCCATATTTTATGTATGTGCAATCGCCCGTGTATTTATTGCCAAGTTCAAGGAAGTGGACGGACAATTCATCATCTTTTAAATCTAATTTTTGGTTGGAAACGCTTGAATTTTCATACGAATAAAACACTTCCTCGCCAATAGTTAGTTCGTCCGTTTCGGGCAGAGTGAGATAACTAATTATGCCAAAGCCAACACACGCCCCCAAAATTAAGGCCAATAATAGGGCAAAGAAATTTGTTCCGCGAGATTTGGTTTTTCTAGCCATTGTCTGCCTCCTTTATGTTGGAAATTGAAGATGCTTGCTGCTCGGTTTCTTCTAGATTGTCATCTTCACTTGGCTCAACAAATGTGATAAGCCTAATCTTTTGAATTTTAAAAATTGTGCCATATTTAAAATTGTCCACAGTGTAAGCGATATAGAATGTGCCAACCTCATTTGAATAGTAGTTGCCATTTTCATCAACATCTAAATTCGTGGAAATTTTAACCTTTTTGCTGTCGTCTTTATTAAATGCAATAACTTTAACTCCGCTATCAAAATATTTGTCATTCAAGGTTAGCGTGATTTCTTCTTCGCCAATAAGTTCAAAACAATCGTTGCGTGTTAGAAAATATGTAGGCCAAGCACCCACTCCAAGCCCAATTAATAAGGTTAAAAATAGTAAAATTAAGGTCTTTATAGGAGTGCGCTTTAATTCTTTATTAACCTTTTTGCCCGTCTTTTCGTCTATGTCAAAATCCAACTCAACTTTTTTGCTTTGCTTTGACGCTGTCTTTCTTGCTGGCATAAACACCTCCAATTCAATTTTATCACTTTTTAATATTAAATCAAAATAAAAAAAGTGAATAATAAAAACCCACGCTTAATTGCGTGGATTATTTTATGTGCTTAATTAAGTTGTTTAAACGCTTTTTGCATTCAGTTTCGCCCAAAATTTTCATAATTGAATATAGTTCTGGGCTATTTTCTTTGCCCGTGATTGCCAAACGCACAAATTTTGAAGCATCACTAACATTGCCGGCGTAGATAGAAGGGTTTTGTTTATAGGTCTTGTTATCAGCAAAATTGTGAAGGGAGGCAACTTGCTTAAGGTTTTCAAACCAAGCAGAGTTGTCCGGCTGAGATGTGTAATTTTTTGCATAGTCTAGCAAAAATTCCACTAAATTTTGCTTTTGCACATTGCCCAATTCAAAATTGAATTTTGGCTTGAAGTTTGGCAACACATAGTCATAAAGAGAGGAGATTTCGTCAAACTTTGTTATGTCCTTTCTTGGCCTATCGCCACCGCGGTCTATTGCAAAAATTTGAGTGAGCACATCTTTATTTTCGGCAATAGTTTTATAGTCCTTTTCATTCCACTCTTTTGCCCATTCAAGAGCGGCGGAGTAAACTTCATTGGCTGTGTATTTTGAAATAATCGTTTTTGAAATGTCGTTTAACTTCAAGAAATCAAACATAGGGTTGGTTACGCCAATTTTTTTGATGTCAAAAGGGAAATCAGTGTATGGCAGAGTTGGGTTTTGTTTGCGCCAAATTTCAAAATCGCTATTTAATAAGTTTAATAGATATTCAATAACCGCGTTGATAGGGTAGCCCGAACGCAAGAAGAAGCGCACATCGGCAAAAGCGTCTTTTCTTTTGCTGATTTTTCGCTTGTTGCCCGTTTGCTCATCTAGCACGCAGATGTTTGGCGTGTGAGCATATTTGAAAGGCTTAAAGCCAAATGCTTGAGCCAATTCAATATGCACAGGCAACGATTGAAACCACTCTTGCCCGCGAATGACAGTGGTTGTGCCCATAAGCGTGTCGTCCACAATATGGGCAAAAGAATAAACCGGAATGCCGTTCGATTTTATGAGCACATCGTCTTTTGCGTTTTCGCGCAAATCCTTTTTGCCCTTGATTGCGTCGTTAAATTCGTGCGTCTTAGTTGGGTCGCCCATCGAACGCAAGCGTAGTGCAAACTTTTTGCCCGCCTTTAAGTTTGCCTCAATCTCTTTAAATGTTAGATTTCGGCATGGGTCTTTAACCTCCAAATCTCCGCTTTCTTCCAATTCCTCTTCGCGTTTTTGCAAAATTTCTTCTTTGTTTTCACTGCTGGCGCAGAAGCAAGGGAAAGCGTGCCCGCGCTTAACTAGTTCGTGCGCAAATGAATGATAAATTTCAAGCCTTTTAGATTGAACATAAGGGCCATATTCACCCGTTTCTTTTTTTGCTCCGCAATAGCCTTCGTCCGGCTTTAAGCCAAAGCGGACAAGCATATCATAGGCAATTTCGCCCGCTTTGGCAACCTCTCGCTTGTTGTCTGTGTCCTCTAGCCGGCAATAGAAAATGCCATTTGTTTTGTTCGCCAAAAGGCGATGAATAACCGCTTGATAGAGTTGCCCGATATGCAAATATCCGGTTGGGCTAGGGGCAATTCGCGTTACTTCTCCCGAAGTTTTTCTTGGTTTATATTTCTTCAAATAAAAAGAAGTATCCAAAGCGTTTGGATACAACATGTCTGCTAAAATTTCGTTTTGTTTGCTGGTCATAAAATCTCCTAATAGATGATGTCAACTGCTTTTGAAAGCGCAGTGAAGAATTGGTCTGTGAGATAATAGTAATTGTCTATAATTTCCATGCACGAAAGTTCATATTCGGTTGGGTTTGGTGCGTCCAACACTGTGATATAGTCAATTTCGTGCGAAGCCTTATAATACATTTCAAAGTTGTTGTTTAGGCAGGTGGTAACATTATAAATTTCAATAGAAGCCCACAAAAACTGCTCTTTCATAACGGTGTCGCTATTGATTGTTTCGGCTAAAGATTGGTCAAATTTGTGCTCGCCACCAATAGCATTTGCCTTGGTGTGATAGGCATCAAACGCCTCTCCCATGTTGCCAAAGGTCGGATTTCTATCTCCGCTTGGAGTTACGATTTTTTCTGTGATGTCGCTCGAAGCGAGATTCCTTTGATAGTAAGTGTAACTTAAAAGGGACAACTCATAATCAATTTTGCTTTGCAGGTGTGCAAGCACTTCTTCTGCGTTGAAATCGGCAAGGGCAGTGTTTGAGAAATCAAGATTATAGTTTGGGCGCATATAGGTGAAGAAAATTTTAGAAACAGTGTTGGTTAGTTCGTAACTTGCAAAATAAAGGTTGTTGTAACTATCCAACAAGTATTTTAGTGTTTGCAGATAAACGCCCTGCTGAATGTCGCCCGTTACATTAAAATGAACCTGTGAAGCCAACTCATCTGTTTGCAAATCCACCTTTAATATTGCCACTTTGAATTCTTCTAGTTTTTGCTGAAGTTCATCACGCAAGGCTCTTTCCACATTATAGCCTTTTGAAGAAATAGCATTCATGCTGCTTGAAATGAATTTGGTGGAGTTGTAAAATATTTCATTAAAATTTTCCACATTATTATAAGGTTCAACTTGAAGCGCTTCAGTGAGATAGTGCTTCCCGTCTGCCTCATAAACATCGTAATCAAACTCCAATCTATTTTCGTTTGTGTTGAAATAGATTGCCGAACATTCTTTGGCAATGTCAGCATAATCTGTCTTAAACTGCTCGATTGCATAGCCGGTGTTTTTTTTGCAAGCGAATAGCCCAATGCTACCCACGCACAAGAAAATGCCTAAGATTAAACACAAAATTTTCTTTTTCATATTTAAACCCCATATATTTGCTTGAAATAGAAACCAACCACTTGCTCAAGCACGGAAGATGAAGCACTTCCTTTTTCTGCATTAGATTTCAAATTTTTTGCAAATTCATCTTTATTGCAAAGATTATATTTTTCAATGAAAATGTTTATGTTGTGAGAAAAGCTATTTTCACCGGCGTCAATGAAAGAATTTTTGATTTTAAAGCACCTGTTTAAATAGTCCATATTGGCTTCATTTGCGCTGCTTATTCTCTTCAAATTCCCAACTGAAACAACGGAAGAGAACATTGATTGGCAAGCGCGAGAATAAAGGTCTATCATGGTGAATTTCAAATCAACGGCGGTGTTCAATTCAAACACATCTAGCGAGGAACTAAATGCAAGCAAAAAGTTTGCATAGTCAATGAAATAATTTGCAAAATATTGATAAACTGAATCCGCTTCAGTTGAGAAAGCCATTTCAGGAAGGGCGGCAGTGGTTTTGTTTAGATATTCATCCATAGCGTCTAAAGTGTTTTGCTTGCTGTCCATTAAAATGCCATAAAGTGAACGAATTTCTTTTTCTTTATATTTCTTTTCTTTGGAAAGAATTAAATAGTTGTTTAAGCTATCAAGTGCAGCATCCAAGTTTGCGTTTGTGGCGTCAATAAGTTCAAAACGGTCGTCATCAATCAAGGTGTTTTGCTCTATGGCAGCTTGCACATCGGTTAGTTTGCCATTAAAACTTTCGTCATGCGAAAAGGCGTATAGATTATCAAAATAATTGATTGGTGGGTTTAGGCGAGAATAAAAGAAATACACCGTCCCCCCAACAGATGCAACCAAAACAATAACTATTAAAAGCACCTTTAAAAACTTTTTCATACAATCATTATAATAATTTGAAATTTTAAAGTCAATAAATAATTTATATTTAATTAAAATAAATTTGGCGGGGTTTTTGTTTGTTTTTTTTGAAAATGTTGGTATAATAATTTTATGAAAAATGTGTTAATTAGTGGGGCAAGTGGTGGCATTGGCAGTGAAATTGCCCGAAAATTTGCAAGCCTAGGATATAGGCTTTTGTTGATTTACAATAAAAATAAAAAAGGAATTGAAAAGTTGTGCACCGAGTTGGCACAAATCACGGAGGTGGCGGCTTATCAGTGCGACATACGCATTGAAGCCCAAGTTAAGCAGGTCGTTACCGATGTGATAAAAAAATATAAGCGCATTGATTGCTTGGTGAACGCGGCAGGCGTGGCCCAGAGCAGGTTAATTCAAGATGTAACCGAGAGCGATTTCGATTTCGTTTTTGGCGTTAACGTGAAGGGGAGCGTATTTTTAATAAAATATGTTGTGCCGCACATGGTGAGTGAAAAGATGGGCAACATCATCAATATATCTTCAATGTGGGGTGAAGTTGGCGCAAGCATGGAGAGTGTGTATTCAGCAAGCAAGGGTGCAATAGATAGCCTAACCAAGAGCCTTGCAAAAGAACTTGCTCCTTCACACATTAGAGTGAATGCTGTTAGCCCCGGACTAATAGACACGAAGATGAACAAAGGATATTCAAAGGCGGATTTGGCAGAGATTATCTCAGCCACACCAATAAGCCGAATTGGTAAACCGAGCGATGTGGCAAATGCTGTGGAGTTTTTAGCGAGTGAAAGTGCAAGTTTCATCACCGGTCAAATTTTAACGGTGGACGGCGGTCTCACATTATAAAAAACAAAAACGCAACAAAAAAAACGCATTTGTTGCGTTTTTAATCCTTATGAGTGAATAAATTTATAAATTTTGCGAATTTTAGGGTGATATTATCCGCATGGTTTATCGCAAAGCGCTTTGTGCTCGCCTTGCCAAATATTGTAAGCCCAGCAATTATGGCAGAGATAATGGAAGCAATTAAGATTTCTTGAAAATTCCCGCCAAAACTAATTCTTGCCAAAATGCTTGCGCCTGCCGCACCAGAGAGAATGCCACACACATCGCCTATCACATCTGCACAGATAGAACTCACCTTATCTGCATTTTTAACCAATGATATTGCCTGCTTGCCACCTTTCACTTTTCTTGCTGCCATAGCGTTGAAATTTTCAATGCTCGCCGATGCCACTGCCAAACCTAACATATCAAAAAATATGCTTATGGCAATAAATAACACAATCACAATTATCGACACGGCAACAAATGCTTTGCTCAAAACTAGTTCGCTAACTAGCCCAAAACTAAATGACAAAAAAATGGCGAGAACTAGCACTTTCACGGGCCACACCCAAGATTTTGGTTTGTTTGTTTTTGGTTTATTTTCGTTTTTCATTTTTCCCTTTTTGGCAAAAAATTTTTAAATTTTTGCAATTTTTCATTAAAATTTCATGAAATTTTGCTGTTTTTTTGCAATTTTGAAAATTTTTTATGTTTTCGCCTAAGCGTTATCTTTAAAAAAACGAAGGCAACGCTTTGAGTAAACCTTGCGGCATAAGGTTCGGTTGGATTTCCCAATTTTGCACTTGCCCGTTACCAGCCAAGCGGTTTCCCTTTACGCAAAACTTGCACCGAATCGCCACTAAGACCACACTATAATCCCCAAAGCGCCGTCCACGAACACAGCCTAGAAGATTTCCTTAACAACATCAACTATGCTTATCTTAATTTTGCGTTCAAAGTTTCAAGAGCATTGCAAGGGTTGTCGTGTACTTAAACTCACCTTGCCGTTTGGCCCTATCCCCATTTGACCACTCAAAGCAGGCTACACTGCACATAACTTTCGCCATATGCAGGTTCCTCTCCCAAGCGATAATTTGGCAAACATCTGATAATGTTTAAAATAATTACCCACTTAGGTCTCCGCGATGGGTGGGCTTGGGCCCATATGCCGTTATGAGCGACCCACCTATCTTAACTCCCAGCACCAGCCCCGGTTTGGGCAACCAAAGCCAGCACCACGAACTTCATAGTTTTGCCAGCGATGCTTATTTCGGCATCCTCGCATAGCCTAGTTGACTAGGATACTGCACCTCCGCTAGATTATTCCAACAAGGAATATCTATAATTATATATTATCACTTTAATCTGAAATTGTCAAGCAGTCAAAAATCTGCGGAATTAAATGCGAAATCTCTCGTTTTTTGCCGATTAAAAATTTAATAAAATGATGAAAAACGCTTGCTTATAATCTCACTAAAAGGTATAATTAAATTAATAAAAATAGGATATATTTAGCGCTCTCTCACATAATATTGTAGAAATGAGCCTAATCCTATGAGGAGGGAAAATGAAAAAACTTAGAGTGGCATTATGTGCTTTGTTGGTGCTTTGCGCAAGTTTTGCTTTCGCCGCCTGTGGCGATAAGAAGAGCACTTTCGATGTGTCGCAAATTTCACTAGACAAAGCGGGCATCACGGATGTTACGTATGATGGCAACACACATGTGTTTGCAGTTAATTATCCTGGTGTGGAGAATTTGAGCGTAACTTATGCGAAGGATAAAAATGGAGAATTTCGCCCTGCAAATCAAACAAATTTTGTTGCAGCGGGCGATTATTCAGTGTTTTACAAATTGAGCGCAGACGGCTATGAGAGTTATATCTCGCCAGAGCCAATTAGTTTCACCATCGCAAAAAGGCCGGTTAATGTGAATGTTGCAAGCGAATTTAGATGGAATAAACACACAGACTATGCAGCATTCTCAAAGAGCGAATATCAATGGTCAATCTCAGGCGCAAATGTGCCAGTTGGAAGTGATTGTTTGGCCGGTGTTTTCACAATAGATAGTTCGTTTGACCCTGAAACAGCCGAGGCTGGGCAGGAATATGATGTGCAAGTGTCTTTCGGCAACGCCAACTATTTAGTTAATGGTGGTGCTGCTGTTACAACGAAGCTTTTGGTTGTTGACAATGTGGTTGTTGAAAAGGGCGCAGAAAAGAAATATTTCTCCACTTTGGAAGCCGCTCTTGCGGACGAACTTGCCACAGAAGATGCAACTATCACGCTTTATAATGACATCACTTTAAACAAAACAATTAAATTAGATAAAAATTTAACAATAAAGGGCGCTAGGGCAGACCAACTTTATAGAATTTCTGCGGATAGTGCTTTCGTTGCAGAGGACGGAGCAAGAGAATTAATCCGCACAAACAACGCTGAAATAAGGCTTGAAAATCTTGCACTTTATGGCAACGATGTTGCAAGCAATATTTATGTTAAAGACGGCAAACTCACAATCTCTAATGTTGAAATTTCACACGGCAGAGTGAACACCACCGGCATAGCAGGTCCAACAGCAGAGCAAAAGGTTAATTCTGGTGTGTATATCACTGGCAAAGCTGAGTTCGTTATGGAATCTGGCAGAATTGTTGCCAACGAAAACGCATATGTTGAAGGCGTTGAATTTGGCAGTGTGGATAGCAATAAATATTGGGGATATGCAAGAGGATTGTGGATTGGCTCACAAGCAACGGGCACAATTAAATCCGGCGTTGTGGATAACATTTGGCTAAATAGCAATAGTGCAGCAGCTCAAAACGTTGAAGGTTATAAGAGCCTAGTTGTTGAGGGTGGCACAATCAATCATGTATATGTTGAATATTATCAAAATTATGGCGCTAAATTAGAAATTGGCAGCGGGGCAACCGTTCAAGACTTGGCAGTTAAAGCGGGCGAAGATGAATATGTGTTGCTAACAAGTGCTTCTCAAGGCACATTCACTCACGAGCTGGCTGTTAGGGCAGATAGAGCATATTATAATTCTCTTGAAGAGGCTTTAAATCATGTGGCAACTGGTGGCACAATCACATTGTTAAAAGACCTTGAAATTAACGCAAGCCCAGAAATCACCAAATCCATCACTTTTGATGGCAATGGGCACACGTTAAAGGCTTCATCAAGTTTTGCCAATAGAAATGTGATTTACTATGCAGACGAAGAAAATCCAGATGTTAGCATTGTGCTTAAAAACATCACAATAGATGGTGGCAATGTGGCAAGATGCGTTGGAATTTATGCTGGCTCACTTGAGATTGGGCAGGACACTTTGATAACCAACGGCACTGCAAAATGGCGTGATGGCGACACTAACCAATCAAACAAACTAACAGGTGGTGTTTGCGTTTCAAGGAATGCCACTTTAAAAATGGTTGGTGGCGAAATTAAGGGCAATCACAATTATGATAGCTATGGCAGTGACAGCGATTTGAAATGTGCTTGCGATTTGTGGATTGGTGCAAACGTAATAGCCACAATTTCAGGCGGAGAAGTTGAAAATGTGTTTGTGAACGCTAATAGTTATTCAAATGAAAACCCTGGCTATCTAACTCTAAATGGCGGCAAGATAACAAATGTGTTTGTTGAATATGACGCAGGGCATGGCGCACGCTTGCACTATAATGATGGTGAAATCACCAATCTTAAAGTGGCTAGTGCAGAAGGAGAAGAGCAAGATGTAACCCCAACAAAGGGCCAAACATATGTTGGCGGAGAAGACTATTCTGCAGAATAAATAAAAACTCGCTTTTGCGAGTTTTTTTATGCCATAAAAGTGATCTGTCGAATTATGTAAAATATTGTCAACGAGAATTTTGCGTAAACCAAAATATACCCGATATTTATTCGTAAAATATAATTATGGAAGTTGGGAAAATTATAAGAGAATTGAGGAAAGATAAGGGGCTTACGCAAGGGCAGTTGGCAAAAATCATCTCTTCCACGCAAGATACGATTTCACTTTGGGAGTTGGGCAAAAGTTATCCAGATGTGATAAACTTGGTGAAACTTGCAAAATTTTTTAATGTGTCCACTGATTATTTGCTAGGTTTGAAAGAAATTTAGGCGAGTTGTTTAATTGGGCTTTTGCGGGTGCGAGCCCAATTTTTTTATTACAATTTTTAAATTTTATGTTATACTAAATAGTATGAAAATGACATTTAAAAATATTGAAACGGATAGGTTGTTTTTGCGAAAGTTTGCATTAGAAGATTTGGAGGATTTTGTTGAATTTCAATCCGACCCCACAATGTATAAATTTCAGCCATCTGGCATTAAGAAGTCTAAAGAGGAATATCTTGAGGCGTTAAATAGATTTATTAGTCTATCTTCGACCGAGCCATTAAAAGCCATGCCGTTTGCGGTGGAATTTAAAGAAAATCATAAAGTTATTGGCAAAATAACTGTTAGCATTGTTGACGAAAAATCGTGCAGATTAAGTTGGGCAATCCATAAAGATTATCGCGGAAAAGGTTTAGCTTTTGAGGCGTGCCAAGCGGTCGTGGATTATTTAAAGAGTTGCGGCGTTGAAAAATTTAATATCAACATTTGGAGCGGAAATGACGCCAGCCTAAATTTGGCGGCCAAACTTGGCTTTAAATTGGTGTCGGTTGAAAAAGATGCTAGGCAAAAAGACGGAGTTGTTTTTGATAGCCTAAATTTTTCATTATGATAGTTAATTTACAAAAACAGCAAAATAATTAGGCTGAGCGCAATTAGATAAATTGAGAAAAGAAATAGCCTATTTTTGTTCACAATTTTAAGCATGATTTTGATAGACAATATGCCGGAGATAAACGAAGTTATCATCACTATGAAAATGCCAAGCCAATTTATTGTGATTTGTGCGCTAAATAAACCGATTGTTTCCCACACTGCACTTGCAATAATAATTGGAATGCTCATCAAAAAACTGAAATCTAGCACTTCTTTTTTTTCGCCACCAACAAGCAACCCGCACACCAGCGTTGAGCCACTGCGCGAAATGCCCGGCAAAAGGGCTAGCCCTTGCGCCACGCCCATATAGAGTGCAGATTTTTTGCCAATTGGTTTGTTTCCATCGCGCTTGAAATCTGCAACGAGCAACAACACGGCGGAAACTAAAAATCCCCAAATGAGCGAGCTCGTGGCAAAACTCTCTTCAAAAAATGAGTGAAAAAGCAGCACCATAATAATGGTTGGAATGGTGGCAAAAATCAAATTTAGATATGTGTTGCGGTCGGCATTCGGGCTTAATTTTCTGCGCTTAATTATGCTGCCCACATCTCTCCCAAACTGAGAGAAAAGCTCGCCTATTCGCTTGCGATAGCAAAAAATAACGGCAAATAGTGTGCCAATATGTGCCACCACGCTTATTAATAGCAGATTGTCTAGGTCAAAAAGCGAGCCAAACAGCACAATGTGCCCGCTAGACGAAATTGGCAAAAATTCAGTTATCCCTTGAATGAAGCCAATAAAAATATATTTAAAAATGTTCACGCTATATTATATTTTTAATAGTTGAAATTTAACACCAATTCTTTTAATTAAAAACACTTGAAAATTTTTTTGTTTTGGTGTAAAATATAGTTAATTATGAATTTAAAAACAAGGATAGAAAGAGAATATAAAAAAGCTTGCAAGGATGATTACAAAAATAAGGAAAGTTTTAAACTTGCAATGTTGTTTTGTGAAATGTTGCCAGAAATGGATGTTAGCGAGGGATTTCCAGATTTTATGTTGACGGATAATTGGGAGTTGTTTTATGAATTGGCAACGACCGATGCATTTTTTGAGAATGAAGGTGTTCGGCTATCGTATATGGATTTTATTGAAACTGCTATAAAAAATGGCACACCAAAAAGATTGATTTTTGACATTTTTGATGGGCTTTACACAAAAAAGGGCGGTTATAGCCACTTGTTTAAGCCTCTAACAAAACAATATTATGATGAATATTTAACTAAATGGAGCAAAAAATGAAACTAGGCGTGGTGGGGCTACCCAATGTGGGCAAAAGCACCTTATTTAATGCAATCACAAAGGCTGGGGCAGAGAGCGCCAACTATCCTTTTTGCACGATAGAGCCAAATGTGGGTGTGGTGGATGTGGCAGACGAAAGGCTAGATAAATTGGCAGCACTTTATCACACAAATAAAATTATTCCAGCGCAGATTGAGTTTGTGGATATTGCCGGGCTAGTGAAAGGCGCAAGCGAGGGCGCAGGGCTAGGCAACAAGTTTTTAAGCCATATCAAAGAGGTTGATGCGATTGTGCATGTGGTGCGCGTGTTTAAAAATGACAAAATTATTCATGTTGATGGCAGCGTGGACCCAATTAGAGATATTCAAACAATCAATTTGGAGCTGATTTTAGCAGATATTGATAGCGCCACAAAAAGGCTAGATAAGATTAAAAAACAGGTGCATGGCGGCGCAGCAGATTTGCAGACGCAAAAAGAATATGACCTATTAAATAAAATTCTCGACCTTTTAAAGAATGAAAAGCCAGCGCGCTTATTAAAGTGCGATGCGGAAGAGAAGAAGATTGTTGACGGATTTTTCCTAATCACCTCCAAGCCAATAATATATGTGGCAAACACGAGCGATGAATTAGACGAATTTCAACTTGAAGGCATCAAAAAAATTAAAGAGATTGCCGCGAGTGAAAACGCCGAAGTGATTTCGCTCTGTGCAAAGACGGAAGAAGAGTTAATCAATATGCCGGCAGAAGATAGAGAAATGTTTATGCAAGAGTTGGGAATAGACCGCTCTGGGCTAGACAAATTGATTGTGGCAAGTTATCACTTGTTGGGGCTAATCAGTTTTATCACGGCAGGTGAAAAAGAGGTGCACGCATGGACAATCCGCCGTGGCACACTTGCTCCACAAGCGGCGGGCAAAATTCACACCGACTTTGAGCGTGGCTTTATCCGCGCAGATGTGGTGAAATATTCCGATTTAATCACTCTTGGCGACTATAATGCTTGCAAAGAGAAGGGCAAAATTATTTCGGCGGGCAAAGATTATGTGGTGCAAGATGGCGATATAATCGTGTTTAAATTTAATGTGTAGAGGTGGGTGTGAAAAAAGCAAAACAGCCAGAATTTGACAAGGGCGAAAAAATTAGAGATTTGAAGATAGATAAAAGTTTGAATATGGGCATAATGGGTGTTTCACTTATTTTGTTGAACTGCTTTTTAGCTTATTCTGCAATTATGCTTGCAATTTGGATTAATTTCTGGTTCGTTTGGGTGCTCGATTGTTTTATTGTGGCGTTTTGCCTCTATAAAAGCATTCACACATTTTTCCACACCAGCAAAACTTATAAATTTTCTTTATATTCAAATTGCGTGGCACTAAATTCTCTTTGGTTGGATAATATGGTGGTGCAATATAATCAAATAAAAAAAATAAAAATCCGCACCAGCTTCCCAGATAGAATTTTCAGGCACGGCACTTGCACTCTCACAATATTTTTAAATGATGAGTTGAACAACAAAATTTCACTATATTTCCTAAAAGAAAACCCTCAAAAATTGATGTTGGAATTAATGGAACTTGGCAGGGCAACTGAAACAAAATAAAAAGGCAAAAAGCCTTTTTATTTTATTTTTATCAATAGATAATTTTTCTTGCCCTTTTTAAATAGTTTGCCGTCTTTGAGCTCTGCCTTTTTGAATTTCATAGTAGCATCTGCCACCACTTCGCCTTCGCATGAAATGCCGTTTTGCTCAATCAAACGCCTTGCCTCACCCTTCGAAGCCACAAATTTTGCCGCCACAAGCAAGTCTAAAAGCCCGATTTCACTTTCGTTCACAGTCAATTCAACGGTTGGTGCATTGGTTTTGTCGATTTGATTGGAAGAAAATAAATTTTTGCTCATATTTTCTGCTTCAACTGCGTCTTTTTCGCCTCGGATGAATTTTGTAATTTCAAAAGCCAACCTTTTTTTGCTTGCCACAATGTCCTTTGCAATCATATCTTTCACCTCTTTCATAGGAAGGTCGGTGAATAGGGCAAACATCATCTCCACGCAAGCGTCTGGCGTTTGATAAATCCCCTGATAGAAATCGTAAGCGGAAATTTTGCTCTCGTCAATCCAAATTGCACCCTTTTCCGTTTTGCCCATTTTCTTGCCTTCTGGAGTGAGCAAGAGTGGGTGAGTCACGCCTATCATTGTGCGGTTTTTTCCATCCAAGAAATTCATTTTTCTGCCCAGCTCTGCGCCAGCCACAATGTTTCCCCACTGGTCAGCACCACCATATTGCACATTGCAGCCATATTTTTTGTTTAGATATAAGAAATCATAAGCCTGCATTAGCATATAGCCCATTTCAAAGAATGTTAGCCCGCCTTCTGCCATGCGATTAGCATAAATTTCGTTTGTTATCATCTTGTTCACATTAAAATGCACGCCCACGTCTCGCATGAAATTCACATAGTCATATCCCTTATACCAATCTGCATTGTTGACTATTATGGCAGGATTGTCGCCATCAAAACGCAAAAACTTGGAATATCCCTTTTTTATTCCTTCAATGTTTTTTTCTAGTTGTTGCTTAGAAAGCATTGGGCGCATATCCGTTTTCCCGCTAGGGTCGCCAATCTGAGCGGTTGCTCCACCAACTAGCACAATAACTTTATGCCCAGCCTGCTGAAATCTTCTTAAAATTGTGCATGGCACGCAATGCCCAATGTGCAAACTATCTGCTGTTGGATCTGTGCCGCTATAAACGGTTATTTTGCCACCATTTAATAGTTTTTTAAGCGCTTCTTCGTCCGTGGACTGATAAATCAAATTTCTCTCTTTAAGCGTTTCAAATAATCCCATATTCCTACCTATTAATCCAAAGTGTTGTTATCCAACCTTGAATCATTTTGCCTTCAATAATAAATTTGCTCACAAATTTGTTTGTTAAGTTATAAATTAATTTCACAAAGAAAGTGTTTTCTTGAATGAGCGGAGTGATCGTTCTGTTCACAAATGGAAGCAACGACAAAATCACAACCACCAAACTTAGCATGAATATCACTGCCGCCACTCTAAGCACGGCGAACACTGCTCCCAAAATTTTGTCCAGCCCGCCAAGCACCACCGTCTTTGAAATTTTATCAAAAATCTTAGATAATAGTGCCACAACAATTCTAAGCACGATAAACACCAACACGCCAGCAATAATCACCATCACAATGCTGCCAATGCCGTTTCCCACCACATTTGCCATGGTGTCTGTGCTGCTTAAATCGAATTTCGAGCTGCCAACCACCACTTTAATTAATTGCAATAAAAATTTGTTTGTGCCCTCTGGAATTGCCAAAATAAACTCAGCCTTATCGGCAAAACCAAACTCGTTTATTGGCTTTGTGAAATAGTCGCCCTGCTTTGCAAAATTCTTTGCTAAGTTTCTGCCAATGAGCCCGGCAAAATCGTGAATGCCGTTTAAGAGTTTTGCCACATATTTAGCCAAGAAAACCGCAATCAAAATGCAAACAAACCAACTAAAGAACCCAAGGATCGTTTTCAAAAACCCTTTTCTAAAGCCAAGGATGCCTGCAATGACGATGACGCATAGAACCACTATATCTAAAATCAATCCAATGGTTGTCAACATAAAATCTCCTCTCTTAATTTTAACACAAGCAAAAATTTTTGTAAACTCATTTTCGACCCTTTATAAAAAACTAAAAATTTGCGAAATTTGACTTATTTTAATAAAAGCCAAATATTCGTAAAATATCCTTAAAATAGTTGAAATTATTTGTTAATAATTTTAATATGTGTTATAATAAACAAATATGAGGTGAATATGGAAAAACAAAAAAATAACATCTGGAAGTCGATAGTTTTCTACCTATTAATTTTCCTTTTAATAGGTTTAATCATATTTTGGGCAACTTCAAATAGCAGGTCGGCAACTCGCATTTCCTACACTGAATTTCAACAGTTGGTGAATGAAGATAAGGTGGAAGAAATTGATGTGTATGGCTACACAATCCGCATAAGATTAGCCGGCAGCGATGTGAAGGGTGAAGATTTCCCAAACAAGATGGACGCTTATTGCACATTTATGAGCACCACAAGTTTAGAGGATTTTATCACCACACATAATGCAAAATTTGTGCAGGCAACAGACGCTGAAACTCTGGAAGAAATTAAAGAGAAATATTGGGATAAAGATAGCGAAGGGAACTACACACATGTTAAATCGGGCATTGGATATGTGAATGCAAACTATCAGTATGAGCAAGAGAGTTGGCTTTCTAGCATAATGCCTTATTTGAGCGTTGGGCTTATCATTATCATTGGAATCTTCCTATTCAAAGCAATGGCTGGCAACAAAAACGGCTTTGGTTTTGGCAAATCTAAGGCAAGGTTGGTTGTTTCGTCTAATGTTAAGTTTAGCGATGTGGCAGGTGCAGACGAAGAAAAGCAAGAGTTGAAAGAAATCGTTGAATTCTTAAAAAATCCAGCAAGGTTCACCGAGTTGGGAGCAAGAATTCCTAAGGGTGTTTTATTGGTCGGGCCTCCGGGCACGGGTAAAACGCTGCTTGCGAAAGCCGTTGCGGGCGAGAGCAAAGTGCCATTCTTCAGCATTTCGGGCAGCGATTTCGTTGAATTATATGTGGGCGTTGGTGCAAGCCGCGTGAGAGATTTGTTTGAAAGCGCAAAGGCAAGCGCCCCTTGCATAGTGTTCATAGATGAAATAGATGCAGTTGGTAGGCAGCGCGGAGCCGGTCTTGGTGGCGGAAATGACGAGCGGGAGCAAACTCTTAATCAGTTGCTTGTTGAGATGGACGGCTTTGAAACCAATAGCGGAATAATTGTGTTGGCAGCAACCAACAGGGCAGACATTCTAGACCCGGCACTCACCCGTCCGGGCAGATTTGATAGGCAGGTGTATGTTCATTTGCCAGATGTTAAGGGCAGAGAGGAAATCATCAAAGTCCACGCCAAAAATAAGCCAATGAGCGAGGATGTGGACTTTAAGCGTATTGCAAGGCTCACAAGCGGACTTGCGGGTGCGGACATTGAAAACATCTTAAACGAAGCCGCTTTGCTCACTGCGCGTGATGGCAGATTTAAAATCACGATGGTGGACATCCAAGAGGGGCTAAATAAAGTGCTTATGGGCCCTAAAAAGGTTTCCCGCATTATCACTGAGCAAGATAGGAAAATCACGGCAATCCATGAGGCGGGGCACGCAATCGTGGCACAAACCTTGCCAAATTGTGACAATGTGCAAGAAATATCAATTATCCCTCGTGGCAACGCTGGGGGATACACACTCACTTTCGATGAGAAGGACCGCACTCACATGACCAAGCAAAAATTGTTGGACACAATCACCATGATGTTGGGCGGAAGGTCGGCAGAAGAAGTTATGCTGGAGGACATCACCACAGGTGCGTCTAACGACATTGAGCGTGCCACATCGGTTGCTCGCAAAATGGTGGCTGAATGGGGCATGAGCGAGAAGTTTGGTCTTATTAGTTTTGGTGAAGGTGGCGAAATTTTCGTTGGCAGAGATTATCAGCGCCAAGTGCCATATAGCCAAGAACTTGCAAAAGAAATTGATGCGGAAGTGAGAAGCATTGTGGATAGTGCTCACGCTCGTGCAAGAAAAATTATTGAAAGCAAAAAAGATGTGATTGAGCGCGTGCAACAGATTTTGATTGACAAAGAAACAATCTATAAAGAAGAATTTGAAATGCTTTATAATGGCTCAACCGTTGAAGAAGTGGAAAAAGCAATCGATAAAAAAGAGCAAGAAAAGAGAGAATATCAAGAAAAGGCAAAAAATGAGGCAATTGAAGAGCGCAAACTGAGAGATATAAAATTGAGAATTGAAACGGCAGAAGCATACGCCAAAGCGGGAGTGATTTCTAAGCAGGTGTATGAAAACATCAAACTAGAAGCGGAAAAAGAAATGGAGAAGTTCAGGCAGCAATCTCAAACCGCACAGGCAGAGAATGCTGAGCCTAGTGAGAAGCAGGAAGAAAAGGCGGAAGAAAAGCCAGAGGCAAAAGATAAGAGCAAGGACGAAAAGCCTAAAACGAAAAAAGAGAGCAACAAAAAATAGTTGATTTAATTTTCGCAATATGTTAAAATAATAAAACAAAATTGCAATCTAGGAGGAAATAATGGCAAAAAAAATAATAGCCACAATCAGTTTGGTTTTAATTGGCTTGTTAATTGTGGCAACAATCGTCATGGCAAATGTCAAAGTTGATTATAGTGTAAGGTGCAACGCACCAGATGATATAATTGTGGTAACGCCTTCTGGCTCAATGCCAGACCCATCAACTGAGCAAGAGCAAGAAATTGTTAAGTTGATTTCAAACGCAAGTAAGAGAAGCAGTCTATCTGCCTTGTTTGATGGCTCTCTATTTGATAAGGCAAGAATTGAAGATGTGAATAGCTCTAATGCTAGCCCAACCACCATCGTTAAAAAATCTAATTGCTACTATGTGCAATATGTTTATAACGAGGCTCAAGTTTTGAAATATGGCAAGGAAGATTATAAAGATGCAAACGGCTCATTATATTATTATAAGAGATTATGGTTTGAAGTTTCCACGTCAAACGAAGAGGATGTTACAGTTTATATCGTGCCATGGTTTGACACAGACGGCGTTAATAAAAATCCAAAGAGTGATAACTACACTAAAGTTTATAAAGTTTCCGCCGATTTAACAGCCCTTTATGATTATCTTAAAACGCTATAAAAAAAGCCACCAATTTGGTGGTTTTTTTATTTTTTACCTTTTAAATTTTTTATGTAACTAACAATATCGCCAACGCACTTCATTTTTGCAGCATCCTCATCTGGCAGGGAAATGCCAAACTCGTCTTCAAAAGCCATAATGAGCTCAACCACATCAAGGCTATCTGCACCCAAATCTTCCACAAGGTTGGTTTTTAAAGTTATTTGCTCTTTTTTCTTCCCTAATTTTTCTGCTATCAAGGAGATAATTTTTTCTTCCATATTCCCTCCAATTATATTTTAGTAAATTTGCATGATTTTGTAAAGTAAAATTTGTGTTTTTCCTATTAATTTTCTTTAAAAATCCTTTTAAAACATTAAAATAAGCAAAAAATGCGCAAATTTTTTAAAATTCAAAATATTTGAAAGATGCTAATATTGATTTATGCAGATTATAAAGGAAAACTTTTATCAAAATCTAAAATCCATCATTCAAGAAAGAGCAAGATTTCAAAAGGTGTTTTTGCTTTATGATGATAGCGTGCCAAGTTTTGAAATTTCAAAACTCTATCATGAAATTAAAGGCGACTGCGTGTTCAACCAAGCAAACTTGCAAGACTTTGACGAAAACGAACTAAATAATGGATATAGGCTTATAATATTTTTTTGCTCAGCCACATCATTTTTAAAAAAGAATTTTTCGTGTGAAGACTATGTGAAAATATTTATTCCCACAAGCAATCAAATTCTGCCATTTTTTGTGAGTGGGAAAAATCAACTAGTTGAAGATGGCTATGTTTTTTTGAAAAATAATGCTATCGATGTGGGCATATTATTTAGCGTCTATTTCAATAAATTTTTTAATTATCTAAACGATGTTTGCCTAAATCGAGAAAGCGCAATTTCTTTTGATTTTGATTTAAAAAATATTAGCCAACATAGCCTTCTCAATTTGCTTAACGGCAATTTATTTTTTGCCGATTTCCGCATCTTGAAAAAAATGAATATCGGCATAGAGCTTTTGCCGATTGTGGACTATTTATTGTTGACGGCGTTTAAACTTTTAATTTGTGCAATTAAAGAAAAGAGTGCCACCATGGTGGATATTTATAAGGCTTTTAAAGAAGATTATTCAAGCATAGATAGATTTTATATGCTCATGTTTAATGATGTGTTTTTTGAAACGATAAAATATAATTTTATTTCTTTAAAAAACTTGCTTGATTTAACCATT
Source organism: uncultured Clostridia bacterium (assembly GCA_947593585.1). Taxonomy (GTDB): domain Bacteria; phylum Bacillota; class Clostridia; order Christensenellales; family UBA1242; genus Onthoplasma. The sequence goes on from CANQDP010000008.1 coordinate 34,807, forward strand.
GAAAAGTTAAGCCCTATTATTAATATGTTGGAAATTAGCGGTGAAGATATTTGCACTGTGCAAGATAAATTAAAGGAGTTTTGCAAAGAAGAAGCGGGGATTTTTGGCTATTTATATTTATTCAACATTTTTGGCGCATGAAATGTTTATTTGTTAAAATTTGGTCATATAATTAAGATATGAAAAAATTTTTTATTGTTATTTTGTTGCTTAGCATAATTGCAACAGGAGCAAAAATTGAAGAGCCATTTAGTTTGCTGAATTATTTCAGTGGGGAATATTATTCATATTCCACTTCGCGCATAAACCAAAATAGTGAGTTTTCTGGCACACTCTTCATCAATAACTGCCAAATCAAAAATGACCTTGCGGGGGAATGTATGGTGGTGAAAAATCTGGAAATAGGAAATGCGATAAATTCACTGAAAGCAAGAGTGATAAAAACAGAATATGACGCAAACGCAACAATTATCTACGCCTATTCTCCACTCATCAAATGCAAAGCAAGAGCAGACGGGCACAATCTTGAATTTGTTGATTTAGAAGAGTGCGCCATAGTCGGCTGGCCAAATATTTTAATAAGTTTTTAAATTTTTGAATAAAGAGAGCAAAATTGTCAATTATTGCACTAGGAGGCAATAAATGAACAAAACAAACTCTCAACCACAAAAGAAAAGGACGCTGTACACTTGCATTTATGCGTTAATCATCGGCCTAGTTATCCTTGCTTGTGCGATAATCATTGCCACAATCTCCACACAAAGAGGGAAAACCAATCAAGAGGTTGGCGGGAGCGAAGATTTGGTTGAAGTGTCGGGGTCAAGTTATGTTGTGCCAATGTTTGGGGCAACCGTTTGCAAGGACTATTCTTCCACAAAACTTCAATTCAATAATTCGCTAAAACAATGGGAAATTCACAAGGCAGTAGATTTCTTAGTTGGGGAAGATGCAAATGTGGCAGCAATTCATAACGGCACTGTTAGCAAAGTGTATAAAAATCACCTTGAAGGCACAGTTATCGTGATAGCACACTCTAACGGACTAGAATCAATTTATAAATCACTCAGCGAAAATGTGAAAGTTAAAGTTGGAGATGTGGTTTCAGCGGGGCAGCTGATTGGCACTGCATCGGATAGCATGGCAGAAGAACAAGCAATGGGAGCGCACCTTCATCTTGAAATTCACTTAAACGGAGACCCGGTTGACCCAAACAATTATTTATCGCTAGGCAACAAATAAAAAACTCACTTTTTAGTGAGTTTTTTTAAATCGAAGTGGATGTGGCTTTAATCCTATCTGTGTATTTTGTAACCTTATAAATTTCTTTTGCCTTATTTGCCAAATCTTCTTGATAACTTGAATATTGAGAATTAGAAGTGTAGCCATTAGAAGAAGATGGATAAACCATATCAAACAACACATCAAATAAGGTTTTGCCTCTAAGTTCGGCAACAGGGTTAGGGTATAATTTGTTCAAGTTTAATAAACCCTGAGCGTCTGTTGATTTATTGTCGGTTTGCATATACACACCATTAAGTGAAGCATAAGGCACATCGTTTGAATAGACAGGACCTACATAGTAAACAATGTGGATGCCATAACTAGTGATGCAGAAGTCTGCCGCTGCTGAACCCTCGGTTAGCACGCTCATAGGACCAGCATTGGAATTCATCAATTTGATTGCTTCATCTGTGAATGCTTTTTGCATGCTGCTGTGAGAAGAGAAGGTTTCGCCATTGCTTTCATCGTAATCTCCCACCACATAAGGAGCACCAGAAGTGAGAGTTGCAGTGTCCTGCGTGTAGTTAAACATAAACTTCACAAAATCTTCAAGGTTAGGCTTTGCCATAAGGTCTTTATATTGCTGGCTATTCAACACATCTCTAAGCGTTAAATCTTGACCTTGCTCGTTTTTGCTCGTTTCAATGCCATATTCGTTGCGCTTAGTAACTTTAATGTTTAGCAATTTGCTCACGAAGTCGTCATCATCAGCGTTATTAAATTTGTATGTGCTTTCGTCATATCCGCCAAGGGCAACTTTATCTTCATCACTGAATTGGAACAAAGCGTGAAGGAAATATCCATAATTAGCCACATCTTTGCCGTTTGGGTGATAAAACACCTGCTCAACGTCTGTGCTTGTGCTGATAATGTCTGAATTATAACTATTCAAATGCCCGTCTGCATACTTTTGAACATTGTATGAATAAACATCTTTAAATGCGTCCACAAGTGCGTCCACTGATAGATTGTCTGGGTCGCTCAAATAAACATTTTCCACATTTGTGAGATAGCCATTCTTAAGCTCGTCCTCATACATTCTTTCAATGAGCCTATAAATTAAATCGTTTGTGGTTTTGCTATAAGGCTTGCCGTTTTTATCTCTCAAATAATATTCATTGTCTATCAGTTGGGCACATAATCTCTTAATTGTGTAGGCATAAATTAGGTTTGCATTGTCGCCATCTGTTTCTTCAAGGTTTGTGATTAAATGACCCTTTTCGCTGCCAATCTCAAAGTATTTATTCTGGATTTCTTTCACAATGTCGCCCGAAGCAGGATTTTCTAAGAATTTATCATCGATAAGTTTTTCAAAATTTGCCTTTTCTGGCGTCTTTTCATAATAAATTTTATAGCTAACAGTTTGCTCTTTCCCGGACGTGGTGGTAACTTTTCTTAAGGTTGCACGAGGGGTGTAAGTGTAGTCTGCAAGCTTATAAATTGTGCTATCATCATTAGAGGTGCTTTCCTCATCGTTCTCTGTTTTATCGCTAAGTTTATAAACTTTTCTGGCCTCGCTGATGTATGTGCTTAGTTGGCTGTCAAGCGAAGAGAAAATGTCCTCCACCATGCTATTTATCTGATAAGGGGTTGGCTTATATGGGTTTGCTCCGCCACCATTAGACTTGTAATTAACGGCGTATTGATAGATGGCCTCTCTATTAATTAACATATCTAGCGTGTCATTTAAAGCGTCTGCCTCATCTTCGGTGGAACCATAATTTTGATTGGAATAAGCATTTAAGAGCTCGTATCTGGTGATTTCTTCATCGCCAACAGTTGCCAAAACTTCGTTGTAGTATTTAACTCTATTAACCGAAAAACCCGCACAGCCGGATAGGGTGCAAGTTAAAATCAATAAAAGACAAATAATTAATGCTGATAATTTTTTCACGATTTCACTCCAATATAATATTTGACTATTATAGCGTATTTTATAAGAAATTGCAAGAGATTTGAGCGTTTTAGCCCAAAAACTCAATTAAATAGTTCATGGCTGTTAGCGCGCTAAACTCGTGCATATCTAGGCTAATTGTTGGCAAGCCTGCGTTCACCAGCCTAAAATGCTTGAAATTGCTTAGTTTTTTAATCAGTGCCTGTGTGTCCACATCTGCATAGAAAACAATAGCGCCGCTATATTTATTTATGCTTATCTGCTTAACGCTCTTGCTTATGCCCAACGCTTTTATTAGGGCGATGTTTGCAAGGTTATAAATCTCTCTTGGCAGTTTTCCATACACTTTAATTAGGTCGGCAATAGCATCTTTTGCAGAAGTTTTATCCGTTATATTTGCCATTTTTGCCACAATTTTTAGCCTTTCACCCTCGTCCTCAACGAAAGAATAAGGAATTTTTGTTGGCACGGCAATGTCTATCTTAATTTCGCGCTCGGTGAGCACCTTTTCACCTGAAAGACGGCGCAGAGTGTCATTTAACAATTTTTGATACATATCGTAGCCAATCTTAATCAAGTGCCCGTGCTGCACTTTGCCTAAAATTTCGCCCGCACCCCTAATTTGCAAATCTCGCATGGCAATCTTAAAGCCACTGCCAAGTTCTGTGTTTTCAGCAATCGCTTGCAACCTTGATGACGATTCTTCGCTTAGCACTTTATCTTTTTTGTAGGTAAAATAAGCATACGCTTGCTCGCCGTTGCGACCAACTCTTCCTCTCAACTGATACATCTGCCCAAGCCCCATGTGGTCGCTGTCAATAACAATCAAAGTGTTGGCTTTTGGCAAGTCCACACCGTTCTCGATTAGGGTGGTGGACACAAACACATTTGTTTCATGGTCATACAGCCGCTTGATGGCATTTTCAAGAGCCAAACCCGTCATTCTCCCGTGCGCCACATCGAATTTGGCATTTTCATTGTTCACCTTGTCTTGCAAGCGCGCTGCAAAGGCATAAATCTTTTCGATGTTGTTAAACACAACCAACACTTGTCCGCCACGATTTATTTCTTCATTAATTGCGTTTGCCACCACATCTTCGTCATATGCCAACACATAAGTTTTGATTGGAAGGCGGTTTGTCGGCGGAGTGTTTATTATGCTTATATCACGGATATTCATGAGCGACATACTCAAGGTGCGCGGGATAGGGGTGGCGGATAGGGTGAGCACATCAACATTGTTTTTCATCTGCTTGATTTGCTCTTTTGCCTTAACTCCAAAACGCTGCTCTTCATCCAAAATTAGCAGTCCCAAGTCTTTAAATTTCACATCTTCGCTCAAAAGACGGTGCGTGCCACATATCACATTAATTTTTCCGCTTTTTAAATCTTCCACAATCTTTTTTTGCTCTTTAACCGACCTAAACCTATTCAGCATTTCGACAGCAACGCCAAAATTTTCGGTGCGCTTTTTTGCCGTTTCATAGTGTTGCATTGAAAGGATTGTGGTTGGGGCAAGGATCGCCACTTGTTTGCCATCTTCCACCGCCTTAAACATTGCGCGCATTGCCACTTCCGTTTTGCCAAATCCGACATCTCCACAAATCAGCCTATCCATCACTTTGCCAGAAATCATATCCTTTTTAACATCGCTAATGGCTTGAAGTTGGTCTGCAGTTTCGCTATATTCAAACGCATTTTCAAATTCAAGATAAAGATAATCGTCTTCGCTAAATTTGAAGCCCTTGCTTGCTTTTCGCTTGGCATAGAGTTCTATCAACTCTTTGCTCATCTCTTCAATCGCTTTGGCGGCCTTAATTTTTTGCATTTCAAATTCTTTGCCACCAAGTTTGTTTAATTTAACATTTGCATCATCTGCCATGTAAAGAGTGAGCACATCTGCATTTTCGCATGGCACATAAAGAGTGTCGCCTTTCAGATAGGTTAGTTTGAAAAACTCTTTTTCCACGCCTTGCACATTTAAGCTAACCACACCTTCACACTTGCCTATGCCGTGCACATTGTGCACCACATATTCGCCCGCCTTTGGCAGATATTTCACTTGAGATTTCTTTTGTGGCTTCGTTTCTTTTTTGTGAGCAAAGTTTGATGTGCCGATGTAGTATTTATCTTCGTCTTTAAAACAAATATTATATGGAATGTTTAAATCTGTTAGGATAATTCCCTTTGAGTTTTTGTTGGTTGAAAAATTGATGTTGAGTTTTGAAAAAATATCTTTTATTGTGGCAATGGTGTTTTGGTCGGATAGGCACAAATAAATTTTTTTATCTTCCACCAATTCGGATTTTAAAGCTTCAAGGTTATTTAGATAATTTGAAAAGTGTTTTGTTTGAAAATCTATTTGAATTGGAGCAGATGACAATTTGTGTCTTAATTCGATTGTGTTTATATCAAAATTTTCAAAAAAAATTAAATTATTGCCATAATTCTTCAAAATTTCATCAAAATTTATATATTTTTCACTAAATTTATAAAAATTTTCCACTTTTTTTGATTTAAACACATTTTCAATTCGTTCATTAATCGAAGTTAAAAGTTTGTTTGTTTTGCTTTCCACTTCCAAACAATTTGAAATTGCGATTGGCACATTTAAGTTAAAAGCATTTATAACGCCGCTCGAAAAAAGCAAAAATTCTAGCGGCACATTTTCATTCCGCTCCACCAAACCAATCAAATCAAAAAACAAATTATTCTCATTTTGAAGCGTGGATAATTTTTTGATGATGGCGGGTTTATCTAAAAACATTGTTAGACTGTTTGGTGCAATTTTAACGCTTTCCAATTCATCTAATTTTTCAAATGTTAGCGCATCGAAATTGTTTATTTTTTCAACCAAGGTGTCAAAGAAATCAAAGCGGGTGGGGTGTGGGCTAATTGTGTTGAAAATGTCTAAAATATCACCTCTTCTTGCAAACTCGCCACGAGATGTTACGCTGTCCACTTTTTTATAGCCAATTTGGGCGAGTGATTTTTCAAGGTCTTCAATTTTATAATCTCCACCTTTTTTTATTTCAAAAATCTTAGACTTAAAAACGCCCAAATCCAATAAAGACATGAAGAAAAATTCGGGAGTGGTTAAAACTATCGTGTTGAAATAGCACAAATGAAAAAGAGCATTTATTAAATCATATTTATTGTCTTCACTTTGAAATTTTGAAAGTGTGAAGGGTTTGTCGAAATCGTCAATAATCACGCAATCTTTATTGAGAGCGTCAAGTTGCGCCTTCATGTTTCTTGCTTCAACAATGTTTGGGAAAATGGCAACGGCAGATTTTAGTTTTGATAAAACAGCACCACTCTCTCCAAAACCTAGATTGTGGCAGAAAATTGGGGCAGAACCTGCCTTTGCTAAATCGTTATATCTTGGCATAATTCACCGCTTATAAATTTTTCAATCAAATCGCACGCGTGCTCTCTCGACTGCGCAAGGATTTCTTGGCTTGGCTCGTCTATCACGCTGAGCACATAATCTCTTAAATCCATTGAAGCATCTCGCCCAATGCCCACGCGCAAACGAGGAGTGCTGCCCACCTTTGCCACAATATCTCTCAAACCATTGTGCGTGCCCGCAGAGCCGGACAGACGAAAACGCACCCTTCCTTTAGGTTGATCTATATCGTCAAGCACAATCAAAATGTCCTCCAACTTTGCCTTATAATATTTTTTTAATTCTGCCACACTATCACCGCTTAAATTCATGTATGTTTGCGGTTTGGCAAGCACAAAATCATCGGCAACGGCAATTTCAGCTTTGCACTTTTTTGTGCTAAATTTCATGTGTTTTTGTTTGGCGAAAAAATCCACAACGCTGAAACCAACATTATGATATGTGTTTTTATATTTTCCATCTGGATTGCCCAGTCCAACTATTATTTTCATAGTTATATTATAACATATAAATTCAGATTTTCAACACATTAATTGGGTTTTTGTGGTTAATTAGGTCAAAATGTTTAAAGTGCATAAAATAAATTAAGAGAAAATTTCAACAAAATTGAAATTTACGCTTGACATCTAAAATTTTTACGATATAATAGATAAATCAAAGGAGAAATCATGGAAAGTTCAAAAAAGTTAATCAAGAAAGCAACAGAAGTTTTTAGTGAGGAAAAGCGCGAAGCCGCTGGCATTTTGGCTGGTTTTGACCACAAATCTATTGAAAAGTTTGGCATTTTGTTAAACGATAGGGGATTTTTGATTGAGGCTGCTGGCAAAACTCAAAAACCACGCCTTTGCAAAAATTATTTTTATCAGTATATTCACAAATATCTTAAATCAGATAGAGCGTTCAACTATCAATTTTTGGAAGCAGTTTATAAGGCTTTTGGCAAGGCTGACGCTTCTTATGTGGCAGAGATGTGCGGCTTTGAAGAGTTGTTAAATCAAATGATTGCAGACCTAGACCGTGCCAAATTGGCAGCAAGCCCATCTGGTCAAATTATGGGCGACATTGATTATGGCATCAAGAAATTGGCTAAAAAGCATGCTGCTAAAACCAAAAAATCAAAAGTAAATAAAGCCACTGCAGGAGTTTAACGAGCTTAGGCTCGTTTTTTATTGCATAATTAAAAAAAGCGAGGCAACCCGCTTTTTTCTTACAACACTAAATTTTATCTAACTCTTCAGTTATCTTTGCTTTGTTGATATGTTGGCCAATAAACACAAGTTTTATCATTCTATCGCCATAGGTTTCATCCCAATCGTGGCGGAATTTTTCGTCGTTTAAAAGCAGTTGCTCAATTTGATATTTTGGCAGAGTGGCATACCACGGACCATTCTCACTAAGCATTCTTTGCCTTCCCGCTTGCTCGTAAATATAACTCATGTTTTTATCGTTTGTGAAATAAACCAAACCCTTTGTGCGGATTATTTGCTTGCCGTAGTCATTATTTGCCCAATTTTCAAATTTTAGTCTGTCAAACGGACGCCTTCTGTAGTAAACAAATGTGCCAATGCCATATTCTTCCGTTTCGCCACCTTCGTGGTCGTGATGGTGATGATGTTCGTGGTGCTCGTGTTCGTGATGTTCGCTCTCGTCATCATCGTCATCGGCCTCATCTTCATCATGGTCATCATCGTCAATATCTTTGTCAATTTCCTGGAACCAGCCAGCAGAAGTGAGCACATTTTCCATGTCAAATAAGTTGGTGTCTAAAATCTCGTTTAGGTCCACATTAGAATAGTCCGCTTCAATCAACTTGGCTTTTGGTTGAAGGCTCTTGATTATGCGTTTCACACGCTTTAATTCATCTGCACTAACATCGCTTACTTTGTTCATGATTAATATGTCGCAAAATTCAATCTGTTGGATAACGAGATTTTCGATGTCATCTTCTTCAATATCCTTTTTCAAAAGTTCATCGCCACAGCCAAATTCTTGCACCATGCGCAGTGTGTCCACAACGCTAACAATGGCATCAAGTTTGCAGAAAATTGGCATTCCTTGCTTTTTAAAACTGTCAGTTAAAAAATTGATTGTTTGTGCAATAGGAATGGGCTCGCAAATGCCACTCGCTTCAATAATGATGTGGTCAAATCTCTTTTGCTTGATGATTTCGTGCAACTGCTCAATTAAATCTTTTCTTAGCGTGCAGCAAATGCATCCGTTTTGAAGGGCAACCAGGCTCTCTTCTTTTTTGTTTACAATCCCGCCTTTTTCAATAAGGTCGGCATCAATATTTACTTCGCCAATATCGTTCACTATAACAGCCACCTTATAACCCTTTGTGTTTGCCAAGATGTGGTTTAAAAGCGTGGTTTTGCCACTGCCAAGATAACCCGTTACAAGTGTGATAGGAATAGTTTTAAACTCTTTCATAATTTCTCCTTTAAAATCCCGTATAATTATATCACATTTTTTCACATTTCAACGATTTTTTTAAAATATTTTAGAAATATTTATATAAAGAGCACTAAATTATCAAACCCCGACATTAAAATACCCAAATTAAACTAACTAAATAAAAAAATAATAAAAGCGACTAATGTTGCCACATGCGGAAAATTTCTTTTAAAATAAAAACCCTAAACCATATTCGGTTTAGGGGTTTCATTTGGTTGCGGGGATTGGATTTGAACCAATGACCTCTGGGTTATGAGCCCAGCGAGCTGCCGTGCTGCTCCACCCCGCGATGTTTACAACTTGCTTTTTTATAATAACATATTATATGCGTTTTGTCAATAGATTTGTTTTAAAAATTGCGAATTTATAAAATTTTCACAAAAATCAAAATTCGTCATAAAATGAGTTTATATCACAAATTTGCAATAAAATTTTTCATTGATTTCTTCTATGGAAGTTATATAATGAATTTTTGCTTTGTAAACTATATCATTTAACGAATGTTGGAGGGGAGCGTGAAAGGCAATTTAATTTATACATATAAATCTTTAAAAATTGAAGAGGACACAAGTGGGCTCAAAACAATTTATGGGCTTAGAGGGAAAGATATTATTAGCGAGGTCATTCCAGACGCTGTGGAGTTTATCAATCGCGAGTGCAGGCTTGGCGCAATTTTAAAAAACCTAAATGGTGTTGATTTTTTTGTTCGCCCAAACGAGAGCGTTTTAGCTTTGGTTGAAAAGTGGAAATACGAAAATTTTAGAGTGAGTGGCTTGGAATTTTAATTGGTGCGATGTGCTTTAAACATAAAAATTTTTTAAAAAACGCAAAAAAATTGAGTTTTTTATTGATTTTTTGTGTTAATTTTTAAATTTTTTTTATTTTTTTTGATAACGCACATAAAAAAAGCCAGCATTTGCTAGCCTTTAATTTTAAAACAAATCGTCATCGTCATCATCATCGTCAGTGTTGTCATTTTTGCCCAAAAGCGCATTTCTTTGCTTGATGTCGTAATAAACTTTGGCTTCGTCAAGCAATCTCTTTTGAGAGTATGTTCTGCTAACTGATGTTAGGTCGTAGCACTTGTTTTTGTAAGCGTAAGTCATTGTGGTTTTCAATGCTGCGTTTGGTGTGAATGATTTGATTGCCACCTTTCCTTCATCACGGAAGGTTGGCAACTGCTCAGGGTAGGCGATAGGAATTGATAGCGTTTGAGTGTTGTATGTTTTGCTTTCCTTGCCGTCCGGACCAACGCTTCGTTGCTCGTTTTCTTGCACAACTGTTTTCTTGCCTAGCAGTTCGCTAAATTCTTTGTTTGTGGTTGTATCCTCAGATGCAATATACACTTGAATAGGGCAGTTATCTTTGATAATCTTGCCTTCGTCTTGACCATACACCTGATAAAGTTGGCTATAAGATTGCACGCAAAGTTCGAAGAATATACCGCGGCTTCTGCCGACCGTCATAATTGAGCCCCATTCTGGGAATTTTGGCATGTTACCAAACTCGTCTAGCATAAAGTAAACATTTCGTTTTAAATGCCCGCCAAGGCTTTGCGCTTTCTCAACCAATCTCTTATATAGCTGAGTTACAAACAGAATTGCAAGCGGATAACGCGTCCTCACTTCATCTGGAATGATGAGGAAAATTGCAGTTGGCTTTTCGTCTAGATTAACGAAGTCTATTTCCGTTTTTTCTGTTAGGAAACTTATGCCCGTGTCGCTAAACAAAACCATTTTGTTAGACACAAAGCCCATGTAGTTTTTAGTGGTTGTGTCCGCATTCTGCAAAGCGGTGGTGGCAAGGTCTGCCACTTTTGAGAATTTGTCCCTATAATTAAACAAATATTGTTTTAGCGTTGCGTATGTGTCGCGTCCGCTATCTGTGAAATTACAAATTTTTGCCACATTATAGAAATTGTATCTATCACGGGTCATGCCCAATTCCGGAATGCGGCTATCTTCAAGCATGGCGATAATCACCGCTTTGATTAAGTTTTGCGCCGTCTTTTCCCAAGTTGGGTCTTTGCCTGATTCAATTGGGGCAAGGGTGGTGCAAGTGTCGTTGATAGAGTCAAAAGCCTTATCTTCAAGTTCTTTTTTGAGGATGGTGATGTCGTTTTCCATCACTTCCCTATCTGCATACGCTTTTCCGTCAAATTCAAACCAAACTTGGCTGTTATAATCAAATTGGCGTTGCAGCATCACATTATAATTGCGCGGATTATCCCCCGCTGGGTGAACTTTCACTTCCTTATCCAAATTAAAACTGCGAGTGTACATATCATAAGGATAGGTTAGCGGGTTCCACTGCACAGACGCAAACGGTGTGCGCAGGTCAAGCACCTTCACATCGTACCCTTCCGATTTAAACTTGTTTGAGCATAGGCTATAAAGTTCGCCTTTTGGGTCGGTGATAACGAACGAAGGTTTTGCGGCGGTCATGCTCATAAGTTGCAGTGAAGGCACAACAAATCGCTGGGTTTTACCAGACGAGGTTGTCCCCACCACGAGCGTGTGAATTGGTTGCACGAAGTTGATTTCTGTGGTGCTCCCTTTCATTTCCGCTCTAACCAAAATGCCGTCCTTTTTGCAAGAACGCAGTGTGGCAAGAGTGTTTGGGTTGAAGTCTTTATTCTTCTTAATATCTTCATCTGTCAAGAAATCGCGGCTGAAATATTGCTTTGTGTCCTTTCCCTTTTCATCTTTAACCTTGTCCACCGCTTTTTTTGTTTTGCCAGCATTTTTGCCGTCAATGAGCTTCATAAGGTCAAACACTAGCAGCAAGCCTTCCGCCACAAACACAAACATAAATGGGATGCCTTGCTTGATGTGCTCAACATTAAAGCCAAAATATCCATCTTCTTTATATGTGATAACAAACACAGCAATCAAGAAGATTAACACTGCACTAATCACATATTTGAGGCCAACTTTAAGAAAATGTTTCATAATCACTCCTTATTTAAGAATATAAAACCAAACTAATTATATAAGCCAAAAACTCGCTAGGCATAAAAAATAACCTTTTATTAAAGTATAAATACATTATAAAGATAATAATCAAATTTGTCAAACGCTTTTCAAATCTTTTTGCATACCGAGATAAAGCACGCAAAATTGCCAAACAATTTGCATAAAAATCATAATATTTGTGAAAATAAAGATAGCAACTAACAAAATTCCACAAATTAATTAAAAAGCGTCAGAGCGGGATGTGTGCAGTTCCTTGGCGGAAAACTGCCCAAAATCACTAGGTTGTTGTGCGAAAAGGCAAAGCTAACGCAATGCAGTTTCCGCACAAAAAAGCATCTAAGAAAAATTTTAAAAAAATTTGTAAAATTTGTGCGAAAACAGTTGATTTTAAAATTTTAACTTGTTATCATTAATTTATAAATAGGCGCAAAAATAAGTGTGCGCCGCTTTAAAGGGGGAATTTATGAGCAGTTTATTAGCATCATTTAACACTGGTTATGGTTGGTTAAACACATTGCTTAGTGCAGTTATTAACCTTATCAACCCAATTTTAATCGTTGTGAGTGTTGCAGGCATTATTTATGCAATTTGGGTCGGCATCAAATTCGTTAAGGCCGACGAAAAGCAAGAAAGAGAAGAGGCAAAATCCAAGTTGATTATGGTCATCGTTGGTATCGTTGTCGTTGTCTTGCTCGTTGCTTTGTTCTACTTCTTGGCATACAACATCGAAGACATCATTCAACAATCACAAATCGTTGGCAACACGAGCGGCGGTGATGATGAAGGCGTTATTGGTGGCGTAAACCTTGTTAGGAATTTTGTTAGATTTCTAAGATAGGAGGAATCATGAAAAGAAGATTATTCTCTTTTGTTTTAACAGCAATTTTATGTTGTTCTGCAATTTTCGTTTTGTCTGCGTGCGGCGCTGGTCCTAAGTTGACTTGCACTACGGGCATGACGGAGGATTCTGCTTGGAGTTATCAGCAAAAAACAACCGAAGAGTGGAGAGACATGACAGAGAAAGCAAGAAACGACTTTATCGTTCTTGGTTCTGCTGGTGCACAGTTTTCATTAGGAGATGAAACGGGCATGACCTTGGCAAATTTGCTTGCCAAAGGTGGCTCGCTTAGCGGTTTCTCGCCATACACAAAAGGTACGCATAGCATGACAGTGTCTTATGGCGGGCAAAGTTGCGTAATCTATTATAAGGTTAATTAATAGAGCTAAAATAAAGGGCGTGTTGCCCTTTTTTCTTGCAAAAAAGAGCGAAAATTTGCAATTCTTAGCGAAAACATTTGTTTAAAACTAAAAATTTGTTATAATATAATTAATTGATAACGCTTTTCAACGCACATCACAAATCAAATTTTGGCTAAATCTCGCGTTTTGAAGCAAAATATAATTAGAAAATTTTTAATAAAAGGAGGGTCAAATGGCGGACAATCAAGAAGACGAGAATCTCACCCAAGAAGAGATTGAAGAAGCGGATCAAGCCGAGCAAGAAGCGTTTGAGGAAGAGCAACTTTTAAACAAAGAGCGCTATGAAAACAACATCCGCTCTCGCTTCAAGGCAATGAAACGCATCTATATGGCGAAATCAAAATTTTGGCCCATCCTTGGCTTTAATGAATTAAAATTGCTTAATGCAATGCGCAAAATTGACCCGGGCGAAGTGTCGGCTTTCTTAAAAATTGTGGCACAAAAGCATGGGGAATTTGCAGCAAAAATTAATAGTATCCTTGCCACAGTTGTGCCCCTTTTGCCATACATTGGAATTGCACTATTGATTATTCTTGCCGTGCTTATGGTTATTGGCATAATAATCGGCATTTTCAACACGCTTGGAGGCCTCGGCGGAGGCTCTTCGGGTGGGCTTTCTTCACCTTTGGGCATGAAGGGCGATATGTTCTATGGCATGCGCGTTTTCTATGAGGATGCCGAGCAAGCAAGCCAAGATTTGCAGCGAGATTATGCCGATTCATTTTCTTACGCACTCGAAGAGTTTAAAAAGGATTATAGCGACATAACTATTAATATCACCGTGCCAGAAGAATTTGATTTGGAAACGCTTGAGCAAGACTATCCTGAAGTTTATGAAGCAGTGAAACGAATTGCGATTGAAGTGTATGTGCAAGATAATCCGGACATTTCGCGAGAGGAAATTCCTGACGAGTTGAAAGAGATTATTTTGGGCATTAAATATTTTGGCATTGATGAAGAAATCTTAGACGAAATTTCTCAATCTCTCACCGACTATATCACAGACGAAACTGCTCCACTTTTCACGGCTGGTGAAGAGGTTACAGATGCGGAAGATACAATTCTTCAATCTCTTTTGGAGAGTTTCACAGAGGTCTATGTGTTGCAAGACGAGAATGGGGAAAAACTGCCATCTCGCACGCAGATGATTTATGTGAAAGATTATCTTTTGAGTGCGGATAGTGAAAGCGAAGAATATAGCATAAACAATGTGGATTTTGAAAATTATATCGCTGCAATTATCATGCCTAAAGAGCAAGTTAAGGCAAATTTATTATCATTTAATGCTAAAAACATAGATATTGAGAATTTTAATATGTATCTTATGGGAGAGACAGAGTTTGATAAAAAACTTTTCCTTGAGGGCAAATACACGGAAGGAGCGGGAGATATCTATAATTTTGAATTAGAAGAAGATTTAACGCTTGAGCCTTTTGCTGATATAGATAGCACTTCATCGGCTGAAAATAATCCGCTAAAAGACGCAAAATCTTTGTGGGGCGTGTTGAAAGACGCCAATCTAAATGCTCAATTTTATATGCAACTGGGGGAGGATGGAATTTACACGCTTAAACTTTCTGGACTGTTCATCACATTTTCAGGGAATGAAGAGGCGTTCTCTTTTGCAGAATTCCAGCCTTCATATTCGCAGAATTAAAACGGAGGGGGCTTTGCGTCTGCCTTTTGGCAGCCGCGGGCGGCGTTGCCGCCAGGCGCGCGTGCCGCGCGCCAAAGCCCCCGTTTTTCATGCTTTTATGAGCACAAAATGCTTAATTTATGCTTTAAAAATCTTAAATTTATTTGCTGAAAAATGCAATATTTGTTTGATTAATTTGTTAAATTAGTATATAATAAAAATAAATATAGGGGTTTTTCAATATCTTTGTTTTCTTATGGTCAAATTAAAACCACTATTCAAAGGAGAAAACATTTATGCTAGATTTGGTTTTAGAAATTGTCGGCATGCTTTTATATCCGCTTTTTGCTGTTTTCTTTTCAGTGATAGATGCAGTGCAGGATATATTCTTTGCTTTTGCCGGCATAGGCACCGTCAAATTTGGCGGCGTTAGTTCAATGGGTTGGGGTGGCGATCAAGTTACGATGAATTTCACCTCCACCGATGAATATTCAAACGGCATTTTATATTATTTGCTAAACACACCCACAATTCGCAATTTGCTAATATCGTTTTCAATTTTGGCATTATTCTTGCTTGTGATATTCACTATATTGGCATTTATAAAAAATGTGTATGCAGCAAAGCAGAAAAAGTGGCAAGAAATTATATCTAGCGCACTCAAGGGCTTAATTCACTTCATTTTCATCCCTGTCGCTTGCTTGCTAGGCGTGCTTGCGGGCAATATGTTGCTAGTTGTGTTAAACGAGGCCACTTCGGGTTCATCTCTCGTCAATAGTTCGCTTTCGCATCAACTGTTTGTCTCGTCAGCATACACGGGCAACATTTTCCGAGCCGGAACGGGACTTGAGAAGCAGTTGGCTTTTAGCAGAATGCAACGATATTATAACGACACTAACAAAACGGGTGGGGCACAACTCGGCGGTTGGACATGGTGGGAACACCTCTTTTTGGGCCAGAATAGATACGCTTCAATTATGCAACTATTTGAAAAAGAGGAAGGGCTGGACACTTCTTTGGTTAGTGGCTCTTACGATTCTAGTCGAGATGAAGATTATGCCAATTTACTTGATGCTTATTATAAAACTCCGTTTGCCAACATTTCCACAGTTACATCCGTAATGGTGGATTATAGAATTTGGGATATAAACTACCTATTGCTGGGCGCGGGTGGTGTGTTTATGATATTTGCGCTCATGAAACTATCTTTTGGCATGATTAAGCGATTGTTCACACTGTTGCTTCTCTTCGTCATTAGCCCTGTTGTGTGTGCGCTCTATCCGCTTGATGATGGCTCGGGCGTGAATAAATGGAAAGGAGATTTCACCAAAAACTTCTTCATGGCGTATGGCGCAGTGGTTGGGTTAAATATATATTTCCAACTCTTGCCACTCATCACGCATATAAAAGTTGGCAGTGATGTCATCGGCATCGTGCCATTGATAATCACCATTGCAGGGCTATTTATGGTGAGTGACTTCGTGTCTATGCTATCTCAATATTTGCATGGGGACGATGCATACTCTGCTGGCGGTGGCATTATGAATAGAGTAACCGGCAAGATGAAGCAAGGCGCAAAATTCGTGGGCAAACAAGCCGTTGGCGCATTCACCATGCACTATAAAGCCAAAGGCGCAGAAAAGAGAGTACGAGATACTTTCAAAGATGCGGATACAGGCAAGTATAAAGTAGGCGAAGGTGCAGATGCAAAAGAATTTGATAAGGACGCTTTTGAACGTACAGCAAGTGAAAGCGGATTTATAGGCGGAATTAAAGCAAGGAACAGAATAAGAAAGAACGAAAAGGAATTTAGAAAGGCATTTGATAAATTAGGTGAAGACGATAAGAAAGCGGCAGGTTACGACGAAGTTGAAAAAATTCGTGATGATTATGCTAAAGGCTTAATAACAAGTGCAACGGATTGGCTTGGTGAAAAATTTGGCATCGGCAAACCTTCAGACTTCTCGAGTAAAAAGAAAAAAGAATATATGGAAGCAGGTTCTGCAACAACCGATGCTGCTATAAAATTAAACAAAGGCATTCAAGATGCAATTAAGACGCTTACTGAAGCCTGGGACCCATCAAAGGAATCAAAAGAACAATTCAGTTCTCGACAGGCTAGCACTTTGGCAAAACTTTTAAGAGGTCCAAATGGAGACACAATCTTTAAAACATTAAAGGGCAATAAAGATTTCAAAGATTATGTTAATGACCCTACTAACGGATTCGGTTTGAAATTAAGTGAAACCTCGGCGGCTGAAATGGCTGATAGGCTACTTGGCAGAAAGGGAGTTTTGGATGCTCAACAAAGAGAAGGTGAGGCTCGTGCGGCCAAGATTTCCTTTGATGAAGAAACAAAAACTTTCTTTGAAAATGCAATTAATAATGCAGCAACAGCCACTGGATCTACTTGGGATAAGGCTGAGGCTTTGAAAGCTTTGATGTCAAATCATCAGCTAGTTTATGGTGATGGTGTAGCGACTCAAGATAAGAACTTTGCAGACTCTTTAAATGCCACATTGCAGACA
This sequence comes from uncultured Clostridia bacterium, assembly GCA_947593585.1. Lineage (GTDB taxonomy): Bacteria > Bacillota > Clostridia > Christensenellales > UBA1242 > Onthoplasma. The sequence continues at coordinate 52,244 of CANQDP010000008.1, forward strand.
AGAAATGAAGCCACTGCCGAAAGAAAAGACAAGTTGAATGCAGATGTTGAGAGTGCCACAATACAAGCACGCGATATTGTTAAGGCTTATTCGTCAGAAACGGACAACACTGCCTTTAATGAAACCATGCAACAATATTTGGGCTACTTGCAAAACAACTTAAATAATTTGAAAAATGATAAAGCAATTGTTGATATGGACCATCACTTGCAAGATAAATTTACCGATTTGATTAATAAACAATCTGAATTGATTAAACGAATTAAAGAAACAAGTGATGCAGAAAAGCAGGCTATCACAAAAGCAATTCAAGATGCTGCAAAGAATAAAGATAAAAAGTAACACAAAATAATCAAAAGGGGAGTTAATGATAAGGTATATTCCCGGTAGGACACGGGTAAAAACGGAGTTTATTAAAAACATCACGCTAGGCGACATTATCTTGGCAATTATTTGCTTCGTTTTTGCCATTGTTATAATAGCGAGCAACCTATTCAAATTTAATGGCGGAGATTATCGTTGGTACGCATTGCTCGGCTGGGTTGCCATTGTGATTGCGATGTACATTCCAATCGACGAAGGCTTGAGGCTTTATAGTTCGGTGGTGCTGATTATCCGCTTTGCTGCATTCCCCAAAAAATATGCGGGAGGTCCGGCAAAAGTTAAAGGTCATTTGTCCATGACAAAACTCACCCCTTTCTTCAACATTGAAATGGGCAAATATATCAATTTTGGTGATTATGCCGGCATGGTGGTGGAAATTTCGCCCGTTGCGCTAGATTTGATGCAGGAGGATGCGCAAGACCAGGTGATAAACACTTTGAGCCGTGCACTGAAATTGATTTCTCAGCAGCAGCGAGCCATGATTATTAAAACTGTCAAACCAATGCGCTTTGATAAATATTTGAAGAGTGATGACGCAAAATTTGACCTTTTAAATTTGCTTTATCATGAGGGGCAATACTCAATGGAAGAGATGGATGCCCGTTCGCTCATATTCCGTGAGCGCGTTGAGTGGCTGAACAACAGCATTAAGGCAGAGCCAATCCCTCAAAGCCACTTTTATTTAGTGCTTTTTGGCGCAGATAAGCAGGCTTTGGACGATAACTGCATTGCCATTTGTGGCGACCTTGGCACTGGGCAATATCCAATCACAGCGGACATTTTAAGAGAGCAAGAGCTTATCAGTTTCTTGAAGTCTAATTATCAAATGATTTACGCCGAAAAAGAGATTGAAATGCTCGCCCCTAGCCAAGTGAATAATTGGGTTATGCCAAAGCAAGTTCACTTCAAAGTGGGCAGGGTGGAAATAGACAAGAAAAATTATAAGCAGTTTGTGCTCACAAATTATCCGCTTGAAGTTGGCAACGGCTGGGCTTATCCAATTTTTAGCCAAGAAAATGCGCGCGTGGTGATGAATATCATGCCAGTGGATAAAGAGAAAGGCGCAAGAATTATAGATAAAGCGGTGATGGAAAAAGAGGCGAAGTTGGATAGAACTTTCCGCTCGAGTGAAATCATCGAAAAAGAGGCGGATATTGAATCGCTAAACACTCTTTTGAAGGATATTAAAACTAACAACGAGCAGTTGTTTGATGTGTCAATTCATATGCGCGTGCCCGAGCAAAACCGCAAAGAGGTGCGCAATGTTTTGAAGCAATACGGCTTTAAATATAGCGATTTGTTCGGCAGGCAGGTTGATGCGTTCATTTCTGCCAGCGTGAATAGGTTAGACACATTAAAGGCTTATTATCGCAGCATGCCGTCAATCACAATCGCAGCCTCATTCCCTATGGTGGACTCAATTTTGCAAGACCCAGCAGGTTTCTGCATAGGCACATCAGCAGCCAGCGGTTATCCTGCCTTTGTGGATTTCTTCACGCGTGATAAGCGTAAGGGCAGAATTAACTCAAACATGATGGTTATTGGTAAGTCCGGCTCGGGCAAATCTTATGCCACAAAGATGATTTTAACAAACTTGGCAGCGGATAGAACAAAGATGTTCATTCTCGACCCTGAGCACGAATATGAGGTGATGACGCGAAACCTAGGCGGCAAAGTGATTGATGTGGGCACAAACACGAGCGGCATTATCAACCCATTCCACATCATGGCATCGCTTGAAGACCTAGACTCGGTGAACACAGATGACGACATAAGCGATGTGAACATTGACGATGTGGTGAAAAAGTCCACAAACAAAACTTTCTTCACCCACTTGCAGTTCTTGGAGCAGTTCTTCCGTGCCATTTTGGAAGGCATCAGTTCAGACGCATTTGAAACGCTAAACACGCTTGTGGTTGAGTTATACAATTCAAAAGGAATCAACGAGCACTCAAACATTGCCAAATTGAAGGCAACAGATTATCCAACATTTGATGACCTATTTGCCCTCATTCAAAAGAAATTAAAAACGGTTAAAGACGAATTCTATCGCAACAATTTGCTCGTTTTGGAAGTGTATATTCAAAAGTTTGCCACGGGTGGCAGAAATAGCGACTTGTGGAATGGCCCAACCTCAATTCTCACAGACGAAAACTTAATCACATTTAACTTCCAAACTCTGTTTGCAAGTAAAAACAACAAACTTGCCAACGCACAAATGCTTTTGGTGTTTAAATATCTAAACAACGAAATCATCAACAACAAACGCTTTAACGAAACTTATTATGAGCGCACGGGTGTGGACATTAAGCGTCAGGTTGTGGTTGCCGTGGATGAAGCGCACATGTTTATTGACCCAGACAGCCCGGTTGCACTAAACTTCATGGCAGAAATGGCAAAGCGTATTCGTAAATATCAGGGAATGGAAATTGTTATCACGCAGAATATTAAAGACTTCTTAGGCTCGCCGGAAATTCAGCGCCGTTCAGCCGCAATTATCAACGCTTGTCAATATAGCATGATTTTGCAGCTCGCTCCAAATGATATGACCGATTTGCTCGAACTTTATAAATCAGCAGGTGGCATAAATCAGCGTGAGCAAGACGGCATTGTAACCGCACCGACCGGTCGCGCATTCTTCATCTCAGGCCCAATGGATAGGCAGTTCGTGGATATTCACGCTCTGAGAAATGTTGTGGAAATTATGGGTGAAGGTCAAAAGAGGAAATAAATTCCGCCCGCTCGGGCGGTTTTTTCTTTGGCTAAAATTTCAAAATTCACTGTCTATCAAAAATTTTTCCGCTGAAAATTTGTGTTTAATGCCCTATCAAACGCACTCGCAAAAATCGGCTTCTCAGTGAAAAATTTTTATTTTTCACATAAAAAACGCAATTTTTTGTGAATTTTTCATGTATTTTTTGCATTTTTTAAAAATTTTTTATAATTTTTTTAAATTTTTAAATTAATTTTTTGTGATTTTAAAATTGCTTTTTTGATTTCTTCAATTTTAAAATTAATTAAAAATTATTTTTTTATTTCTTTTTTCTATTTTCTCGGCTCAAAAAAATATCAAAAAAAATTAGCAAAAATTATTCAATATATTGTCAAATTATTTGTTATTTTGTTTTAATTTGTTTATAATAATATTATTATAAAAATCGAGTTTTCGCTAGGGGGGGGGGCAACTGCATTTCACTTGGCTCTCCCCTTAGCCCTAGGGGGAACAAATGAAATTGTCTAAACCAAAATTAATAGTAATTTTTAGCATAATTTTTTGCGTTGTTTCTGCGCTCGCCGTGGGCTTAACAGCGTTTATCGGCAACTCCCGCCAAAACAAATCGCAAACTTATGCAGATTGGTTTGATGTGGATAATGGTTCATCTTCATCCACAGCTACACCAACCTTTGACCCTACCAGCACATTGATAAATTTTGTGTGTGAAGATCAAGATGGCAATGATTTATTCATTGCGCAGGCATTCTGCTTGGCTGATGATTTCTATTTGCACATACCAGCGCCTGTGTATCAATTTGTCGAGGATGTTTATGACGCTCTTAATAATTCATTTTGTTTTTCGTACGATCGTCTTTCAATGAATCTGGGAGTTTGTGGTACTGGTGAAATAAGAATGGGCTTTTTTGTTGTAGGCGGTCCTTATTTTGTAGACTCTGCGCCAGGATATTATAAGCAAGCATATGATGCTGGGGCAATCTCTTATCCATTGGATGGTGGCGTGGGTGCAGACTGGTTTATCTCTTGGGACGACCTTGAAATGAACAATGCTACTAACGATTTGGATGAGTTTGATTATGAAGGTCAAATTTATGTGAATTGTGCTGAAGAGTGGGACTTCTTTGGGAGAGAAGAGGTAACGCTTCAATTGGGATGCGTGTTTACTGATCCGTACACCACGCGAGTCATATATGCAGGAGACTTTCTCGGTGCAACTGAGTTTGGTGGTCCACTGGTTTCATATCAAGGCGCCGATGAAACTGGAGATTTTGAACAAAGACACTCTTGGTTTCTAGATTCAACTGGCAATCCTTATTCAATGTTGGTGAATACACGATCAAAGGTTACAGAGTATGTCTATGGTGGTGCACTTATTAGATTGTCTTTTCCTAACAATCGTGGTAGTTATGCAAATTCTTGCCCAATGTATGACAATTTGAGCTGCCTATGCTTTACTGGATACGAAAATATTTTGTTAGACTTAATAATCATGGATGGATCAGAAGCGGATATAAATGCCTATTTTACAGGTTTGGAATATAATCGTGATACTCTAGGTTATTTTGTTATACCTCCTTTATATCCTATGTATCCGGAATATTCAGAAGAGGACATGGAATACACTCTTGAAGGATGGACCCCTGTTCCAGCCGACATTAACGAAGGTGCAATAAAAGAAGAATCAGGTTGTGAATCTCAGCTTTTGCTAAATAGAATCTTTTTCGATAACACGGAAATTGGAGAGTGGAATGGGCGAGTGCGACTGCTTCGTGAGTCAACTGACTTTCATAATATGTACGACTCATCCACCCCTAGCGAAATTAATATATATCCGATTTGGTCCAAAATTCTAGTTGATTATGATGACTATGAAAGTTCTTCTGTGAAGTCTATAGAATACTATTATGATCCGGACCGTCCCTCATATGGAGATAATCGATATGGTTATTTCGACGAATTGTATCATGACTATATTGCCTATTATTCTGCTGATAATTATGTTGATGATAGTTGGTTCGCTATACTGCCTACAGGCGAACCATATTCCTCTAGATGGCAACCGATGACAATTATGGAAGCGCCTCGGTCAACGCCGTCTGGTTATAATTTTGCAGGTTGGGCAACTTTAGACTCTGGCGTGGCGCCAAACCCTAACTATTCGCCGGGATCAGATTATCTGCCGGATGGAAGTGTTTTAAAACTTTACGCAGTATGGTCCAAGACAGGGCAAAAAGCCTCACGAAGAGTGGCGGATGCTGTGAATTTCTATAGTGAAGCCGGAGTCTACAAAACGGTCCCAGCGGTTAACACTTGGAATTACACCAACGCCACTATATATTATAGTTATGACCTAAAATCTGAGACCGTCCTTGATTACGGCAATTCATACACCATCACTTACGGCACTGTGGAATACACCACCAAGCCAACAAGGAGTGGTTACACATTTGAAGGCTGGACGAAATCTAGTTCTTTCACAACGGCAGACTATTCCACTAGCACCACCTCATTTAGCACACAGTATGACTATTACGCAGTCTGGTCAAACACTAGTGGCACGAGGTCGGGCTCGGCTAGCGCAACAGCAATTAACTATTACACAACGTCCGCTTCAAGCGTGAATTCTTCAGAGACGTGCACTGGCACAACCACATACACGGGTGTTAAAGTATGGTATAGTTATGATCTTGGCGCATCCCGCCCGGCCACCACTGGAGGTACGGCGGGCAGTTCCACATATTCTGCCGTAACAATAAAATCTCCATCCAGCACACCAAGTGGATATAGTTTTGTTGGTTGGGCCACTAGTAACACCTACACACCAAATAGTTCATACGATGCTGGAGATAGATTTACTTATACAGGCACTACTTTAAAGCTCTATGCCGTTTGGTCTAAGAGTGGGGAAAGAGCTAACGAAATATTTGCTTATCAGACTAGATTTTATAAAACGTCTTCAACCGACTATGATAAAGTAACTGGGACCAAAACTAACACTTATACAAATGCAACAAACTACTATAATTGTGATTGTTCATCTAAAACCGTCCATGACTACGGCGATTTACTTAGCTCAACAAGTTACAGCAATGTAGTATACACCACTCAGCTAACAAGGAGTGGCTATACATTTGAGGGTTGGGCGAAATCTAGTTCTGCCACAAGTCCGGACTATTCCACTAGCACCACCTTATTTAGCGTGGCCTACTACTATTATGCAGTCTGGTCGGACACTAGCGGCACGAGAACGGCAGATGTAGAAGCCCCATCTGTGTATTATTACACGAATTCAAAAACAACCTTATATAAAACGGGCTACGAAACAAGAAATATAACTTATAAAAATGTAACTAAATATTATAACTATGACCTCAGTAAAAGTAAAACGGACACAACTGGTGGGACGTACTCATCTATAAATAGTGTAAAAGCGTGTGTAATTGAGGCACCACCTTCAAGTGAGGTGCCAAGCGGATACACATTCGTGGGCTGGGGCAGATCTAGTACAGCCACAAAGCCTGAAGCTGCCCTTGCTCCGGGCAAGACGTATGAAGTTGGAGGGAATGGTCCACAAGATCTTTGCGCAGTATGGTCTAAAGGTGGGCAGGCCGCCACAGAAAGTGTGCCAGATTATGTGAATTTCTTTAGAGATTTATCGGTTTATGATAGGGTGGATGGCACAAACACTAAGAATTATACTAACGCCACGCTATATTATAATTGCGACCGAACAACTAGTTCTGTCCATGATTATGGCAGTTCCTACACCATCACTTATGGCACAGTAACATACACCACCAAGCCAACAAGGAGTGGATATACATTTATAGGCTGGGGAATCTCTAATTCAAGCACAACTGTAAGTTATCCCACTAGCGTATCAACCTTTAGTCTTCAATATAATTACTCTGCAATCTGGCAGAGCAATAGTTATACGGCTGACACATCATGGAGCAATGCAGACACAATAAGGATAACTTACGATTGGAACTATAATGGGTCATCTAGCACATGGATGAATGCGTATAGGCAGTCTAGGACAAGGTCATACCACATATATAATTACGACCTATCTACGAATGTTAAAGGCACGGCGAACACTGAGTACCAATATGTTGGTGTAACACTGCCAACCAATTTAAGTTCACCACGCGGGAATGGGTATGAGCTCACCGGTTGGAGGCTATCCAATGCAAGCAGTGGCACTTTATATGACCCGGGAGATAGGTACACACCAACATCCACAAGCGGAGTAACCTTTTATGCGCAGTGGAAGGCATTAACCATAGTGCTCACATTAGATGC
>CANQDP010000009.1 GCA_947593585.1 uncultured Clostridia bacterium
GAAATGTTTTTTTCTTGATAAATTCTATAAATCTTATCAATAAATTTACGCGCACCGTTCACGCCATTATTATCCCATGGCTTAGACATTTCGAGTGGACCCATAAACATTAAATAAAGCCTCAAAGTGTCCGCCCCATAATTTTTAACAATGGTGTTTGGGTCCACCACATATTCCGGATAGCGTTTGCCCATTTTTATGCCATTTGCACCAAGCACCATGCCTTGATGAACAAGTTTTTTAAATGGCTCTCTAACGGGAGATAAACCTTTATCAAACAAATAATTAGTCCACATTCTACTATAAAGCAAATGGCTAACAGCGTGCTCCGAGCCTCCCACATATAAATCCACAGGAAGCCAATGTTTTAGAAGTTTAAAATTGGCAAATTCATCGTCATTATTTGGGTCGATATATCGCATGAAATACCAACTAGAGCCAGCCGTGCCAGGCATGGTGTTGGTTTCGCGTTTTGCGGGTTTTCCGTCAACAACCACATTTACCCATTTTGTGGCACGCGCGAGCGGGCTGCTGCCGTCCTTCGCCGGCTTATAATCATCTAAATCGGGCAAAACAAGTGGAAGTTCACTATCTGCAAGCGCTTTAGTTGAGCCGTCTTTAAAATGGACAATAGGGATTGGCTCTCCCCAATAACGCTGGCGGGCAAAAGTCCATTCACGAAGCCTATAATTAACCTGCTTTTTGCCAACACCGATTTTTTCTAATTTCGCAGTGATGGCAACTTTGGCTTCTTCAACTGTCATGCCTGAAAATTCTTCACTATTAATTAGTTTGCAACCCTTGCCAAGATAGTCTTGCTTTTCAAAGGCGTGCTCGCTAACATCTGCGCCAGAAATGACTTGGACCATTGGAATGCCGTGTGTTTGAGCATATTCAAAATCGCGCTGGTCGTGGCTTGGAACTGCCATAACCGCACCCGTGCCATAACTTGAAAGCACAAAATCACCCAAGAACACAGGCACTTGCTTGTTGTTCACCGGATTTATTGCCATTATGCCTTCGAGTTTGCACCCAGACTTAGACTTATTTAATTGAGAGCGCTCCAATTCACTTTTCTTTGCCGTTTCTGCCCTATATTTTTCCACTTCTTTCCAATTTTTTATGCGAGGCTTTAACTCATCCACCAAACTATTTTCTGGTGCGAGCACCATAAATGTGATGCCATAAATCGTTTCTATGCAAGTGGTGAAAATTGAAAACTTGCCACCGCCCACAATTTTAAATTGCACCTCAACGCCCTCAGATTTGCCAATCCAATTTCGTTGCATTGCCTTCGTGGATTCGGGCCAATCAATTTCGTTTAATCCGTCAAGCAATTTGTCGGCATATTTTGGAATGTCGATAACCCACTGCTTCATATTTTTTTTCACCACAGGGAAACCGCCACGCTCACTTTTGCCGTCTATAACTTCATCGTTTGCCAACACGCAACCCAACTCTTCACACCAATTCACGGGCACTTCTTTAAGTTGTGCAAGCCCATCCTCATACAGACGCTTAAAAATCCACTGCGTCCATTTATAATAAGAAGGGTCGCTCGTCTTTATTGCCCTATCCCAATCAAATGAAAAGCCGATGTTTTTTAACTGCCCAACAAAATGCTCAATGTTTTTTTCTGTGAAGATATTTGGGTGGTTGCCCGTGTCGATTGCATATTGCTCTGCAGGCAAGCCAAAACTATCAAACCCCATAGGGTGCAAAACATTAAACCCTTGCATGCGCCTCATTCTGCTCACCACATCTGTGGCAGTGTATCCAATCGGGTGCCCAACATGAAGCCCTGCGCCAGACGGATATGGAAACATATCAAGGGCATAAAATTTTGGTTTTTTGAAATCCCAAACATCTGTTTTAAAGGTTTGATTTTTCTCCCAATACTTCTTCCATTTTTCTTCAATCTTCGAGTGATTATATTCTTTCATTTTCTCTCCTAGCCTTAAAATTTTAATTAAGTAAATTTTAATATAAAAAAGCAGTTTTGTCAAATGAATAAACAAGTGGACTTAATGAAAAAAGGGCTATCGCCCGTCAAATTAAGAATTAAATTTATCTTGGAGCAAAACTATTGCATGGTGCTTGCTGTTTTTCGCTGCCAACAAATATGCCATTAGAAAAGCATTCGCCGTTTTTATTGAAAATGCAATTATCCGTGTTGCAATTTATATTCATCGTTTTGCAATGATGATAAGGAGCAACATCTGGCTCGTGCTCAAACATATCGTGCGAAACATCTTCCACCAATTTGCTATCGTCAATTTTCAAATCGTTGCAATCCGCATCTTCATCCACTTGCAAGTTTTTTCTGCTGCACTTCGCTCTGTCGTTATAAACACAGCTATATTTTCTGCACATCACATCCATATTGCCCTCCAACAAGAAAATTTTTAAAATTTTGGCATAAATTTGCTAAAATTTTGTATTTTTCATTATTATTTTGGGCTTTTTAAAAATTTTTATTCAATTTTTTAAGGTTGAGGAAATAAAAAAGACGGCAAATTAGTCGTCTTTTCTCGTGCCGAACAACAACTTTCTATAATAATAGCGTTGTACATCTTGAATATCCTCAACTAGTGAGTATGCCAGATGGCTTATTATTGCCAAACGCCTCGCTTGTGAATCGGGATTATTTGGGTCGGTTTCAGAGAACGGAATTCTTTCATGATTTAAAGCGTTTTTCAAATCAAAAACAGAAATTTTGTGTTCAAACACCAATGACATATTTTTGCAGAGCCTAGACAATTCTAAATCGCCAAAAAGCTCTTGCAAAGCATTCATATCGTTATTGAGATAGAGTGTTTTAATTTGTTTAATTTGAGCTAAAACAAATTCTCCAAGAATTGGAAGTGCCGACATATAGGCATTTAGCATGTCATAATTGTTCACATCAATTTTGTTTGTGAGCAAAGCAAGCAACTCTGTGATAAATTCGTTTAATGCGGTTTCTTTTTGGGAATATTCAACGCCACTCATGCCTGTTGAACTGGATGTGGAAATTGTGTGCACCAACTCGTGCGTTAAGCCATAATAGTCTGGAGGAACAACCACAAGGGAAATCCATTTGCCTGTGCTCTTGCTCCTTATTGGCTGCATATAAGCACCGCAATTAAAAGCTTGCGTGATATATTTGCCAAGCTCCTGAATTTCCATTTCGTCTTCACCCATGCAAAAATTTTCTGAGATATATCTATAAAATTCGCCGATTGGCGTGTGCAAGATTTTTTCTCCTTGATTATCCTCTTTCATTGCTTGCTTTTCAGTTGTGTATTTATCTATTGCCACTTCAATTAGATTGATTATCTCAGGAGTGAAATATTGCTCATATTTCAATTTTTTGCCGGTGAGAAGAAATAGCATATTTTCAAATTGACTTTTTGTGTTTGCGTCCAAAATTTGCCTAGAACGAAGGCAATTCACAAATTTTATGAAGACTGCGGAAATATCTTCTTCATGATTTTGTGTGTTTATTTCAATTTCTCTTAATCTGCCAAGCGAAAACACATCACCTAAAACGCATCTGGTCATAACCTCTTCTTCTGTTAGAGAGAAAGCTATGTCATTATAATAATTATTTGCATTGCTTAGTTGCAAAATTTCATATTCTGCAGCGATTGATTTTGAATAGTTTTGATAAATTCTTTGCAATAGGGCTTTTAGAGAATTGTCATCAAAATTTTCTAGTAACATCTTTTCCATCTCTTGCGTGGTGAGATTTTTTTTGAAATCTTGTAGTTGAGAACTTCTCAACTTTGAAAAATCCTGATTTTTCATCAAATAACTAACCAAAAATGGAAGCATAACTTTATTTTCACTTATCGCTTGCAAAGGGTGATCTTGTTTGAGCAGCCATTTGAAAGTGATGATAAAATCTGTGAGCAAATTATAACCTATAGGAAAATCTATATCCATATACTGATAGGCGGTGCCAAATTCTTGGTCTATAAAGCTTTGCACCAACTGTTTTTCTCGCTCTAAATTAGCTGAGCGAAAATTTGCAATTCTATCAACGATAACGAAAATCGTGGAATTTATTTTGTCTGTGATCTGCACCCTAAAATCCTCGCCGAAAAAGGAAACTAATTTTTCAGTTTCAACAGATATTATTTTATCAAATTCTGCACGGGTGCGATTTGAACCTCCGAGTTGGAACGCTAACATATTTTTGCCTCCTCTAAAAGATTTAAAAATTCACTGAAGTTATTTGGGAATTTGTTTTTGCCAACAAATTTTAAATTGATATCTCCATCTTTGATCCAAACAGAATAAGAAATTCCATCACGACCATAAGGGTTTATCATTTCCTTTTCCCAGGAAGAAACAATTTTTATTAATTTTTTTGAAAAATTTTGGATGTCTAGCGAAAAATTTTCACCATTCAAAATGGACTGATTTGTGGCGGTGTTTATCTCCAATCTTGCAACCTTTTTCATCGTTGCCCAATTAACCAAAATTTTCATTTTTACCTCTCAATATTATTCTAACATAATTTGTTAAAATTGTCAATATTGGCAGAAATTAAATCAAAAAACTGCTTTTTTGCACTGAATTTTTAATTTTTTTAAAGATTTTTCACTGTTTTTATTGCGTTCGATTGATTTTTACTCATGGATAAATTTGACAAAGAATGAAGAATGTGTTAGAATAATTATAGAGGTGAAAATGAAAGTTATTTTAATTAAAGAACTTAAAGGCAAAGGCAAGGCGGGCGAAATTATTGATGTGAACCCAAATTATGCAATGAATGTGCTAATTAAGCAAGGCATTGCAAAAGAGGCAACCGCAAGCAATTTGAACGACCATAAGGGCAAGATGGATGCGCAGGCTTTCCACCATGCAGAGATGGTGAAAGAATATCAAGCTATTGCAAACAAAATTAAAAACAAAATTTATCATTTCACACTTTCTGTTGGAGCAAATGGCAAGGCGTTCGGCTCAATAACAAAACAGGAGATTTTAACCGCGCTAAATAGCGATGGCCTAAAAGTGGAAAAGAACATGATTAAAGATTTCCCAACAATAAAAGCCGCTGGGCAATATAAGATTACAATTCAATTTATTAAAGAAGTGTCGGTTGACATTATCGCTAGCGTGAATATAAAATAGAGGCTATTATGAGATTTGTGATTGATGATTTTGGAAACAAATTGTTTTTGCGCTCCAAAAATGCAGAAATTTTTTATGATTATGTAAGTGCCAATTTTGATATGTCTGACCCGTCTATTTCAAGCAAGGTGTTTCACACTTTGCGTGTGGCAGACATGTGCTTAAAACTATCAAAAAAATTAAAATTAGACGCAAAACTTTCTTACGACATAGGTTTATTGCACGATTTTGGAAGATTTAATCAATGGCAAACTTATAAAACTTTTAATGACACAAAATCGGTTGACCACGCTGACCATTCCGCAAAGCAACTCTTTGAAAATGGTGATATTGGCATGTTTAGAATTGCAAAAAAGCATTATAAATTAATAGAACTTGCGATAAGAAATCACAACAAAAAAGAAATTAATTTAAGCGCATTGCCTCAAAATGATTATGAAACAATTTTATTGTATTGCCAACTCATTCGAGATTGTGATAAAACAGACATCGTTTATCGTTTAACCAATGGAGATATAGATGTTCAATTTGGAACTGAAGGCGTAACAGATGAGGTGGTTGAGAGCATAAAATCGCATCAATGCGTTGATAAAAAATTTATGAAAACTAGTGTAGATAAAATATTAACACTTATTGGTTATTTGTATGACTTCAACTTTCCTGAAACCCTATCTATAATTAATTTCTCCGCATTTTGGAAAGGAATTGAAGAACATTATTGTAAAAAAATCACAAATAAAAAAGACAAAAAAGTGTTGCAAAACTTAATTTTAGTTGTGAAAAAATATATTTTAGACGCAAAAAACTCAGTTAAAGGAACTAATTATGAAGGGTAAAATTTATCATGTTTCATCAACGCCAAACATAACAGTTTTAGAGCCAAGAGTTTCCTCTCATGGCAAAGCGTATGTTTATGGCACAACAAACTTAAATTTGGCACTGCTTTTTGGCAGCAAAAAGAGCAATGGCGACTTCGACGGAGTTTATGGCACTCGCGATGAAAAACCCTTTTTTTATGAAGCGTATGAAGACGCTTTGAAAAGAAGATTTCAAAATGAAGTTTGCTATATTTACGAAGTGGACCCAACCAATTTTGAAGCGGGAAAAACGAGTTTTAGAAGCGAAGTTGTGAGCGAAAAGCCTGTTAAAGTGATAAAGTGCACTGAAGTGAAAGATTTATATCAACTTTTGCTCAAACTAATCAAGAAAAATAAAATTGAATTTCAAAAATATTCAACCAATCCAGAATATTTGGCAAAGATTAAAAAACACATAAAAGATAGATTAATGCGTTTTGGCGTGTTGGAAGACAATACCACTAATATATATAAATTTTGCAAAGAGAAATTCCCAACTTGGTTTGAAGAATGTGAAGAAGCAAAAAAATCCACAATCTAGTGGATTTTTTGTTTTTAATTTTTTATTTTCTCTTTTTTCAAAAAGAGAAACAGAAAAACAATTGACTTGTTTTTTTGCTACTTTTTTATCAAAAAAAGTAGATGAAAAAAAATAAATTTTATAAAAACAATAAAAAAAATAAAAATAAAAGTGGCAAATGCCACTTAATATTCAATTTTTTTAGAGATATAGTCTTTAAGTTCATTGATGTTTAGACGGATTTGCTCCATTGTGTCGCGGTCGCGAATGGTTACTGTGTTGTCATTAAGCGTGTCGAAATCGATGGTTACACACATAGGTGTGCCAATTTCATCCTGACGGCGGTAGCGTTTGCCAATGCTGCCCGCATCGTCATAAGTTACCATAAAGTTTTTGGCAAGTGAATTATAAACTTCGCGTGCCTTTTCACTTAAATTCTTTTGAAGTGGCAAAATGGCAACTTTATAAGGTGCGATTGCCGGATGGAAATGCATCACCAAGCGGATATCGCCATCTGGCAATTTTTCTTCGTCATAAGCCTCGCACAAAACTGCCAAGGTTAGCCTATCTGCACCGATAGAATATTCAATCACATTTGGGATATATTTTTCGTTTGTGAATGGGTCGGTGTATTGCATTGATTTGCCGCTAAACTCTTGGTGGCGAGATAAATCCCAATCGCCTCTATGGTGAATGCCGTTGACCTCTTCCCACCCAATAGGATATAGATATTGAATGTCGCAAGCGGCTTTTGCATAGTGGGCAAGTTTGTCATGGTCTTTAAAACGCAAATGCTCTGCATTAAAGCCGATTGAAAGATAATAATCCATAGCACGCTTTTTATATTCTTCATAAAAATTCATGCTATCTTCCGCACGGCAAAACCACTGATGTTCCATCTGCTCAAACTCGATTGTGCGGAAAGTGAAATTGCCCGGTGTAACTTCATTTCTAAACGCTTTGCCAATTTGGGCAATGCCAAATGGCACTTTTGCGCGCATTGTGCGCTGCACATTTAAAAAGTTTACAAACTCGCCCTGCGCCGTTTCTGGGCGAAGATAAATTGTGTTTTGGCTTTCGTCAGTTACGCCACGCGAGGTTGAAAACATAAGGTTGAAATTGCGAATAGGCGTCCAATCACATTTGCCACATTTAGGGCAAGCCACTTTATGCTCGGTAATATATTTTTCCATTTCTTCATTTGTCATTGTGTCTGGGTTGACTTTGCCCTTGCTGTGAGCCTCAATTAAATTGTCTGCCCTATGCCTTGTTTTGCACGATTTACAATCCATTTTAGGGTCGGAAAAACTTGCGATGTGCCCACTCGCCTCCCACACTTTTGGGTGCATGAAAATATCTGCATCCACGCCAAAAGAATTTGCGCTCTCTTGCACAAATCTTTTCCACCAAGTGCGCTTAATGTTGTTTTTTAATTCCACGCCAACCGGGCCATAATCCCAAGTGTTGGCAAGGCCATCATAAATATCGCTGCCCTGAAAAATGATGCCTCTATTTTTGCATAGATTTACGATTTTATCGAAATTTCCCATAATATTAAATTATTCTCCCGCCTTTATGCTTCTAAACCTTCTCCTTTCCTTTTGGTTTTGCGCCCATAACTTGAAATTACGCCTTCGGCACTTGTCCAAATTTTAGAGAATTCTAGATATTTTTTCCTCAACTCAATCAATTTTGCTAATTCAGTGATTTCTTCTGGAGATTTTTCTTCTTTTCCTTTCAACTCTTTAATTCTCGCATTTAAAATTGATTTTATAGATTTGTAATTTTTGTTTGCTGCGTTTCCTATCTTTTTAAAATCTTCTTTTTTGTAGAACAGCTGCTCACCACTACCGTCTGTTTTATCTGCAACTTGCAAGAATGAGGATACATCTAAGTCTCCATAATCCCTAATGAAATTATCAAGCAACTCTTTATCTGAGAGTTTTACTTCTTCCTCGTCTTCTAATTCTTCTCCAGCCTCGTGTTCTTCATGAAGCTCGTGTTCTTCGTGGACTTCGTGAACTTCTTCTTCAACGACCTCGCCAAGGACTTTGATTATTGACTCTTCTTCCACTTTGGAGAGTTCGCTAGATACGCCAAGCTCTTCCAAGTTGTTTTTGTCGCCCTTAATGAGAGCCAACACTTTTTTAATGACCTTTTTGATTGACTTTTTCTCGTGCTTATCCTTAACCGCTTTAAGGTCTTTAACATAAGCAAAGTCGTGGTCTTTCACTTCCACTTCAACATCAATCGCTTTCAAGGCCTCTTTTATCTGCTCAGGTGCGATTGAAGTGTCATCACAGTGGACCTCTTTACCGAAGAACTTTGCCAACATGAAGCCTTTTGCTCTTGCCACGCGAGTTTTTATCGCTTTATATTCTGGGTCTTCTGCGTTTTCCTCGCCAGAAATGGTGTAGTTCTTCATGGCGTCAAGTTCATTTTGCTTTAAGGCTAAATCGGCTTCAAGGTTTCTAATGTCTGCCAATTTGGCGGTTTTTTCATCTGCCGAAAGTTTGCCAGATTCGCAATCCGCCCTAAGCGCAGATATTTGCCCGTTAATTGCATCCAACTCGCCCTGTTTCTCTGCTTTGAGCTGCATATAGCGAGAATATTCATGTGCGTTTGCCTGCGTAACCTTGCCTTTGCCATCCACCACTACGAATTCTCCGCCCGTTTTGCAAGCAGAAAGTGTTTCAATCTCTCCCTCGATTCTGCTCATATGAGCCTTGAAAACGGCCTCCAATCTAGCCCTTTCTGCATCATCTGGCGCTGCTTCCATTTTGGTTTTTAAATCTTCAAAGCAAGATTTGATTTCTTCAAAAATTTTATCCTTTGTGGCAGCGCGCTGAGCCTCCACCTTGTTTTCAAAGTTTGCAGTCTTCCAATTTTCCACCTTTTTCTTTTGGCGATGGTGATAGATTTCCATGCCTATTCTTGCCACGATAAATGTTGGCACTAAAGCAACTGCAAAAGCGGGATAAGCGAGGAATAACAACGCTGCCGGACCAGTAGCGGCTGCTAGGAAAGTGCCGGTCGTTACATCGTGGAACTTATCCAAACTTTCTGCCATGGCTTTTTTATAGTTATATTCTGGCCCGCCTGTGATTTTGTCCCCATCCATTGTGAGGTCTTTTTCAATCAAGTTGCGCAAAGCGGAATCCGAATTTACGCCATAATCCAACTCTGGAATGGTGCTAGAAATCTTATATCTGTGATTTTTGATATATTCAACAAATTCTTCTTTGATTGTGTCGCCATCCTTTTTTCTTAAAAGGATTTCGCCATTCAAATCATACTGCCTATTTTTATAGTCCGCTAAGAATTGCTCATAAATTTCTCTTAGTCTATTGCGCTTTTCTTCATCAAGTGCAACGGCATGATCTCCTGGTTCGCGCATAATTTCGCACCTTTCGCCATAAGAACCTTGCGAAGATGTGAGCAAAACAATGTCAGATGAATCAAGCCCGCTTGAAGACTTTTTCGCCTTTTTCAATTCCTCAAATCTAAATTCAATATTTTCTCTGCCAACAGCCATACTAACAGGGTTGCTAATTGCTGCCCTATGCTCAACTGTGGCCTTATCTAACACATAACTGCGCGCTGTTGCCCCCGAGCCTTTTGTTATTACATAATAGTCAAAATTTGGGCTTGAGGCGTCCACAAAGTTTAGGCACCTTGGCTGCACAACATCTTTTTCACGAACATACTCGCCTGTTTTTAACAAAAGATAAGTGTCCTCAATATCTAGCGGAGCACTATCCTCTGGAAACACCTCATATGCACGCTCTTTTTCTTTATATTTAACTGCGAGTTGCTCATAAGTGAGCCCATCTATATTGTGAGGAATGTGCTCATCATCCACAGCAACCAACGGAGAGCTGCTTTCAATTGCATTTTTGATGGTTTCTTCGTTCATTACTTCATCGAGAGCATCTGCTTTGCGTATGCTTGTGATAGGCACTAATGTGTCTGCCACATCACCCTCAATGCGAACTTTAATGAAATTCCCGTCTTCGCTAAGAGTGTAACTTTTAAGCTCTAGCATTGCATTTTCGCCAACTTTGCGGCTTGGAGATTTAAATCTCTGCTCGTAATAAGAGTGATTAATCGCCCCGGCAACGACATCCACACTGTCCGTTTCTTCATTATCCACCAAATGAGTGCGTTCGCCAGTTTTAGGGTCAAAGGTTTCAACCTTGCCATCCATAGCCGCTCCAATGCCATAAACTGCGCCTGTGAACAATTTTGTTACGGCCTTATATTCTCCGCCAATTTTTACAACTATATCTTTGCCATCGGCATCTGAAAATTTTGTCAGTCTCCTGAAATTAGAGCTTTCATCAAAATAGCCCACATCTTCACATCTAACCAATTCTGGTGTGCCTTTACCGGCAATTTGCACCAAAATTGACTTGTCCACAAGCGGCTCATCAGGTGCAATTATTGCCTTAGAAAGCTCGTGCGCCTCTCTTAAAAAAATTAAGTCCTTATCTCCGATATGCCTTCTATCAAACATCTCTGTAACGGCGTGCTTAGGCTCTTTTAAAAATCTCTCAAAAACTTCGAGGCTGTCTAAATTATCTGTGTTTTTAAAGACATCATCTGCCCCAGGCTTGCAAACGCCAATCTTCAAAAAACTTGCGCCAAGCTTTATTTGAAGGCTATCCCCCTTAATCGCTCTTTTGAGCTGAGCAAGCGTGTAAATCCTACGATGCCCATGATAAAGCTCAGAAATGGCTGCATATCTAATTTTCCCAGCGGGATATTTTATGCGGACCAAAGAATTTTGGGTTACATCCTTGCTGCTAGTGATTTTTTCAAAAAGTTCATTTTTTGAAATTGTCATACAAACTCCTCAAAAAATATAATTTATAAATAAATTATAGCATATAAAAAGTTTAAAATCAATATTTTATCGGCAAATATTTAAAAATAAATGAGGCAACAAAAAAACACGCTATTGCGTGCTTGGCGCCTCGTGTAGGGCTTCGTCGCATATCGCATCCTTTCCTCTTTTTGCTAAAGCAAAAATTCGGCTTTGTGCGTATGCTCCTCTTTCACTGCCAGCCATAGCTGTTGTGAATTTTTTGGTTCGAGCCCTACACAACAAAAAAACACGCTATTGCGTGCTTGGCGCCTCGTGTAGGGCTCGAACCTACAACCTATCGGTTAACAGCCGAGTGCTCCACCATTGAGCTAACGAGGCAGATAAAAAACGATTGTATTATACAACAAAAATGCGGTGTTGTCAACATTTTTTATGCAAAATTTCAAAATTAAGTTAAATTTATTTAATTTAATTATTTGTTTTTTATCTCGTTATATAAGTGATATTTATTCAAAATTAGCAAATAGTTTAATTTCACCAAAACATTTGTGGCTTCCGACCTGAAAACCAACTGCAATTCGCTATCATTTGACAATCTGCCTGTGGATGTGTAGTAATTTTTAAAGTCTATTGTGAACATATCTCTGCTGAAAAATCCGCCTGTGTTTGAATAGTAAACCACCATGTCATATTGCGGATTATCCAACGGATAAACATAGTCGGCAGGTTTAAAGAGCGAGCGACCGACATAGAAATTTTGATTGAAGTCCACCCCTAACAAATCTAGAATTGTTGGGATAACATCATAAGCGGAGCAAAATCTTTCGTTCACAGAATAATCTAATTCTGCGCCGTTTTTCATCTTGTTTTTAAGCCCCGGGCTGGACAATATCATTGGGATTGTGTTTAGTTCGACGCTTGTGGTGTCATATCTATCAAAACCTTTGATGTCATTGCTCAAGCCGTCATAATAAGCATAATGGTCGGCATAAAGCAAAAGTGTGGTTTTATCCGCGATACCTCTTCGCTCCAACTCGTTTAAAATTACGCCTATGGCGTCGTCTAATCCCTTAACTCCGCACATATAGTAAGCCAATTTTTCAGTGAGTTCGTTTTCCGAATATTCATCTCTCTGTTCACTATAATTGCCAAAATTTTCAATGGCATTTTTAAAAAAGTTTGTGTACTTTTCATCTTGTGTGGTGAGCGTTTTCCACTTTTCTTCATCCAACTCCCATGCATAAAACTCATCGGGGTATTTCTCTTCTAGCGTGGCAAGGTCGGTGATTTCTTCGCCATTTTCATCTAAGAAATATTTATCATCCCCCGCACCTTTAAAGCGTACTAACCTGCAATTTTTTTCGCCATATTTGATATAGTCAAGATACCTAATCACCTCACTATCAAAGCCGTTGTTTGGTGCAGTGTATGGTCCGTGAGAGGACACATTTAGATAGAAAGTGAAGAACGGCTGGCCGTTTTCCGTTTCTGGCACAAGATATTTTAAGGCTTTCTTTGCAAAATCGCCCTCTGGTGCCCAATGGTCCCAAATTAAGTCATCGCCCGTGTAAACCGGCTTGTCATCTTCGTCTAAAATATTATCTTTGCCATATAGGTTGTCAAACCCAATGTTTTTGTGAGTGAGATTTCTGCTATAAAAACCTATCACATTTGAGTGGACATAGTTTGTTACATAATTATTCTTCTTCAGCATATTTGGCAGAGAGTAGCCAAAAGCGTTTAAACTTGGGTCGTAATCCTTGCCGACAAACGAGCTTAATGCCTCGCCCACAGGATAATTGCCCAAAATGCCATAACCCTCAGAGATGTTCGTTTTAGATTTTGCAAAGAAATGCTTTGAAATCATGGCATTGTCTTGTTTGGTTTCTAATGAATTATCTTGCCCGGCAATCAGGGAATATATATTTGGAGTGAGTTCGTTTGAGAGATTGTTGTATCTCGCACTATAACTGCCATCGCCAAAACCAAACCATTCGAGCGACTCCATCATTATGACCATCACATTGTTGCCCTTATCCACGCCAAACACATCGCTATCTTTTTCGCCATATCTCTCGCCAGCATTGAAATAGTCCACAGTGGCAACTTTGTGTGCGTTGTTGATTGTTGAAAAACTGTTCATGCACAAATTGACCACATAACCGTAAGTGCCAAATTTTGAATAACTCGTGGTTTTTAAGAAGTTGGTGTTCATTAAGAACGCATCACTTTCAGTGTATTTCACATCGCTCAAATCGCTCATATCATTAATATAACTTCTTATGTGGACATAATATCCACAGGCGAAAAACTGCGTGCTGAGAAGGATTATCATGCTAAAAATTGAATAGTGATATTTGATTTTTAATTTTTCTTTCTTGCAGAAATTCAACAATATGAGCCCAAACACAGCGATTGATAAAAACACTGCCACCAACTGCAAAATTATGGAAATATACACAAAGTTTGCCGTCATCGCACGGTTGGCTTCTTTAATTAAGAGCAACATATCCATCGAAAACAAATCTTTATAGATATAAGAGAGCGAATAGTTTAAATATAAAAATATGGTTTGAGCAAGCAAAATGAGAGTGTAAATCACATATTGCGCAGTGAAATTTGGAATGATATAAACAAACAAACCGATTGCCATAATTATTGATAAATTGAGCATGAAATACTGGGGCATTGTGCCTAAATTTAACACTCTAAAAGTGATAAACTCCAAAGCCAATGCGCCAAAAATAAAATATAGCACCATTAAAAGTTTGTTTAAAACCGCTTTAATCATTTTTTATATTATAATAAGATTGCTTTAAATTGTCAAGGCAATGTTTGACATTTTATTTTGTTCACAAAACGCAAATTTTAAAATAAATTTTAAAAACTATTGACTAAAAACAAAAGAGTGATATAATATTATTAGGAGTTTGAAATGAAATTTAAAAAGACCGATTTGATAAGCGATGTGCTTGAAAAACACGAAAATGGAGCTGAAATTCTTGAAAAATTCGGCTTTGGGTGTGTGTTTTGCCCTATGTCGCAAATGGAAAGTTTGGAAGAGGCTTGCATTGTGCATGGCATTAATTTGAAAGAACTTTTAAAAGCCTTGAACGCATAGAAAAATCTACGGATTAACCCGTAGATTTTTTTTTGCCTATTTCCTCTTTTTGCGGATGCGAGAATTCTTTTCTAATTCTTTTTTGCTCTCTTCCATTTTTGCATTTTCTTCCGCAATTTGATTGTCTATCTCCTCTAGATATGTGTCGAGATTTTCGTAGATGTTTTTGTCATCTGACAGGCTAACAACGGCAACATTTTTAGCCTTTTCGCTTGTGCCCTTCTGCGTGCTTGCGCTTGCTGTTGGATTGCCATCTTCTGCCTCTTCTTGAATGATAATAATCTTTCTTGGTCTGCCGCGCTTTCTCTTTGGCTTATTAAAGGTGGCAGGGTCAATCGGCTTCCTTGGCCTGCCAACTTTACGCTTTGGCTTATCCGGCTCTGTTTTTGGCTTTCGAGGACGACCCCTCTTCCTCTTAGGCGTGCTTTCGTTTTGAACGGTGGAGACAACTTGTTCGCTTTCGTTATTCTGCTGAGTGGTGGTTGCAAGGCTCATGTCTGTGCCCGCAGGCTTATCTTCGATTGCATTTGCAAAATAACTTTCATTGTTTAGCACCTTCAAATTATCTTCATTTGGAGGCGTTGTTTGAGAGGCAGAATAAGGTTGGAACGAATTGATTGAATTGACATCACTATTTGCCTCTTCATTGACAGGTTCCGGCCTTGTTTCTGCCACGCTGACCGTTGCTTCCTCGTGCTGTTCGGTGTAATCTGGCTGAGCAGGAGTTTGCTCGGTTGCTTGCTCCGGTTCGGTTGTTTGCTCCAGGGCTGGCTCATTTAAAGTTGTGCCATATGAAGCTTGGTCATCTTTCGCGGCTGAATAATTTCCATAAGGTGCATATTCTGTGCGATAGTCATAAGAATAGTTATCATTAGTTGGATAATTATTTGAATAGCCACCATATTCACCATAACTTGCAGGTTGGCTTGGCTCTTCTTCGCCATAGGTTGAAGGCTGCTCTTGAGTTTGAGTTTCAGCTGGGTTTTGAGTTGTGTACTCTATCGGTGGCTCGCCCTTGCCCTCGTCCTCATCATTTTTGTGCTTTTTATCTTTATCTTTCTTTTTATCCTTTTTATTTTTTCGGTTTTCTTCCTTTTCTTCTAGCTTAGGCTCTTCATATGATGGTGCATATTCTGGCTTTGGCGTTTCATATGTTTGAGCATGTTCTTGCTGAGGCTGAGAATAATCGTCTTTTTCTTTGCGCTTGTCTTTGCCATCTTTTTGTGGCTGCTGAGATTTTAATGCTTCAATTTCCGCCTTCAAGGCTTCAATTTCTTCTTTTTGCTTTTCAACTAGGTCTTGACGCCTTTCAATCACAACGCGCTCTGCATCCGCATAAACTTTCTGGCTATAAGTGTCAAACTCACTCATCATGCCTCTTTCAAGCGAAGTGCGGGCATTTTTCAATTCGTTGTTTACTGAATCCAGCTCGTCTTGCAAGGTGCGCATCATTTGGTTGTGGCGCTCGGTGGCAGTGTCGTAATCACGCTCGAGGTTGCGCTGACGGTCTAACTCTTGCTGTTGCTGTTTCTTTAAATAGTTGGCCTCAATGGATGAGCCAGCGTCATTCAACTGGGCTTTAAAGTTATCGAAAGTTTCTTTGCTGACTTGCATTTCGCGCTGATACTCTTTAGTGATTTCCCTAAAGTTCATTTCCTCTTGAGTGATTTCAGCATTCACCTGCTCAGTGTCTTGCAAGAATTTGCCACGCTCTGCAATATAGTTTTCCGCTTCTTGCATTGCGCGCTCCAAAACCAAGGATTTAGCAACGCCAGCCTCATCGAAATTAAACTTCTCGTGCTGAACATTTTTAAGCCTTGCACGCTCAAGCTCTTTCTTCTCTTCTTCCTGACGCCTTTGCAAATAAGTGTAAAGAACTGGGATGCCTCGTTTGATTTCATTTTTATCAAAGAGCAATTCATAGTCCACATACTCTGGAATAGTGGTGGAAGCTTTATCCATATTCACTTCAAAATATTGATAGTTTTGGTTAAGGTCGCCAACAATTGCATTATGCCTGATTTCCAAGAAGATTGTGATTAGATAATTCAAAATCAGCAATAGCACTGGGCACAAAACTGTGTGCTGCAACACGATTGAGAATGTTACCAAACTTGAAGTGGATTCATAAGTGGATGCATAAAGGTTTGCAACAAAACTCATAACAACCAAAATGTAACAAATAAAATTCAAAATGCGCACATCGCGCTTATAGGTGCTATTCTTGATTGGAGAGGACACACAAATTTCAAACGACATATAATCGCTCGCGCTCTTATCACGATATAACACGAATTGCTGCCATTGCTTCCTCAACTGCTTAGGCACTTTTCCGGACTTCATTTTGTTATTGAACTCAAGCAAATTTTCAGCCGTGATTTGCGGATGGGACATGAAATAATTATTAAACATATCAATGGCTCGGATAAGCTTTGCTTCGTATGAATTTGAAGTGGAAATTAGCACCACAATAAATGCCAATAAAAATATTAGCAAAAATAGCACTAAAATATAATTATAATTTAGATAATTGTTTATTGAGCTAAAGAATTTATCTACATCATTAAAAACATTCATAAACACCCCTAATGAATTTTTAATTAATATTATTATAACACATTAATTTATTAAATACTAATATTTTTCGATATTTTTCAAAAATTTTTTTATTTTTTTTGAAAATTAAAAAACCCTCTATAAATAAGGGGATTTTTGATTTTTTAATTAATTTTTTATGGTTTTTAATTATATTTTTTTAATTTTAAAATTACAAAATTAATTTGCCAGATAAAAATATGAAATAAATATCATTAAATTAATCCACAATTATTTTTGCTCTAATTTTTGAGAATTTTGTGCCAATCTCATATTCACTTGAGTTGATATATTTTGCATATTTTTTTAAATTATTTTCTTTGCCCAAAATTGACACATAATCACCCTCTTTAAGATTGGTGTTTGACACATCTATCATGAAACAGTCCATGCAAATATTTAGCACCTTGCAGTCGGCATTTTTGACCTTTAAATTTATGCCCAAAAAACTTAGGTCAAACCCATCTGCATATCCCACAGGCACAACTGCCACCCGCATGCGATTGTGTGCAACAAAGCGATAGTCGTAGCCAACCAAATCGTTGGGCTCAACCTCATTAATTTTGGCAATGTGCGATTTAATTTCCACAACGGGGGCAGTGCCATTTGATTTATTAAACAAGTCAAAGCCAATGCGCACCATATCCAATTCGTGGCTATGATTTTCACTTGCAAAACTATTGTCCGCATGGACTATTGGATTAAAGCCCATATCTTTGCACGCTTTCACAAATTTGGTGAAAACCCGCATTTGCTCATCTATGAAATTGTCCATTGTGGCAAAGTGAGTGAAAATGCCTTCTAAATTGAGATTGCTATTTTTGATAAGTTTAAGAGCGGAGCAAAATTCCTCGAAATCTTTAAACCCATATCTATTCATGCCAGAATTGATTGTTAAATGAATTTTGATTTTCTTTTTTGAGGCGACCAGACGCTTCACTTCGGCAAGAGATTGGACAGCCTGAGAAAAATCTTCATTACACTCATCAAGTGGGCCAACAATCAAAATGTTGTTTTGGCAAAGCCTTCTCACCTGCCTTGCCTCGTCAAAGCAAGCCACGCCAAAAAAATCAGCATAAGGTGAAAGAATTTTAACCGCCTCTTTCAACCCCACACCATAAGCGTTTGCTTTAACCATTGCACAGACAAGTGCGTTTGGATTGCGCTGCCTGACATGGTTTATGTTTTCTATCAAAAATTGTTTGTGAATGATTTTGAAATTAAACATATTTTAATATATGCTTAATTTTTTGCTTTGCTAAACTCACACCCACAATAATCTTGCCTATATATGCCACGCTCTTTGCAAATTTCAATGCTCCTTAAAAAGCCGTTTTCTTTTTTAAAATCGGCGTGGAGATATTTAACATTAAATTGTTTTTCAAATGCTTCGCCAACAGAATTTATAAATTCGGCATCTTTGTGCGGACTTATTGACAGGGTGGTGGTTACCATTTCAAAATCATTTTGGCTTGCAAATTCAAATGCTTTTTGCATTCTATATGCTATGCACATCTTGCACCTCTCTCCGCCCTCTTTTTCTTGCTCTTTGCCCTTCACCAAGGATAAAAATTCGTTGTGGTCATAGCCCACATCAACAACCAGCACTCCCAATTTTTTAAATTCATTTTTCCTTGTTGAAAATTCGCTTTCTGGATAGATGTTTGGATTGAAGAAAAAATATGTGATGCTAAAATGCTCTTTCAATTTTTCAATCACTGCAGATGAGCATGGTGCACAGCAGCAATGCAAAAGAAGCCTTGGTTTATAGCCAAGGCTTGCTATTTCTTCATGCATTAGCTTGTTATAGTCCGTTTTCATGCTAATATTCTAACACAATTTTGAAATTTGTCAATTAATCAAATTAAATGTGTATGCAATCTCTGCCAAATCATTGAAGTTGAAGTTGAGCGAAATTTTGGTGATTGCGCTATAAGAATATGTTACAGTCTCTTCTTCCACACCCTCAACTTGACTAGCGATTGCCAAAGCAAACAAAGCAACAAGTGTGTGAGCGTTTTTGCTCGTTAGTTGACCTTCTGGGCCGGAGGTGATTTTAAACTGCTCATCGTCAATCGAGCCAACATCTTGCATATAGCCAATATCAAACACGATTGCATAATAAGGAGTGATATCCGGCTCAAACTCAAGCACATCGTTTGTGAGAATGTTATAATCTGTGCCATTTGATGAATAGATGTGAATTTTATATTTATCCCTTTCGTCTATGCTTGTTAGTGGAGTGAGTTCCTTTTTCTCATCTGCTTTGTATGCGCACAATTTTAATTCATTCACGCTATCGCTTGTGATGATAACCATTTCATCGGAATACGTCCTCGACCAAGTGTTGAAGGCGGTGATTTTTGCGCCCACAACATACATAATGTTCGTGCCAGAAATTCCGCCAACTGAGTTGATAATGTTTGCAAAAGGTGTGTCATACACCGCTCCGCCAAGTGATGCGTTATCCACCATGCCGACTGTGTCTATATCAAAATCGCCATTAAACACCATCACGCGATTTTCATCGTCATAGCCATATTTGGAGATATACTCATTTGTGGCAAACTGATGAGTGAAATCATTAGTTTGAACTGTGCCCACTGCAATGCCTAGCACAGCTTTGCTCTCTGTGGCGAGATTTAGATTTGGACGCCCTTCTGTGAATGTGTAGAAATCTTTAAGATTATCAACCATATAGGTGAGCGTGGATAGGGTTATTGTGGAATTTTCGATAAACTTGATTTCTCTATCATTCACAAGATATCTCAAATCTTCACTCGGAATGACTTTATCGTCCCTGCACTCGCTATTGATTGAGCCAGCCCCGGCAGTGGACGATGTGAACACTGTTTTATCTATTGCTGCACCTATTAAGCCTCCTGTGAAATATCCTTTAAGTTCGCCAGAGAATGAAGAGTTTATCACATAGCCATTCACACTTCTGCCCACAAGTCCGCCAACTGTTGTGCCGTCCATTGCCATTACGATTGTGGCACTTGCCCGGCTATCTTTAATAAGCCCGCCTAAATTTAAGCCGACTAAACCGCCAGACACATATTTTGAGCGACCAAACACATCTTGTGAGGCTTCAAACGAGCAGTTTTCAATGACACCGCGATTTTCGCCCACAAGTCCGCCAGAGATTTGCCCACCTTGCATGCTTCCGCTAGTTAGAGAGGCATGGCTATTGACGAGTTTTACGCGCTCTCCCACTAGACCAACAAGCGAGCCAACCGTCTTGCCAATTACTGTTATATCACCATTGGCAGTAAGATTTTTTGCCTCTATATAGCCAGAGTTTACATTTCTCACCGCATTAATATTAAAGTTTGAATTTGAAACGCCATCTAAAATTCCTGCCACTGCGCCAGCATAATAAACATCTTTAAGGTTAGATTCTTTGCCATTGTTTGTGGACATATAAATGCTATATGAGTTGCTAACAAGTTTGCTTTCGCTATTCACACTAACATTTGCCACAACGCCGTCCAAATCGAAACTGCCTCTAATCAAACCGGCAAGACCGCCAACAGCATTCCTCCCTAAGATGACAGAACCATTTGAATCCAGCTCGATATGATACACTCTAAATCCGTCCACAATGCCCGCCAGCATGCCGACAGCCTGAGTGTTTGAAGCCAAGATTGACGATGCTTTAATCCTTAAATTTGCAACCACATTTGGAATGGTGGCATCTCCGCTAGATTTCAAATCTCTAAACAGGCCAATCGCTTCAAGGTTGTTTGATGAGAAAATCATCAAATTATCCACCGTCATGTCGTTACCCTGAATGTTGCCACTAAATGAGCGCGTGCTTGTTTCTGGTGAAACTCCCACATCTTCAAAATTGAAATCTGCCACTAGGCGGAAGAACCTATTTGTGTCATTTTTAAAGTAATAGTTCCATGTTCGCAAATCGTAGATAATGATAGGGTTATTTTTGAGCCCATAGCCATTATCGTAAAGAATGGTTTTTTCTGTGCCCAATTCTTCATCTTCTTGCACTTCCACCATTCTAAGACCAACATACCTATTCTTTTGACCGCTAGTTAGAGCACCATTATATTTCACTTCCACTTGTGTGGAAACGAGCGTTGGCGTTGAGTTAGGCAAAATCTGCCACACGCCATTTGCGTTGTCGCCAAACATAAACCCTTGATAACTATCTTGATAGAAGCTATTCAAAGTGTTGATGTGAGAAACGCCCGGCGTTTTATATTGTAAATTATAGAAATCTTCGCTAATAGTTAAGTTAATTATTTCTATTGAGTTTGAAATTGTGCCCGCCGTTGAGCCTTTTTGAGTGAACATTGGATATTCACCCACATGCCAATCGCCTGAATTAATGTTGGTGTAGCAAGTGGAGATTGTGCCGCCTGCATTGTCGCTAACAAAGCCGCTGAAAGTTGCACTTCCTGCGCCATCAAATATCACATAACAATCGTTAATTTTGCTTGAATTTGTGCGCACAAAACCTGCCAAAATCGAGTTTCGAGCAAAGATGTTGCTTTGTGAGTTGGTTGTGCCCGCTTTCACATAACTCATTGAAATTTCTGCTTCAACGGTCCTATTATTAATAGTTGTGCTTCCCGAGTTTTCCACTGCAAAGCCACCCACATTTGCTGTGATGTTGCTTTCAATCGCTGGCACAAATCTATTGTGCGCTAGGATATAACCCGTTTTGTTGATATAAATGCTTTCGTCATCGCTATTATATCTATGATAATCCACCTTGCGAGCGTCCGCTTCCTCAAGAGAAAATTCTTCACTTGCGTCAAATGCGCATGACGCAATTTTTGCATTATTTTGATAGACCAAGCCACCGATGTTTGCAAAGCCTGCTATTGCCAATCTGCTTATTGAATTTGTGATATATCCACTATTTACGCACACCAATCCGCCGATGTTGAAGTTTGCAATCTGGGTGCTATTTTCAAACGCCGTTGCCCTGATTGCCACTCCGCCCGACACTGTGCAATTTGTGACGATGCCTTCATTTACGGCAGCAAGACCACCGAAATACGCCGTGGAATAAGTGATGTTTGAATTAGTGCAAAGGTCAAAATATTCTGTGCCCGTGATTGGCTCGCTGCCATTGATGAAGCCAAGCCGCCTATCCGTTCCGTCCATTAAATAGATAACTTCAAGATTAGACACCAACATATTTGGATATATATGCTCAAACAATCCCGCGCGGATGTCCGTGTCATTAAAGCCAGCAAAACTCTTAATTATGATTTTTCTGCCATTGCCGTCAAATGAAGCCACATTCACATCTATAGGAGTGTATTCTTCAAACACAAGGTCATTGCCCAAAATGTAATTGATTGTTCCACTATTGGACATATTCATAAAGTCATCTTCATTTTTAATGACTTTTGGCTCTAAGAATGAAGTGGAGTTATCAAAACTTATTCGATAAGAATAGTTGAAGTGTTGAGTGCCTGAATATTGGTTAACTTCCCAACAATAATTGCTTTCATCTAACGCTAACGACACATTTAATTTGAGTGCCAAATCACCATCGTCATTTGAGTTGACAATTATGCTAAGCCCCTGCCCTTCAATGAAACTGATTGAGCCGACATTGGTGTCGGTTAAAGGCTCGCCATTTTTTAGCAGTTGCACATACTCATAACTCAACGCCTCTTGCGTGTTTAGTGCTCGCAAAATGCTATTTATGGCAATCAGTTCTTCACTAACTGACACTGAAGAGCCCAAATCTGGATTATATAAATAACTATTCGTCCAATAATTATAGTTATCATAATAACTAATATCGGTTGGAGATAGATAGAAAATCAAATCCATTGGCACAGCGTAATCACCATATAAAATTCTAGTGGTTTCATACTGATTTGGTGCGAAATTAACCCGGCTGCTATTCACACTTATATTGTGGATAACAAATCGTGCAATCCTAAAAATCAAAGAGGTTTCAGCCGTTTCAACCGTGCCATTATTAAGGGTTAAACTCGTTTCTGCCGTGAGTTTAATGCGCTTGCCTAATAAATCGTCAGATAAGCCCTTTTTCCACTGCAACTCATATCGTGAACCAACAATGTTTACTATGTCAAAATACTCTTCAAAGGTTAGAGATGAATCTTTAACACCATTTACGTCCACAAATTCGCCACTAATAGAAGGCTCTGTGTCCGCATTTCTAACGGTTACATCCAAACTTGCAGGCACATTATTTGCCAAATAAATTGGCGAGGCAACATTATCACTATTGTTGAGATGCACGCCGTTTGGGTCAACATAATCCATAGTAACTTGCGGCTTCATTTTTATGTCCAAATCAAACACAGCCGAAGCAATTCGCTGACCGAAATCGTCATACGCCACAACCGTGATTTGATGAATTCGTGAAGTGTAGCGTTGGTCAATCGTGGTGGAAACATAAATTTTATCTTCATATCCGCCACCCGCTTTTGCAATCTTTTCTAACCTTATGCCTTTGCCTTCACCTGTGGCAGATTCCACATCAAGCCTTGGCATTGTGGTGCCACCAAGACCGGTGAGTTGAGTGAATAGCACTTCCTCTCCCGACACAGGGTCAAGAATGTTGAGATATTTATAATATCCGTTATCTGGATAGACGCTTATAATCATTAAGCCACGCCTATCTGGGCGCAAAATGTTATTTAACTCGCGCTGACCGTCCTCATTAAATGTGTAGTTTTCAATCTTTAAAGAATGAATTAATTGTGGGAAGAGATTGAATGTTACGCTCTTGCTGCCAGCACCCTCCAAGCTGAAGATAATAGTGAGGGTTTTTGGCTCTTCGATATGAAGTTCGTTGCTGAATTTCACTCTATATTTAACTTCTTGCACTCCGCCAACCAATTCGTGGCTCGCTTGCACAAATTCCACATAGTCTGCCACATTTTGAACAGGAGTGGCATTGTTTTCATCCGCAACAGAAATTGCCGAAATGATATTTTCAACCGCAAGTTCTTCATCTGTTAGAGGCAAATCTGTGGTGATAAGCGCACTAACAATGGTTGAGTTTGTTGGGTAAAGATTAACTTCTTCATAGGTTAAGTTGATTTGTGAAGGTCCGCGATAAGTTTTGAGCTTAAATGAAATTGTGTCTTCATAATCAATTTTTGCCGTGTGAGTTTCCTCTCTTTGAGTGTGAGTTGCTGCATCTTCCACCGTTGAAGTAAATTCAATTTGCAAATATGGCTGAATGGTGATTGCCAACTCGCCATCTAACTGCTCTATCACTTGAATGCTAAATGGTTGTGATGGGTTTAAACTCGTTTTGCCACCAACTAAGCGATTTTCGCTGATTGAGATATAGTTGTTTAAATCAAAGCCTTCAATTTGCTCGCCAAGATATTCAACCTGAACATCTAAATAAATGCGCTTGTCTGTTTCATACTCATATTCCACCTGCTCATCTGAGCCGGAAATTAAATAGTGTTCACTTCCGCTAGACACAGACACATATTGTTTGCCCTTGCCCTTAGCGATGTTTTGCGTGGTGCTTGCAATGCTATCTCTTTCTTGATTGCTTGTGCTAATCACAAAATTGCCAATAGGTGCGCTAACATCAACAATAATTTCACACCTTATCATTGGATTAAGCACAGGATAAAGCACAATTTTTGCCTGCCCAATATCCAACACATTAATATAGCCATCACCATAGATGCTTATCACATCTGTGCCTTCTATCACTTCAATAGATATGCGTGCACCTTCTATATCTGCTTCAATATTTAGGCAGTCTTCAATGCGATACCTATTAAATTTTTCGTTTAACGCCGACCTAATTAGTTGATAATTTGGAGTGGTGGCGTCTAGGTTGAATTTGCGAATTTCTAAGTGCAATAGGTTTGGAATTAACGCTCCGTTTTCGTTTGTTAGTTGAGTTTTTGCACTTGCAACCAAACTAGAAGGCGCAAGCTCAAAAATTGGCTCGTTGTTGTGCGTTAGATAGATATATCCGCCGTTGAGAGTGTCGTCCTTAGCCCAAAATTCCGCATATTGCACAGAAGTGATGTCAAATTCATTTGCCGCATCTCCCTCGTTTGGCACTGCGCCAAATTTTGAAATTTGAAGCGATGAATTAAACACATTCACAGAGTAAACATAATAGTGAATTGAACTATCGTTTGAAACCGCAAAATCAAAGGACTTATCTTCCAAAATAGAGTTGGTAATTTTGCCCACAAAATATGCATTGAATATGATTGCATAGTTTTCACTATAGCAAACGCCCCAACAACTGCTCCCGCTTGCCGCCAATAGAGCATTAACACTGCAACTTGATATGATGGTTACACCATCTGCATCGCTAGTGTTGTAAGTGCCGTCATTGTGATATTGTGTGTCCTCCGCAAAGCCAACGGCATATCCAATCGCACCTGCCACATAATTATTGCCAGAGATGTCCGCCTTTGTGGCTTTGTCAAAAGTGGTTGTGAGATTTGAATAATCCCATTTATAACTCATCACTGAGCAGTAATTAAACACGCCAAATCTTGAATATCCCGCAATGCCACCAACATAGTCATGCCCCGAAATGGAGTTTTCTTGCCCAGCCACAAATTGAATTTTGCAATCTATATAGCTTCCACCCTCATCATATCCAACAATTCCGCCCACATAATCGTTGCCGGAGATTGAAGCGTTGGTTTTTAAATTTGAGAAAGCAAATCCGTCCTCGCTTCCAAAATCAATCTTTGAAATTGGGTTTGAAGTGAAAGACGATGTGGTGGTGGTAACCGTTGCTATTAGTTTGTTTGTTGCGTTTTGCCCGATTATGCCACCAACACGGTTGTTTCCCCTAATTGAGCCAGTTACAAACGCATTTTTGATTGAGCCTCCCATTTGATTTAACCCAACCACACCACCAACCGAACTCATTTCATTTGTTAGCCCGCTTGCCAATATGTCAATGCTTGCCATTGCCCCCATATCGTTAATCACAACCGATAGCACATTGATTGCATAATTAACCGGTTTTATGCGTGCATAAGTTAGATTTATTCTATGAGTTGCGTCCGTTTGATAGTATAGAGTGCCTGTGTTCACACCGGCAACTGAGCCGAAATGAACTTCCGCCTCGCCTGAAACTTCTATGCTTCCGCTCACCCCAACAATAGAGGCAGTTGTGTAGGACACAACACCATAATTTGCGCCCACCAATCCGCCAAAGAACACACTGCCAGATTGAAGTTGCGCATTGCCGGAAATGTTTAAACTAACATTCGTTAATGTGCCCCTATTTTCTGCAATTAGCCCCAAATTGCCCTCCACTGCGCCAGAATATGCAGCAGTGTATTCAAAATTGATGTTGCTTATGCTTCCGTAAACTCCGCCAATTAAGTTTCTAAATGAATTGTTTAGAGTTATGCCATAGATTGAGTAAACATAAGTTTCCCCTTCCATTTCATAAGAACTGAAATTCGCATATAGGTTTGGCAAAGGTGATTTTTGCTCATTTGCCGTGTTTAAGTTGATATTTGCAAGCAAACTATAGTAAACGCCACGGCTATTTTCGTCCGTGCGCATTGCCCAGAAATCGTCTGCATTCTTCACGATAAATGGATTTTTCTCACTACCGTCCGAAAGCAACAGATTAAACTCTTGATAAGCACCTTTGTGCCCGTCCAATAAAAACTCGTCTGGATAAATTTGCTGACCGGAAGTTATTGTTTGATAAAGTGCGTCTTTAGCAAAAACCAATAACCTTGCACCATTAACCATGCCATTCACAATAATTTCGCTGCTATCATTATCAATTTCTAGTGCGCTGGTTGCGATTGTGTTGCCACCACCATCAACCGCCACCATAACCACATCATTGCCAAAGGTTTGATTGCCCGTTTCAGAATAAGACGATGCGTCAATCTTCTTCACTTCTTTATCTTTCAAATTTAAGTATAAATATTGCCCAGCCTGATTAACATCCAAATTTGTGCTGATTTCAACGCGGTCGCTCACAATAGGGCGTTCGATTATAACCACGAAACCCTTGAAAATTGTGCGGCTATACTGCCTAACAAAGCCATAAATTTCCACGCGCTGGTTCACTAAACCCACGCCGTGGATATTAGTAACCAACGAATAATCTTCCTGCTCTAAATCATCCCCACTTGCCACAGGTTGAGAGGATAGCCAAAGCACATTTTTGCCCTGCTCGCCCAACACAGAATAAGTTTCAAAACCATTCACCCCAACCGCATTAAATGTTGGAATGTGAAGATATTGCTTTAGATTGTCGTCTATGGTTAATGACAAATCTAGATTAGCATAATCTTTATAGTAAGCCCCCAAATATTCATAAGGATACCTTGTGATTGCACTCGTGGAAGGAGAAAGCTCAATGTCCTCATTCTCAACAGGCTCATAGATAAAGAATGTGAAAGAGCAGGTTAAATCTTGCGTTACATCCTCTTGCTTTGCCAAATAAGCATAGGTGAAAATGGACACCTTAAATTCCACTTCAACCACATAATCCACACCATCCACTTTGCTGCCCTCTTTAAAGACGAGGTCAAAAAGAGTTGGGTCATTTCTTCTTGGTGAAATTTGGATGAACCTATCCCCATTTGCTTTTGCGCTGCAAGCGTATGAATTTGGCACAACCACGCCAGAATTTAGAATGTTGTCATTCAGCGAAATTGCAAATTCAACATTTCTTCCGCTCACGCCCACATTTGTTGCCACAATGAAGTCTGCTTCAACATCATACTTATAACTTCCATCTGCTCTGCGGTTGATATAGTTATAAGCGCTATTGTCATTTTCTTCATTTTCCTTGATGTTGTGAATTATGGCATCTTTAAAGTCTTCTACTGACGGGCTAACAATTATGTGGGCTGTTATCGTCTTTTCATAGCCGTTGCCATGTGTGATTGTGATTGTGTATTCGCCAACATCGGTTGAAGAATTGAAAAGCAGAAGAATTGAGTTGTTCACCGAATCATTTTTATTGTAATTAAACTCGCTTATTTCAGTGCTGCCTTGAGATGGGTCTAACTTTCCGTTGCCGTCAAGCAACAAATCAAACTGCTTAATTTTGAGCGGATTATCTTTGCCCCCGCTAACAGAAACTGAAAACTTTGTGGAAAGAATGTTGTTGCTCTTATCTCCAACCACCTCTCTTATGTAAATGACATAAGCACCCATGCCATTATCGTTATCCACGCCATTGTTTCTATTTAATTCAATCGTTTGGCTAAAACTATCTTTGCCTACATTATCCACGCCGAGTTCGCCAACCTGATTGGCGTAGTCAATAATCTCCGCCACTCCGGCAGGTTTGTTGATGTGCCCATCAAAAATGTTTGTGTCCGCCACGCCTTGCTGATTTTCAAACACGAGCGACACTTCATCGCAACCGGCAATCCCTTCAAGATAAGGCAAATTGCCAGAATATTTTGTGGTTAAAGAAATTTCAAGCTGGCTAATTGGTGAGCTGGCTGAATAGTTTGGATTTTCTTCATATTTGATGAAAACTTGGCTAGTGGAAAGAATTGTTTCGCTTATAAATCTCTCGTTTAAACTATCATAATAAAATTTGATTGGTTGATTTTGGCTATTGAAATAAAAATCGAGCAAATAAGCATTTTGGCGAGCATTTGCAACTTCGTCTAAATCTTGCAGCTGCTCAAAATTTTCGTCATAATAAACTTCATTCACACCCAGATTGCCATTTTTTGTGTTTAAGATTGTTGGGCTTAACATAATTTGCATTTGTTGCAAATCTATGAATGCATCGTCTGGAATAAACTCAAATCTTGCACCTGCACGGCTGTTGGCATAAGTGTCATACAAATCAACTTTGCCCGACACATCTTTGCCCTGCATTTTTATGGAAATGCCTTCGGGTTTTGTTTCTCCCCTAACCTTAACGATTTTAGAAACGCTTTCAATTTCGCCCACACTGTTTTTAGGGTTTAAGCAGATTTCCACTGTGGCAGAATCCGTGCGCGAAAGTGCCTGAATATAGATGAGATTATTTTCAATGTGCGCATAAATATTTTCATCACTTGAAATCAACTCATATTGATAATAATTCAAATAGTTTTTGTTTACATTATCAATTCTGCCGATTTCACCTGTGATTGGGTCGATATGCGAAAGCTCCACTGAGAAAGTGTCGTATCTATAATCTTTCACTGCGGTGTGGTCATTTGAAATCAAGATGATTTCGCTGCCGTCATACACACCATTTGCATCGCTCGTGTGGTCGGCATCTGTGGTGATTACAACGCTATCATCGTTTAGCACCTTCTTAAAGACCAAATTCACCAGATTGTTTTGCTCAGGACTGGTTGGTTCATCGGCATATAGCACATCGTAGCCGTCCATGAAGCAAACAGGGTGAGCGAGCACATTATAGCCATCTTCCAAATCGCTAGTGATTGTGAATTTGTCAAGCATGGAAACTCCACCAACAGTTTTATATGTGGCAGTTAGACCCGTGTCAAACGAAGTGGTGTCCAACACCAAGCCGACCTCATCTGTGCCGTCAATGTTCACCAACAAGGACGCATCCACACTCATCGTCCTACTTGCTTGATAAGGGATTGAAATTATGTAATTTTTTTTGTTTGCCGAAAGTGTGGTGGCTTTTTTGCCGATTGATAAATCTAATTCTATTTCTTTTTTTGATGAGAGGTGAATGACCTTAACCTTGTCCGCCCCAATGTTGCTAACATTTTCAGCTGAGAGGGTGAAATAATATGTGTCGCCTGAGAAGCTTGCATTTGAAACTATTGCCTTGCCTTCCACGCACCAAACGCTCACATTGCCGATGTCTGCAGTTTTTATTCCCGAAAACTTAACGCCAAGCCTAGCCTGTGCCTTTTCAGGATTGTTGGCATCAATAACAAGCTCAACACTTGAAACCTGCTCGCCATCAACATTCACAAATTGCATATTCAAGTTTTTATATTTATTGCCACATGCGGAAAAATACACACTTGCGAGAAGTGTGAGCAAGACTAATGCAAAACAATAAAACCTTTTCATCTTTTCCCCTAAAATTAATTTAACCCAAATGCCGATATTTATTTTAAAATTAAATTAATTAATTTAATTATAGGAAAATTGTAAATAATTGTCAAATAAATCAAAAAATAAAAATAATTAAAATTAAATAAAAAATCATAAATGCAAAAATTATGGAATATTTTAATTTATAGAGGAAAAATCATGGAAAATAAACAAAATAATGAGCAAATTATCGAATTAATCAACAAACAAAGGCTCACGGTTGGTGGCACAGATAAGGTGATTAGCCTAAAGCCCGACCTTATTCAATTAAACACAATTCTTGGCGGAGTGATTATAACGGGCGACAGATTGGAATTAATTAAGCTTGATGACCAAACAAAAAAAGCGGAAATTTCTGGCGAAATTAATTCATTAAAATTTGTTGAAGGCAAATCCAAACAATCATTTTTTAGGAAAATATTCAAATGATTTTTAGCACATTAAATCAATTAAATTGTTTTTTATTGTTTATATTTTTTGGATTATTTTTTGGATTATTTTATAATCTTGCCGGCATTTTATTTTTAAAAAAATATCAAAAAATTTTTCAAAAAATCATTTTTGATGGCATTTTTTTCAGTTTTTTCTCAATTTTTTATGTATTTTTAATTAATTTTTATAATTTTGGGATTTTTTCCATAACATTAATTTTGGGATATCTAATTGGGTTTTTATGGATAAAAAATCTTAGCAAAAATTTAGTTGTGTTTTTGCAAGAAAAATGGTATACTTTCCTTATCAAGAGGAAACACAATGGAAGAAGAAAGAAAAACAAAGCGAGTTAATTTGTTCATCATCGTTGCAATCTTAGCTGTTGCTCTGCTCTTTTTCGTGTCGATTGTTGAAATCGTTGTTATCAATTCTAAAAACAAACAAATTCGTGAGCAACAATCACAGATTGAGGACCTTAATCATTCGCTAGAATATTTTGAAAACCAGCCAAAGAATAATGACGATAAATATGATATCGTGGGCGGTGAAGAATGATAATTTCTATAACCGGCAAACCTTGCAGCGGCAAAAGCACGGTGGCTCTTAAATTTGCAGAGAAGCACGGATTTGAGCTCTTGTCTATGGGAGATGTGTTTAGAAAATATTCGTTAGAGCTCGGAGTTGAATCCATCGCCAAATTTAATGAGGACGAACGCATAAAACAAGTTGACGCAAAAGTGGACGGCTACATTGCAGAAGTTGGCAAAAAACGAGCAGACGAAGATATTGTGATTGTGTCGCGCACGGCGTGGTTCTTAATCCCCCGCTCATTCAAAGTGTTTTTAGACATTGAAATTAATGAGGCGGTAAATCGACTCATAGCGGCAAATCGAAGCAGTGAAAAAGTGCAAAACAAACGCGAGGCAAAAAAGGCTCTGACCGATAGGTGGAATAGTGAAAATAAGCGTTATCAACTGCTCTATGGGCATGACAACACAAATTTAAACAACTATGATTTAGTTATTTCCACAGAAGGCAAAACTGTTGATGAGATTGTGGACACAATATTCAAAAACTATAAAAAATTTATTAAAAGCAGCAAAAAATAATCATATTTTGCTGTTTTTTTTCAATCAATATATGGGTTTTCAAAATTTTGTTTGTTGATTTGCCTAGCACGGGCAATTGCAAATTCTCGTTCTTTGACATCTTGTGTGATTGTGCTGCCAGCCGCAATATAGGCATTATCCCCCACTTTAACGGGTGCAATTAAATTTACATTTGAGCCAATGAAAGCATTGTTTCCAACCTCACATTTTTGCTTGGTTTTGCCATTATAGTTGCAAAACACCACTCCACAACCAATATTGCAATTATTGCCCAACTCAGCATCTCCCACATATGTTAGGTGCGCCATTTTACAATCCCTTCCCGTGGAACTATTTTTTATTTCCACGAAATTGCCCACACGGTTATTTTCACCAATTAAACTATTCATGCGAATGTGAGCGTAGGGTCCGATTTGCGACCCATCACCGATGGTAGAATCTTCAATTTGGCTGGACAGCACAACACACCTCTCGCCAATTATTGAATTAGATATGATTGTGAAACTGCCAACCCGCGCCCCACTTTTTATTCTGCTTTTGCCTTTGATTACAACATCATGCTCTAAAATCGCTCCGTCCTCAATCATGGCTTCGTCCTCAACACAAATTCTTGATGCAAGCAATTCTTGTTTTGCAAGGTTTCCATTAAAAATTATTTCATTCATATAGATATATATGAAAACAATTCAAACTTTTGCAATTCACTTTGATTTTTTTTAAAATTTTAGTATAATGTTTGATATGGAAAAACGGGCAATTTCAGTTAAGGATAGTGCACTTGCATTTGGCGTTGGTTTCGCCGTTGTGCAACTCGCCGTTTTAATATTCACTCTTTTGGGGCTAACCATAGGCTCGTTTTTCAACATTTCTTTGCAAGAAGTGGAGAGTTTTCTTTCTTCAAACGCAATCGGTTATTTGCTCACCACCATTGTGCTAGATAGTGCGCTTTTAGGGGTGTTTTTGTTCTTTAAATCAAAAAGAGAATTCAGCGTTTTCAAAAAGGCTAAGGTGTCAAAAATTTTCATTTATATTTTGATTGGTGTGCTATCATTCTTCTGCCTATATCCTATCTCCGCCTGCATAAATTCACTGTTTGAAGCGTGGCAGTTGCCAATTGTGGATTTGCCATACAATCTTAGCACAAAAAATTATTTGATTTCCTTGATTAGCCTCGTGATTTTGCCTGCGATATGTGAAGAATTGGTTTATCGCGGAGTGATTTTCAAGGGATTAAAAAAGCACGGCAAAGCATTTTCAATTATCCTAACTGCCATAATGTTTGCAATCTTTCATTTCTCATATCAGCAATTAATCTATCCGCTTTTGTTTGGCTTATTGCTCAGCCTTGTGATGTGGTTTGAGGATAATATTATTTACACAATGATTTTGCACGCCACAAACAATTTTCTCTCCATCACAAGAAGTTATTTCAACATAAATCTTGTGTTTAATCATTGGTCGTATATAGTGCTTGCAATTTTGCTTTTAATTGCCTTTTTATGCGTGGTGATAGTGCTTACAGTTAAAAATCAACCCAAAAAGGGAAAGATTGATAATATTAGCAAAAATTATCTATTAATTTCGTTTGGAGCAATGATATTTTTATGGTTTGTTGTTAATATATATAATATTATCGGGTAGGGCGAGTGAAAAACAAAAATTTCTTGAAAATTAATTTCATCTATTTTGTGGCAATGATTTGCGTTGTCCTTGTTTTTATCCTTGGCTATTTCGGCCTTTTAAAAAGCGACATTCTCTCTTCATTCTTAATTCAAATTGTTGTGATGCTGGCAATTCCGCTCTTGCTCTATAATCTTTTAATTGGCAAAAAATTTAAGGCCACGCTCAATGAAACGGGCGTGAAAAAAGTGTCTGGCAAAATCATTTTAATTGCCATTGGCTTAGGCTTTGTTTTATACTTTTTAAACTCTTTTGTTGCGGACGCCTTTTCAAGCCTGCTCGCCTTGTTGGGATATGAAAACTTATCTAGTGCAGTCAGCGTGAAATTGACGTATGGGCTTCTATTTAAAGAGTTTGTGTTGTCCGCCATTTTGCCCGGTATATGCGAAGAATTTCTTCATCGGGGCATTATGCTCATGGCTAATAAAAACTATTCAAGCCCGCGCTTTGCGCTCATCTGCTCATCAATTTTATTTGGGCTTATGCACCTAAACATCGGTCAATTCTTTTACGCCGCAATTCTGGGTCTATTAATGGGCATCGTTGCGATGGTGGCAGACAGCATAATTCCAACCATGATTATCCATTTTATGAATAATTTCCTATCTAGTTATTTCTACTACGGAAAATTTTTAAATTGGCCTTTTGCTCGCTTTTTAGATGCACTATATGTAACATTAATGAACAACATTTTTATGTTTGTTTTCATCAGTCTGCTTGGAGTGAGCCTGCTTCTGTTGCTCTATGCCCGCTTGGTGAAAGCACTGCATAACGAACGCCGAAAGCAAGAAATAAAAAAAGTTATTGCCGCACTTGAAAAAGAGGATATTCCACTTGAAGAAGTCCAATTAAGGATTAATCAAGCCAATCAAATTTTAAACGAAAAAAATATGTTTAACAAAACAGCAAAAAAATCATCATTCTTTGAAAAAGTTTTCTTAATATCGGCATTCTTTTTAGGTGGATTAATCACAATTTCCACATTCGTTTGGGGGATAATCTAATGATAAAAATAAATTTAATTTGCCTTGGTGAAATTAAAGAAGCATTTTATAGGGAAGCGATAAATGAATATCTAAAAAGGCTTTCTAGATTTGCTTCTATTAAGATAATTGAATTGAAAGAAAATGTGTCGCGCACAAATGCGGAAAACGATGTTTTAAGTGCACTTAAAAAGGACGCAGTTGAAATAAAAAAACATCTTGCTGGGCACACGATTTGCCTAGACATTGAAGGCAAGGCATATTCAAGCAAAGAGCTTGCAAACCACATTAAAAATCTAGCACTAACGAATAGTGAAATTTCGTTCGTGATTGGAGCGTCAAACGGACTAAGCGATGAAGTTAAAGCCGAGTGCAAAGAAAAAATTTCCTTTTCAAAAATGACTTTTCCACACCAACTTATGCGCGTGATTTTCTTAGAGCAACTTTATCGAGCGTTCACTATTTTAAACAACATCCCTTATCATAAATAGAGTTAAAAATTTTGGCATTGTGCCGAAATTTTTTATTTTTTTATCAAAATTTTATAAAAAACACAATAAAATTATCGCAAGTCAGCAATTTTTTGCATAAAAACTCAAAGGAGTGATTATGACATATCAAGAACTAATCGGCAAAATTGTTGCTTTGCAAGATGATGGTTTAGAACTTTTCAACGCGGGCAAATCAGTGCTTGGCAAAAACTTGTTGGCAACCCATGTGGGCGAATATTCCGGGCCACAAATTCTTATTCAGGGAGGCATTCATGCTAGGGAATATATCACCGCACTTCTGCTTGTGAGAATGGCTAGAAATCTATTTTTAAACGACCTGGTGCATGGCGGCGGAATTTATTTTGTTTTCCTGACAAATCCAGACGGCGCTGAATTGGTGCTTGACGGATTGGACGCTGTGAATTGCGACATCACAAAAACATATTTAACCGCTGCAAATGGTGGCAGTCAAGACTTTTCGCAGTTTAAGGCGAACATTAATCTTGTGGACTTAAACACAAATTTCAACGCAGATTGGGGAGGCGGAAGCCAAAATGTTTTTTGCCCTGCCACGGAAGATTTTGTGGGGTTTTATCCGGAGAGTGAACGGGAAGTGCAATCGCTTATAAATTTCACTTTGCAAACTAGACCTATGCTGACAATTTCATATCACACTAAAGGTGATGTGATTTATTATGGCTTTGAAAATATGCCGGCCGA
Source organism: uncultured Clostridia bacterium (assembly GCA_947593585.1). Classification (GTDB taxonomy): domain Bacteria; phylum Bacillota; class Clostridia; order Christensenellales; family UBA1242; genus Onthoplasma. The sequence continues at coordinate 35,481 of CANQDP010000009.1, forward strand.
AAATTTGATGCGCGACCAATCCATTGGCGAAAGCTTTTCGCTCTACACGGGCTACCCTTTGATATTCACCGAAAACTCAACAGGAGGATATAAAGATTGGTGCATAAACAGCTTAAAAATCCCAGCATACACAATCGAAGTAGGAAACAGCTCTCTTCCCCACCCAATAGGTGAAGAAAGTTTGGACGAAATTTATGAGCAAAACAAAGACATCCCTTTAATTGCGCTTGAAAAAGCAAAAGAATATGCAAATCAAATTGACTTTGCCATCGCTTTTGTGCAAAATAATTCTAAGGGAGAAAAACATGCAAAATCCAATGAAAAAGGCTACTATGCTAGGCTCAAAAGCAGGCTTGATGGGAGAAGTTCCCGTTGGCGCGGTGATAGTTAAAGACAATCGCGTGATTGCTTCCGCTTTTAATTCGCGTGAAAAAGACCAAATTGCCACTCATCACGCTGAAATTAAAGCGATTGAAAAGGCAAACAAAAAACTGAAATCGTGGAGGCTTGATGATTGCGATTTATATGTAACCTTAGAGCCTTGCCCTATGTGTGCAGGTGCGATTGTGAATGCGCGCATTAAAAATGTGTTTTACGCGGTGAAGGATGAAGAAAATGGCGGAGTTTCACGATTTGATATTCTGCACGGCACGATGAACCACACAACCAACGCTATTCAACTTGCTGAATTTGAAGAAGAAAACAAAAAAATAATAAAAGATTTCTTTAAAAGCAAGAGGAAAAACAAATAAAAAAGAAGTGTTTATTTAACACTTCTTTTTAAAGTTTCGCTCGCTCTAAAAGTGGGCGTTCTGCGCGCTTGCACCATGCTGGTTTTTTTAGTTACAAAACTATACATGGGCTTAGACTTAATTTCGTTCACCTTAAACTTGCCGAAGTTTGAGAGCGTAACGCTGTCGCCCTGACTAAGCGCGTCCTTAATCACATCTAAAATTGTGTCTAGGCACAACCTGCAGTCCTTTTTAGTCAAACCCGCCCTTGCTTTGACAATATCCACAAATTCATTTTTATTCATAATCGTCCTCCGCTTTGATTATCTCCAAGCGAAAGATATTTAAACAAATTTTTATAAAAACTCACATTTTTGCACGTTTTTTTAATAAAATTTTAAATTTTATGATGTTTTTTCACACTTTTATATTTTAACATCGCCAAATCTTGCCTATCCACAATTTTAAACGCAAACAGGCTTGCCAGATAAATCACACCTGCCGAGCACAATGATAGCATGCTGAAAAGTGCATTAGATGAAATGTTGTTTGCCACGGCTAAAAATATAACTAAAACAAAGTTTGCACATATCAGTTTGGATAAAAACAGATTGCTAAATTTTAAATTGAAATTTTCGCGTATTTCAAAATAATTCAATGCCATTGCCACCATATAGCAACTTGTGTTTGCAATCGCAAGTGAAAAGATGCTCACCCGAGTTGGCAAAAAAGCAATTTCAATCACGAATTTTATAATCACTGCAATGGTGAGATTTCTAACAGTGGCAGTTCTCATATCCACCGCCTGAAGCGAACTTGAAAACACTTGATTGAGCGACAAGAGAACCACCCCAATGCCGCTGATTGCCAAAAGTTGCGATGTAATGGCATTTCCGTCCTGGTTAAATGCCGAAAGTCTGCCACCATAAAGCAAGCGAATAAGCATGTTTGGAAAGAGGATTAAGCACAGTGCACACGGCACACTTATTATTAAAACAATTTTCACACACAAATTTAATTTCGTGCTTCGGTTAAACGCATTTTTTGTGCCACTAATGTTTGGCAAAATCACGCTTGCAATCGCAAAAGAAAATATCGTTGGCAAACTAACGAGATTATTCACCGCTCCACTTTCTAAACCATATAGATATATGGCAGTTTGAGCACCTGCATTAATAGATAGAAGATTAACGACAATCAAACTATCCACGAAGCTCGCAAGGGGCAAAATTATGTTTGAAATTGTGATTGGCAACACATCTCTTAGCACTTCTTTCGTTTCAATTTTTTGGCCATTAACGTCAACAAATTTTTCCTTTCTAAACATTATTAATAGCAGACCTAGAGAGATGATTTCTCCCACAACAATCCCGAGCAGTGCACCTATGATTGCGAATAAAAGGCTTTTTCTTATCAAAAACCAACTGAGCAACAAGCCCAAAACAAGTTTTATAAACTGCTCTAAAATGTTTGAAATCGCACTTGGAGAAAAGTTTTGCCTGCCCTGAAAATATCCGCGCAAAACGCTTGAAACACCCACCACAATGATTGTTGGTGCGAGCAAGATATAGCATATCGACAAATCTTTTTCGCCCTGAATTGATGCCAATCCTCTGCTAAAAATTATCAAAATAAGCGACAAAACTAAAGAGATTGAGCAAACCCAAGAAATTGATTTTTTTAATATTGTCTTTTCGCTGCCATTATGCTTTGAAATTACCTTTGAAATTGCCATAGGCAATCCTGCAGTTGCCAGCACCACGCAGAGTGAATAAAAAGGGAAAACAAGTTGATATAACCCAATGCCAACGCCACCTAAAATGCGCGTTAATCCAATTCTATAGATGGCACTAAAAATTTTTGCCAAAATCCCGCCAGCAGAGAGAATTACTGCCCCTGTTAAAACATTATGCTTTTTCATGCTTTTATTTTTTGTAAAACTAAAAAAATTATTAAAAAATTAATTTATGATGGCATTTTTTATTAAAATCTTTTAAATCGAGCCTGTTTTTCATTATTTAAAGAAAATTTTGCCAATAAATCAAAATAAAACAGTTGAAAAATCTATTGTTTTTTATTATAATTTTTGCATGAGAAAATTTAAAAAATTTATCTATGCGCTTGCACCAATGGCGGGAGTAACCGACTTTGCTTTTAGAAAAATTTGTGCCGATTTTGGTGCAGATATGGTGGTTACCGAAATGGTGAGCATTAAGGCGTTGGACTACAAAAGCATTAAGACTAACAATCTATTGCGTGAAGAGAGCAACGCCTTGAGAGTTTGTCAATTTTTCGGGCACGATGTGGCATCAATTAATCGTGTTTTGAAAAATGAAATTTTTAAAAATTTTGACTTTATAGATTTTAATTGCGGTTGCCCTGCTCCTAAAATTGTGAAAAACGCAGACGGCTCTGCCATGATGAAAAATTTAGATAGGGCACGCGAAATAATCTCGGCACTTGTTAAGGCAAGCCCAAAACCCGTTTCCGTGAAATTTAGGCTAGGGATTGACGGAAATCAAAACTATATTGAATTTGCAAAAATGTGTGAGGAGTGCGGTGTGAGTTTCTTAACGCTGCACGCTCGCACTCGTGAGCAAGGTTATGCTGGCGAAGTGGATAAGGCTGCATATAAAAAACTCGTTAATTCAGTGAATGTCCCAGTTTTTTGGAGCGGAGATATTAAAACAAAGCAAGATGTGGAATTTGCAAAGCAAATTGGCTGTGCGGGTGTTATGATTGGAAGAGCTGCACTCGGCAACCCTGAAATATTCTCCACATTAAAAGGCAAAAAACCACCATATAGCAAAAAACAGACGATTATCAACCATTTGGATATGCTAAAAACCCTATTTAAAACCGAGCGCACGCTGGTTGCCTACTTTAAAAAACACCTTATGTGGTATGTTCGCTCAACAAAAAACGCAACACTTATTAAGCAAAAAATTTTAGAGTTCACCACTCTAAAACAAATTGAAGACTTGATTGAGGAAATGTAAAAAGCGGATTAATCCGCTTTTTTATATTTATTTATCATCTTTTCAAGTTCGGCCGCCTGATTAAAGCACTCTTTGAGCACTTCGCCTTTCGACAGATTGCATTTTTCTTTCATAAGCAATTCATAATCCAAATTAACTTTTGGGCAGCGGGCAAGTTTTTTTGCTAGTTCCTCCCAATCTATGTTGCCAAAACGATTGAGGGTGTGTGCATCTTTATCGCCCATATTATCATGCAAGTGAAGACATATTAACCTATCTCCATATAGCGTTAAATAGTCCACATCTGGATAAAAACAATGCTGATGCCCGGCATCTAAACAAAATCTTAGATATGGGCTTTTGATGTTTTCAAAGACCCATGGAAGAATTTCGTTTTCGTTTATATTTTCCACAGCTATTGGCACATTGCACTTTTCCGCCACCTTTAAAACTCGCTTCAATCTATCTATGCCAACAGAGGACAATTTGCCATATAAATGCACAACAACGCATAAAAAACCATATCTTTTTGCAATTTTGATGTCTTTTATCAGGTTTTTTTCTAAAATTTTACCAATTTTATTGTCTAAAAAGAAATTTGGTAGGTCTTCAGCCTTATATTGAAAATGCAAACTCGATAGTTTCAATCCAAACTTATGAAACAATTTGACCTGCTTTTTTATGCTGCCATTTTGATAGTCAAATCGCTTATCTGCATTCGTGATGACGCAATCAAACCCCGCCTCTTTAATTTGCTTTGCATTCTCTTCCGGCGTCATTTCATATCCAAAAAAGAATGATATTCCTTTGTTTATTTTTTCCATAATCCACCCATTATAAATTTATATTTTTTATCACACTCTTAATGGCTTTAACCGAACTGTTAAACTCCGCTTTTTCTTCTGGCGTTAGGCTCAAACCTTCAATTTCACGCACTCCGTTTCTACAAATAATTGCCGGCTGCCCGATTGAAACACCATATTTTTCATTAAACACAGAGACGGTGAAAATTGAATTGCTGTTTTCAAAAATTGCCTCTGTGATGTTTTTCAAGCACATGCCAATGCCATATGCCGTGTTGCCCTTTTTCTCAATTATTTTATACGCACTTGTACGGACATCGTTTAATATTGATTTCATTTTGGTTTTAGATAGATATTTGTTTATCGGGTTTAGCCCAATAGTTGCATTGCTCCACGGAATCATTTCGCTATCGCCATGCTCACCAATCACATAGGCGTGAATGTTTTTATAATTGACTTTAACTTCTTCACCAATTAGGCATCTTAAACGAGCAGTGTCTAGCGTTGTGCCCGTGCCGATAACGCGCTCTTTTGGAAAGCCCGAAAGTTTCATTGTGATATATGTCATAATATCTAGCGGATTTGTGGCAATCAAATAAATGCCTGAAAACTTCGTTTTGTTAATCTCGCCAATTATAGATTTAAAAATCTCTATGCTAGAGCCAATAAAATCCATTCTGCTCTTGCTGTTTTTAGGGCTAATTCCTGCCGCTATGCAAACAATATCTGCGTTATCACACTCAGCGTAATCTCCAAATTTTATATTTATTTTATGTTTTGAGCAACTTGCCGCATGCATAAGGTCTAGGGCTTCGCCCTCAGCCTTTTGCTTGTTCACATCAATAAGCACCAATTCGTGCACATGGCTTGTGCCGTTGACCAACGAAAAGGCATAACTCATGCCCACATTGCCACAACCAATAAGCACAACTTTATTCACTTCATAATTTTCCATGATTTTATTATACCAAGTTGACTTAAAAAATACAAACATTTATTCAAATTCAAATGAGTTTTTGCCTAATTTTTAAGCACCGCTATTGACAAAATCGCATTTTTATGATAATATAATCAAAGGAGATGCATATGACAAATTTTAAAGAAGCAACCTCTGTGTCAATTGAGGGAATTATGGATTCAATCCAAGCAAATTATGAAGATATTTTATATGACGACCCACTTTTGGCACGCGTTTGCGACAAATTTTTATCCACTTTAACGGCAATCAACAGCCTTGACCACACCTATATTCGCCACATGAAAATTTTAAAAACTCAAATTTTATCCACCATCGCCGCAATAGGTCAATACCAACGCGTTTGTGCGGATGAGGAGCGAAATGCACACGAGCTTGCCACCACAATGAATGCATATATGAAAAATGAGTTGAACAAATTAAGTTCAAGAAAACTTCAAGTTTAAAGGCCAAATTTTGGTCTTTTTTTATAAAAAATTAACAAAACACAAAAATTTTTTAATTTTTTGCTTTTTGCTTTAAGAGATTTGGTCGCTAAGATATTTTGCAAACGCTTTGCAAATTTTAACGCTTGAATCGTCAAAGCATTTATTTTCAGTTGCCAAAATCATAATTGAGCCGATTGCATCGCCATCCTTCACGATTGGCACAATCAACTGGCAACTAAACTCGTTTGGAGTGCTAGGAAACACTTCAAGCATTTCACTGCCGTCATCTTGTTTTTTTATTATTATTTCTCTCTTATAAATTAATTCTTGCACTTCTTCTGCAAGGTCTTTATTGATATATTTCTTTTTGCTGGAAGATAACACTTTTTCCATATCCGTGATGAGCACATCATGCTCAATGGACACAGATATGGCGTTGGACACTGCATCACTATATTCTTTTAGGCTGACCATATCGCTATATTTGGTGAGCAAAAACTTATTGCCATCCACAATGCCAATTTCTAATTTGCTACCCTCGCGAATGTTTAAACTTTTGCGCATCTCACGCGGAAGCACGATGCGCCCCAACTCGTCCACTCGCCTAACAATACCTTTGCACTCCATTAAAAAACCTCTTGAACATATTTTGTTTAACAAATTGAGATTTATTCTTTATTTTTGCAAGAAACCGCACAATTTAATTTGCAAATAAAAAAACACCTTGCGGTGTTTAATTATAATCCAAAGTTTGCGTTAAAGCTACGCATTTCTTCTTTAACAAAACTCTCCATTTCATCTAATATGGCATAAGTTTCTTCAGAAAAGAATGGTGAAGCATTGTTGGCAAAAGCGATTGTTTCATATAAAGTTGAAAGTTGTGTTGAATAAATAATATCATATCCGTTTGCATTTCTGCTGCTATGAAGCACAGTTTCTATATCCTTTGCAATTTTGTCAGCCAAAGCCAAAAACTTGTCGAACGCATCTTTAACTGGCGAATAAGCATTTGGACGAGTTGGGTCATTTGAATACACCAAAACATTGTGATATTGCTTTTTAATCCTTTTTAAAATGTGCACTAAATCATTAAATCTTTCTTCGTTCGTTGACATATGATTTCTCCTTTAATGCACTTATATTAACACACAAATGGGGGCTTGTCAATAAGTTATTTGAAAATAATCAAAACAATTTTTTAAGCAAAAAACTCATTAAAATTTTATCTAACGAGTTTTATTTTTTATTTATTATATTAATTTAAAAATTTTATGTTTTTATTAAAATTTATTAATTTTTTATAGGATTTTTTAAATTTTGCAATTGTTTTGTTTCTTATTATTTTAAATTAAATTTTTCTTATTAACATATAGGTGTTTGAAAAGCGCACAGTGCTATCTTGATTGACCATAAAATCAAGCGTGGCTTCTTCATTCGACACACGGCAAAAGAAATCTCCACCCAAAAAGTATTTGCCTTGACCGCTTCCCTCTTTTACGGTTACATCTTGCTCACTTTCGTCCAATTCAAGCCAAATTTTTGAGCCTACCACGCTAGTTGCCTCAACATTCGTGCCATAACTTATCATATAGTAGCCGCGCTTTAACTTAATGCTGTTTTGCCCAGCATCTAGCGAAATGTCGCTCTGACTTGATGGATATTGCAAATCCATGTTAAAAAATGGCTCGTTTTGAAGAGTGGCAGACACGGCTGTGAAATATGCCACGGTGTTTATTGCAGGCAACCCGCTTGGGCCGGCTGGACCCACTTCACCTCTTGGACCTTGTGGTCCCGGTTCTCCTCTTAACCCTTTTTCGCCGGCAGGACCCTGCTCGCCGCGTTCGCCACGCTCGCCTTGTGGACCTTCTGGACCGGCTGGTCCGCGCTCGCCTTGCGGACCAATTGCCCCGTGCGGAATTCTAAAAACCAATTGATGTGTGTTATCAACAAAATTATCCACCACTTCCGCTTCATTAGAGCTATCTGTTGTGTGCGTGGCTGCCACTAATATTTTTTCACTTATTCCGTCTTGACCGCGCTCGCCTTTTTCTCCTATTGGCCCTTGCGCACCTCTCTCGCCGCGCGGACCAACCATCCCTTGCGGACCCGCTGGACCAGTTGGACCTATCTCGCCCCTAGGTCCGGGTGCACCCATTATACCTTGCAACCCTACTGGACCTTGCGGACCGGTGGGACCAACAATTCCTGTGAAAATAATCTTATTTATAGAGGTGGGTTGTTGAGGCTTTAATTGAGGATAAAGCGCCCGCCCACCATAATTGTTAAAGTTCATATAATTTGTGCTTGACCTTCTATTTCGACAAGTCATATTTTCTCCTTTGCATTTCCTAATTCATAATATGAAATCTCATAAAATTTGTTGAAGATTTAAAATGTGTTTTTGTTTTGCTCGTCCGCGCACAATTTGTTAGCAATAAAAAAGTGGGAAAATTCCCACCCAACAATTTAATAAGCGTTATAATTTTTAAAATTTTAAGCAAAATTTCGTTTTTTAAGCTAAATATGAATATTTTTTCAATAATTTTTGACATTTTTCATTTTTTTGAGCGGTTTTCCCAAAGCTGATTAAAATGGTGCCATCATCTTGCTTTTGGCAATATCCTCCAATAAAGTATGGTGGCAAATCTCGCCCTTCTTCGTCCGCAAGCCTGTTCATTTCAGCAAGTTCGGCTTCGCTCCTAATGTCTTTAATTTCTATTTGTTCATTTCTATTAATGCCAAATCCTGCACCGGCATAGTCGATATAAAGATGGCAAATATCATGAACATCAAAACCCTTTTTACCACAAAGTCGTCTGCTCATTTTTTCAATGCTATTTTTGCCCTCTAAATAATTGCTAAAATCATCATATTTCCTAATAGAATTATTTTCTTTATTAAACTTTATTTTAATAAATCCACTTTCAATCTCTCGATTAAAATTTTCGCACCAAACTAAATTGCTATTGCATTGCAATTTCATTTCGAGAATTTCATCATTAAAGATTTCAAATCCTTCACAATTTTCAAAATCAATCATAATGCTATTGATTTTAGATTTGTTTATTTCGGGCAATAAAATTGAGCAATTTTCAGCAGTGGATTTAAATTTAGCATTTGACACAAATTCAACAATCAGGGAATCACCATCAACATGGGCGGACATATTTGCATAATAAGTTAAACTCCTATTATTTTCATTAAAAAAACGGATAAATTTCATTCCGTTTTCATGACAAAATCGATTTTTAATATAACTGATTCTATCTCTATTATATTCGCTGAGGTTATAAAGACTGGCATCTGTATAAAACCCATTGCACTTTTTAAGAATTTTCAACTTGATAAACCCACTATCAATGACTTGGCAAAATGAGTGATAATAATCTTCGCCCACAATAAGTTTGTCGCAAAATGTTAGCGAGAAATCTATCACCTCATTTTTTGAGATTGGGAGGTAATCGCCATTGTCAAAAAAGACTTGCATGAAACTTAAATCTTGCTTATTAAATTGTTGTTTTTTTATTTTGTATTCCATATTTCACCTCCCCTATTGCATTATAGCACAATTTTTTAAAAAAGAATAAAAATTTTCAATAAATTTTTCATGTTTTAACGCTCGACATTGAAATATAATATCACAGCATATAAGGAATTCTTAATGCAATATTATTGCCAACAACAACATTTAATCAATTTTAGATTGACAAATTGCACAATTTATGCTAAAATCCAAAGGTCAACAAATTTTACACTGCAAACACACAAAGCGGAAATAGAAATATGACTGCCACTGTCAAAAACAATCGAATTAACTTCTAAAATCAAGGGCATAAAATCAATCAAGAACAGCGCAAAAATCACTTCCAACCACAAAAAACCAATATGCAGCCGTAGCTCAGCTGGATAGAGCGATCGCCTCCTAAGCGATAGGTCAGCAGTTCAAATCTGCTCGGTTGCACCAATTTTTATCACATTATATTTGAATAAAAAGAAAAAAGAGCGGGAGCTCTTATTTCTTTAATGTCTTGTTTTGCATCTTCTCGCGTTTCTTGCGCTTTATTATCAGTAAGATTATTAATAGCAGCAATAGCAACAGATATATGCCAAAGATTATACCTACTATTATCCATGGCTTCCAATTGTCTGGTTTACTGTCTTCTTTGGCTGGAGGTGTTATCTTCTCTTCTAGTATTAGGGTTATTTCTGTCCCTTCTAATTCGTATCTATCTGTTGGGGTTTGCAGTTCTGGGGTATCTTTTAGTAAGTATACTAATCGGCCATTCGCAAAGGCTTTATCTACATATATCTTGACAGTTTCGTCTGTATATTTCTGTTCACCTTGCTTTAGTTCTATTATATACATCTTCTTTATACGGCTATTATAGTTATCCCCTAGTCTTAATTTTAATTCTTCTGTGTCTGTTATCTCGGTTACTGTTAGGGTTACATCTTCTGGGAAGCCTAGTGGGTCGGTTGTTTCGGCTGTAAATCCGGATTCAGTTATACTCATCTTTGGCTCTACTAATAAGGCTAGTATTAATTTAGCGTTTGTATAGCTATACTTTCCTGTCCAGTCTACTAGTTCTCCGGCTTGCAATACCTTTACTATATATCCTTCAAAGCTATCTGTTGAAGAAATTGTTACTTCACTTGAGATATTGCTTCCTGTTAGCTCTACTACATACACACGTTTAACTAGTCTATTGTATTGTTCTCCTAGTTGTGCTTGCATACCTGCTTCTTCTGTTATAGATTGAACGGTTAGGGTTATGCCTTCTTCAAAACCCGCTGGCTCACTTGTCTCTGCTGTGAATGGCTCTTCTTTTAGATACCTTATTTTTTCGTCTATTACTACTAGTGTGCAGTTATTGCCTTGGTATGTATAGTATCCATCTTGAGCAGTTTGTTTCTCTAGCTCTTCATTTAATAAATATACACCAAAGCCTCCTGCTAAGCTTTCATTAAAGTATATTACTAAGTCTGTTGGTTGTGTATACTCTTCTGAGCCTTGTTGAAGCTCTATTATGTATACTTTCTTTATGTTTGCGCTATATTTATCTGCTAGCTTTTCTTGGATTGATTGAGTGTCTTCTATCTCTTCTACTTTAAGAGTTAGATCTTTACTTACTCCTTCTTCGCTTGTGCCATATATCTCTGGTCTATTTGAATCTACTCTATGGGTTAGGCTATCGTCTATTAGGGTTATATCTGTGTCTATATCCCCTGACAGCAGCTTTGCGTCTAACTGATCTTTATCCACAGTTTCTTCACCTAACAGCCATGTTCCTGCTGGCATGTTATACTCTTGACCGGATTGCCATGTATCTCCAACCAATGCCCAAGATAAGGCTTTCTTATATAGCTTATTATCTGTTTGTGTTATGCCTGTGCTAGTCTTATATGAAATTTTCACAACATAAGTGGTTTTATCTGCGTCTAAGCGGCTCTTAAAGGCGTCATACTTAGATTTATTTGCTAAGATAATTAGGTCTATGCCTGTGCAGCCATCAAATGCCTTAGAACCTATTGTTTCTACGCTCTCTGGAATAATATATTGCCCTGTCAATCCAGTGCAGCCACTAAATGCACTTGAGCCTATATAAGTTAAGCCACTATTTAAAGGCAGGTTGGTTAATTCAGCACAACCATTAAATGCATTATCTCCAAAATAGGTTATGTTATCTAGATTTATTGTGGATAATTTAACGCATTGAGCAAATGTATAATTGTTAATTTGTGTTAAACCCGCAGGAAGTTCAACCGACACTAAGTTTTGGCAATAATAGAATGCATAATTGCCAATGCTTGTTACACTCTTAGGAATCGTGATTGTGGAAATATTGTTTGTAACTTTAGATTGCGTGGATGAACCGGAAGAAGAGGAATAACTATCGAATATGGCTCCTGCAAAAGCGTAATCTCCAATAGTTTCAAGTTGAGATTCTGGGTCGAAATTCACAGTCTCAAGACTTGAACATAAATAAAATGCGTGATCACCAATGGTTGTTACTGATTTAGGAATTGTTATTGAAGAAATTTTATTTTCTGCCGAAGTTTTAGAGTTACTCATATTAGATATTTGACTGCTCAAATAAATTTCTCCAGCAAAAGCATAATCACCGATTGTCTCAAGTTTAGATTCTTCTTCAAAACTGAGAGTTTCAAGACTTGTGCAACCATAAAATGCATGGCTTCCAATGGTGGTTACATTTTTTGGTATCGTAACTGTGGATAATTTATTGCTCGCGTGCGTATATGTCGAATAAATCTGGTTTCGGTATGTATAATTACTTCTATAAGATTCTCCTGCAAAGGCATAAGAGCCTATGATTTCCAACTGAGATTCTTGCTCAAATTCTAATGTCTTTAGATTTGTGCACATATAAAAGGCATGGTCTTTTATTTCTATTACACTTTTTGGTATGGTTATTGAGACAAGAGATGTTTCAATAGATGTAGTAACCTCAGTACCAGCACTACTACCGGGATGATAATCTGTTTTTGTTCTTTCAACCCCTGCAAAAGCATAAGATCCAATTGTTTTGAGATTGGAATCTGGAGCAAATGTTATTGTCAATTCGCCTGTGCCTCCAGTAAAGGCATGATCTCCTATTTCTGTTACAGTGCTTGGGATTGTGAAACTGCCACTAATGCCAGCAAAGGCATAAGGCTCAATTGTGGTATAACTTGCTGGAATTTGAATTTCTCCACTAAATGTGCAGCCTGAAAATGCGTATTCACCTATTGTGGTTACTCCGTTGCCCAACTTTATGCCTGTTATATCTTTTAAATTTTTAAAGCAATATGGTCTTATGCTTGTTATGTCATTATCAAAACTTACATCCCCTTCAATTTTTGAACCATTTAAGTATAGTTCTGTAATATTAAAGTTACCTAAACCTTCTATTGTGGGCTCACACCAGTCTTTTAGTGAGCATGGAAAATGCAATGCTAGGATAGATGATGAAGAAGATGTGGATGTTGCCGATATTGGATTTTGTTCGATAGTCTGCAATTCTGAGCCATCTTCAAATGTTAATTCTTTGAGAGTGCTGCTAAATGTGCCCGTGTGAATAACTGAAACACCTTTTGGTATAACTATTGAATTTATTTTGCAAGCATAAGTGACAATTGTTCCATTATAACTACCAACTCCATAAGTGTAGGTTTCTGAGCCAAACGCATTTGCGCCAATGGTTTGGAGTTGAGATTCTGGCTGAAAGGTTACTGATGTGAGTGATGTGCAACCTCTAAAAGCACTTTCTCCTATTTCAACCACACTGCTCGGTATCTCAATTGATGTTATTCCACAAACAAAACTAAAAATACTACCACTATAAGGACCAGATAAATAAGTTAGTGTGCTAAACGCATTTGCGCCAATGGTTTGGAGTTTGGATTCTGGCTGAAAAGTTACAGAGGTGAGTGATGTGCAGCCTCTAAACGCCCCTTCTCCTATTTCAACCACACTGCTAGGTATCTCAATTGATGTTATTCCGCAAACCAAACTAGTAAAAATACCACCAGAAGGATATTGCAGACCAAACGCATTTGCGCCAATGGTTTCGAGTTGGGATTCTGGAGAGAAAGTGATTGTCTTTAGGCAAGCACAACCTCTAAACGCATCTTCACCTATCTCGGTTACGGTGCTTGGTATAACTATCTCGGCAAAGCTTGAGCCTTGTTTGTAATTTGAACTATCTCCTGTTAGAATATCCTGAGCAGGTGAAAAAGCACCTTTGCCTATTATCTTTAAAGTGCTTGGAAGAGTGATTGACGTTACGCGAAAACCATCTCGTGTCTCTTGGAAGGCGTAATCGCCTATCTTAGACACTTCTTTGCCTTCAGCATCTGCGGATGGTACGGTTATTATTAGTGGCTGCTTGCCGGAATACTCTTCAGCTAGGCCGGTTACTTCCACTGTGCCATCTTCTAAAGCATTAAATGTGAATTGGCTGGCTTGGTTTATCTCTATTGGGTCTTCCACCGCATTACTCTTGCGGAAAACCTTTAGTAAACTATTTGTGGCCGCAACAGCACAAATTGAAAATGCTAATGCGCACAATACTATTATTGTCGATCTTATAAATACTTTCATGACCCCCCCCCCCCCATGCGGTTACACTATGATAGTTACCTATTAGTGTCTGCATCTATATTGTTTTCTACATTATTCTGCAACAAATTCCATAATTTGTCAATCATTTTTACACCCCTTGGAACAAATCCCACAGCCTCACTTAAAAATCAATTTTAAATTTTGTAAGGATTTTTAACGCAACGCACAAGGATTTGAATGGTTTTTTAACGATTTTTGACGCTTTTGGCAAATTTTTGGGGTTGACAAAATGGCTGGTGCGTGTTATCATATTGAAAATTGGAGGGCGCAATGAAAAGGAAGAGTTACACCATTAAGGAGCTTGAAACTGCCATGAAAATAATTTATGGTGAAAATGCCGGTTTGGAGATTGTGGAGCCTATAATTTGTTTGCTTGGTGGTGCGGTGCAAGAGATTAGAGGTTTTCACAACAATGCAGCACTGATTTTTTATAAAGAAGTGCCAAACGATTGGAGCCCGGCTGTGGATTCTGCTGAGCGCGTGAGAAGCGCAATGAATGATGGCAATATGGTGGTGCAACTGCCAACAAAAAAATTCAACTTTTTTGGAGAAGACACAACCATAAGAAGCTATTTGCCATGCATGAAATATGCCCCTCACTTCATCCCTCATATTGACATTAAAAGCGTGTGTGAGCAAGAAATTGACGCAAAATTTTTGAAAAAGCACAATGCTTTGTGCGACATTCTTTACTGCATAGACCATTCATTTGAAGAGCACAAGCCAAACTTTTAAAATTTTGACGAGTTTGATATGGAAGAAATTGAACAACTAGAAAATGAGATTAAATATTTTGAATTGCTTAATTGTGGCTTAACCGCTCTTGATTTTTTGCGCAACAACGAAGAATTTAATTTGAATGCTGTGCTTAGCCAAACTAAGTTTTTAAAAAAAATGAAACTAGATTTTGACAAGTCCACATTTTTCATGCCTTATCTTTCTGCAATCGCCAGCCGTCAATTTATTTCAACTTTTCGAGAAAAAACTGACACAATAGATTTTTCAAAGATAGAAAATGACAAACGCTATATTGAGCTAAAAGAAGAACTTTTTAAAGGCCTTGACTTGCCGGATAGTGAATGCAATAGAATTTTAAAGAGAATCGCAAATGAGTTAGCCCACGGCAATGTGGTAAAACTTTTTGATTTCAACAAATTAAGTGAATATTATAGCAGGCTAAAACACGCGAAAACTACAAACATCGTGGCAGAGAGGATTTTTAAGAACGAACAAATAAAATTGCTGATTGATTTGCTGAGCCCACAATTCAATCTTTGCAACAAATTTGAAAAACTGCCAGACGGCAAAGTTGTTAAACGCGAAAATCCAAAAATTATCACGAGAAATTTAAACATCAGCCAGATGAGCAAGTTAGTTATCGTGGCAGATTTCGCTTATAATGGTGAAAAATTAAATTTTAACTATAACTTTGATGGCGATTTTGACATGTTTTACGATGAAGAAAAATTGCGAAACTTCATTGATGAAATAGAGATAAAAATAGGTGATGAAAAAATAGAATTAGATAGCATTCAAAAGGAAGATTTGGCAAAGATTTTGCAACACTATTATTTCTCTGCCCCACTAAATCTTTTTAGTTTAAATCAAATTTTTGAAATCTGCATTGAGCGAGTGTTAATTGATGCAAATTTAAGAAAGGGCGAACTCGATGGAATAGAATTTTGCCTTGTGCCATTTTTAAGAGCATCCAACCCAAATGAACTACAAAAAATCCTCTTTTCATATTGCTATAATGAAGGTTTGAACGATTTGGCAACCAGCCGCACATTATACAGCTATGAAATCAACAATTTATATAGTGAACTCTTGATAACCGTGCTGGTGAATTTATTAAAACAACTTGAAAACAAGAAATTATATTCAGAGCTTGCAAAAAGCGATTTTATTGCCTCGCTATCATCCGAACTAATGAATAAAGATGAAGCAGACATCACAGAAAAGGATAAACTAAAAATTATCAAAACAATAAGAAATTCGTTTATGCATAATAGATATATCAACTGCGCTAACGAAAGCATAGATTTATATGATGAAAAATATCCACAAAAAAAGGCCACTGAATATGGTGCAAAAAAGGAACTCGAATTTAAAATTGGTTTAGATGTGCGAGATTTAGAAGACATTAAAGATTTGTGCATACAAGTGCTAATTGAAAATTATGAAAAAGTTTTGGCACAGTCAAAAGAAGTGAAATAAAATTCATAGCTATTGATTGCAAAAAATAAAAAATTTTATAAATTTCAATAAAAAACATAAAAATCACCAAATTTTGGTGATTTTTTGTTAGATTAATTAATTTTTTTAGACACTGATTGAGGATTTTGGTTTTTTAATTTCTTGAGG
>CANQDP010000010.1 GCA_947593585.1 uncultured Clostridia bacterium
TTTGAAGTAAGTGCATTATCTAGCAGCGCAAAAGGAATGTGCGTGATAGAAAAGGATAGTAAACGAATTTTATATTCCAAAAACGAAGATTTACAACTTCCTATGGCGTCAACCACAAAGATTATGACGGCAATAACAGTAATCAACAACTGCCAAGATTTAGACGAATATATTCAAGTGGATGATTCTGCAATTGGGGTGGAAGGCACTTCAATCTATTTAAGAAAGGGTGAATTGATTAAAATCAAAGACTTACTTTATGGGTTAATGCTTAGAAGCGGAAATGATGCAGCAACGGCTTTGGCCTGCCATATAGGTGGAAGTGTGCCAAATTTTGCGGATAAAATGAATGCTCTTGCGCATCAAATTGGGGCGAATAATTCTCATTTCGCCAATCCTCATGGGTTGGACAACAAACAACATTACACCACGGCTTATGACCTGGCGATTATCACTGCTTACGCACTCAACAATCCTATTTTTAAAGAAATAGTTAGCACAAAAAGTTATGTTATCCCGGCAACCAACATATCTGATAAGCGCTATCTAACCAATAAAAATCGCTTATTATCGAGCCTGGAAGGTTGTTGCGGGGTAAAAACCGGATTTACAAGCAAAGCCGGACGCTGCTTAGTTAGTGCTGTGGAACGAAATAATATGACAACAATTTGCGTGGTCTTGAATTGTGGGCCAATGTTTGAAGAAAGCACAGATTTATTAAATGCTAGCCAAAGCGAGTTTAAAAACACAAAAGTTATCGATAAAAACAAAGAAATATTTAATGAGTATATTATTGATAAAAATGAAGGCAGGCTATATTTATATACAGATGAAGACTATTTTTATCCTCTTGCAAAGGGTGAAAATAATAATTTAAAATTATTTTGTGATGTAAAGTTAGATGATGCGGAGAAGGGCGATGAGGTGGGCAAAATTCAAATTTTCTTCAACGAACAGTTGATTAAAACTTTAAAATTGTATACAATGAATAAAATAGATAAACTTATTGATAGCAAAACGCTGAAACTAAGTGAAATCTTATGGGAAGAAAAATTGAATGAGAATTAACAAATTTTTAGCCCAATCTGGGTTGGCAAGCAGGCGCAAGGCGGAAGAGTTTGTGCTTGCCGGGAAGGTTAAGATTAATGGCAAGGTGGTAACCGACCTTTCCACTGATGTGAAAGAAACAGATAGTGTGGTGTGTGATGGCAAACCTATCCGTGTAAGCAACAATTTTGTTTATTTTAAGCTTAACAAGCCGAAAGGTTACGTTTGCACTGTAGATGACGAACATGGCAGAAAGACGGTCATAGAGCTTATGCGTGGCGTAAAGGCACGCATTTTTCCAATCGGCAGGCTTGATTATGATAGTGAAGGGCTTTTGCTCTTAACAAATGATGGTGAATTATCAAATATCCTAACCAAGCCAAATAGCAAAATAGAAAAGACTTATGTTGTAACGATTGAGGGAGTAATAGAGCAGGGAGAGATAAAAAAACTATCTTCTGGCGTAGATATTGGCGGATATGTTACTAAGCCATGCAGCGTGTCAGTTTTGGAGGCAAGAGCCGACACTACTCGCTTGCAATTTGTGATAACAGAAGGCAAAAATAGGCAAATTAGGAAAATGCTTGACGCCATTGACAAAAAAGTTTTATTGTTAAAACGCACTCAAATAGGTGAAATTCGCTTAGGTGGGCTATCCCGCGGGGAATATTCTAAATTATCAGTGAAAGATATGAAATACATAAACAAATTGAAATCTAACTAAACTAGCGCTTGCTAGTTTTTTTTCTATTTAGTTTGAAAATTTTCTAAAATGTGATATATTAAAAATATGGATAGGCAAGATGTCATTATAATTGGCGGTGGAGCATCTGGCATGATGGCTTCAATTTTTGCTGCTCGAAATGGCCTTAATTGTTTGGTTTTAGACCACAACGAGAAATTGGGCAAAAAGTTGTTTATAACGGGCAAGGGCAGGTGCAATCTAACTAATAATAGTTCTGTGGATAATCACATCGCCCACATTGTGAGAAATAGCAAATTTATGTTTTCTGCCTTGAATGCATTTTCCCCCCAGGACACGATTGAATTTTTTAATTCTGCTGGATTAAAATTAAAAACAGAGCAGGGCAACCGAGTGTTCCCGGAAAGCGACAAGTCTAGCGATGTGATTAAAGCACTTAGCAAACTAATGTCTGATTTCCATGTTAAAGTGCAACTAAATTGCGAGGTGCTATCTGTTAAAAAAGCTGAAGATTATTTCAAAATAAAGTGTGTTAACAATGTTGAATACACTGCTAATAGTGTTATAGTCGCAACGGGTGGATTGTCTTATTCCGGCACAGGCGCGTCAGGTTTGGGGTTTAAAATTGCCGATAGTTTTGGGCACAAAATAGTTGAAACAGTGCCGGCACTCTGCCCAATAGTCGTGAAAGATGATATTTCAAATTTAAATGGACTATCATTAAAAAATGTTGGGTTAACAATTTCGGTTGGGGGCAAGAGTTTCTACGAATTTGGTGAAATGATGTTCACATTTAATTCGCTCACAGGACCGATTGCACTGAAACTATCAAGCCAAATTAACCGGCTAAATTTGAATGGGGCAACCGCTTCCATTGATTTTAAACCCGCTTTATCTCACGAAAAGTTGGAAACTAAATTTTTGCGTGAGTTTCAAGAACAAAACAAAAAAGAACTCAAAACATATTTGAATTCTTTATTGCCCGCTAGGCTTGTGCCATATTTTATGCAAAAAGTGGGCATAATGAATAAAAAACTTACAGAAATCACCAAGCAAGAGAGATTAATTTTGATTAACTCTCTTAAAAAATTTGACTTTCTTTTAAAATCTTTAGATAATATAAATGTAGGCATTGTTACTTCTGGTGGGGTTGATGTGAAGGACATCAATTCTAAAACTTGTGAAAGCAAATTGGTTAAAAATCTATATTTCGTGGGTGAAGTGTTGGATGTGGACGCCTTCACGGGCGGATATAATTTGCAGATTGCATGGTCCACCGGTTATCTGGCGGGCAATGCTGTTAAAAAGAAATAATTATAACGATTTAAAAGGAAATTTATGATTTACATCTTGGCGGTTATGATTTTGTTTTTGCCTTGCACGCTGCTTTTCCCAATTAAAAAAGTTGGAAAAAAACATTATAAAGAATTAAAAAAGAAAAAACAAAATTATATTATCTCTTGCAATCATTTAAGCAATATGGACCCTGTTATGCTTGAATTGATTTTTGTGAAAAAACATCGAATTTTGGCAAAAAAAGAACTTTTTAAAAATAAATTTTTTGGCAAAATTCTAAATAGTTTAGGTGCAATTAGCGTGGATAGAAGTGCCAATGACACGGCTGCTGTTAAGCAAATTCTATCCGCATTAAACAAAAAGAAGAGTGTTTTAATTTTCCCTCAGGGCACGCGTGCCAAAACGCCTATCATCGAGGGTGAAACGGCCAAAGAAGGGGTGGCTATGTTTTCAATTCGCACAGGCACGCCCGTTATTCCAATGATGTTTGATAGGAAGTTGCGCATTTTCCATCATGCCACTTTATATATAGGTGAGCCAATTTATCCAGATGTGGCGCGCAAAAAAGATAAAGATTATATCGATGAGTTCGCAAATCTAATCATATCAAAAATGAATGCTTTGCTAGAGCCGTCAAAGAAAAATGAAAAGTAGGAGTATGCATATGAAAATGGAAGATTTTAATATTAACATGACGCAATACAACCGCGGAGATATCATCACAGGCACGATAGTCATGATAGGTGAGAAAGAAGTGGTGGTGGCAATAGGCGGATTAAAAGAAGGAGTTTTCCCTCGAGAGGAACTTGACAGTGCGTTTAAACTTGGTGATGCCATTTTGGTTATGATTTTGGGAGAAATTGATGATAAAGGTTGCCTTAAAGTTACGCATTCTGGCGTAAACAAGGCTCTTGCGGACAAAGAAAAGCTTCAAAATTTAAAAGTGGGAAGCAATTTTTCCTTTAAAGTTAGCGAGGTGAACACTTCTGGGCTTATTGGCAATTTTATGGGATATAGAGTGTTTTTGCCATTTTCTCAATGTGCACCAGAGGACTATGTTAACAAAGATAAATTAAAAGATAGAGAAATTGAAGCAATAGTTATTGAGCTAAACAATCTTAAAAAGTCCATTATATGCAGCACAAAACTGTTAAGAAATAAGCAAATTGAACCAGTTGAAATTGGCGAAGTGCTGTCTGGCACAGTTATCAAGTTAGAGGATAAATACGCCATTGTGCTTTTGCAAAATGGGGATAGGGCAAAGCTTTCAATATCAGACGCAAGTTATGAAAAGATAAATTCTTTAGCTGATGTGGTGAAATTGAACGGAGTTTATGATTTCAAGGTTTTGGACGCCAACACAGATTTTTCTCGCATCGCAGTGGGGTTAAAACAAACCCAAGCCAACCCGCTAGATGAAGTTTTTGAAACATTGCACTTAGGTGATGAAGTTGAAGGAACTGTGGTTAAAATTCTTCCTGTCGGTGCGGTTATCAAGTTGGATAATGGGCTTAGCGCAATGGCAATAACAAAAGAAAATAGCGATAGAGCCAATGTAGCAACCCATCATCTTTATAAACTCAATAGCAGAATTAAGGGTGAAATCTCTTATCTAAATAAGAAATTTCACAAAATTAATCTCTCCACACACAAGAAAAAGGATATATAGCACGAAAATTGTGCGTATTTTGGGTTTTTTTTCATATAAATTTCGACAAATTATTGCCAATTTTTGGAAATTAATTTATAATTAAATTATGGTTAAGAAAACTATTCTATTTTCGATTTTTTCTTGCATAATTATTGTGGGTGTTTCCATATTTTTGTCGTTTAAATTTAAAAAGGCGGACACATCAAATGCAAGTTATGAAAAGTATGCAACTGAAATGCAATTAGTTTGCCCGGCAAACATCACTGTGCCAACAAATGAAAAAGTGTTTTTAGCAGATGGTTATTTGCGCGTTTTACCAGCGGAGTCGAAATCCAAACTAACTTGCAGCGTTAGTGCCTACTCATCGGCAAATAAAGATAAAGCGGTGTTTTCACTAGAAGATAATAGTTTTATTGCTTCCAATGATGGCTCATATAAAGTTGTGTTTAGCGTGCCTTCATCTGAAAATGCTTTTATTAAAAGAACATTGATAATTAAGGCATCTTCCACCAAGCAAAGTGAAGATGTTGAATTGTTGTTGCCAGAACTTAAAACAGATAGCTCTTATAAAATAAACGAAATTTTTAATGTTAAGAACCCAAACATAACTGTTGAATATCAATCTTTATCTCAATGCTTAGAAATTGTGAACGGGGTTGCATTCCCCACAAAAACAGGCACGGCAAAAGTTAAAGTTTTAGTGGCAAATGATTATGTGAGTTATTCCTACATATTTTCAATTAAAATAAAATTATCCTCTGGTTTGGATGATGGTAATTACAAGCCTGAAATTGGTGGAGATAAAGAAACCACGGACGGGGAAAGTGATAGCCTCTCGCCAAAAATTGAAATACTAAATGTCTTTGCAGAGCCTTCAGGCAAGTGTTCTATTGATTATATTGTTTCAAATTTTGACGGCGGTCAAGAATTAGAAATAATTGAATGCTCATCCAACTTGTATATAACAATGAAATATTCTTCGCCGCCAACAATTTGGATTGGCTATAATTCAAAAGGGATATCCTACATAAAAGTTAGGCTAGTGCAAGACGCTAGCATAGAATTTGTTATTGAATTTGAAATAGTTTAAAGGATTTTTAAACTTTAATGGAGCTACTGGGCGGGTTCGAACCGCCGACCTGCTGATTACGAATCAGCTGCTCTACCGACTGAGCCACAGTAGCATATTTGTATAATAACACAAATTTCTTTATTTCGCAAGAAGTTTTAAAAAATTTTTATTTTTTATTGGTTGTGATTAAAATTTTCTTGATTTTTCAATTAGTTTTTGATAAAATCTTCAAGATGTTAGGTGTTAAAATTTTTTGCGGTTTAATCCTTTTGATTTCTTATGTGGTTATGCTAACCATTATGATTATTTTGGAGCGAGATAAGCCTCGTCATATGATTATATGGTGCATAGTGTTTTTGTTTGTGCCAATCCTGGGTGGGGTGGTTTACGCTCTATTTAGGCTGGTTTATTACTATAAGAGAAAAACGCTTTTTGTTAAACAAAGAGAAGATGAAGTTTACATAAATTTAATTAAGGATAAATTGTATAATGTAGATGAAGAAGCCGGCGAGTTTTACACTTTTAATAAAATGGCTTTTAAAGCAAATTTCACCTCTAATAATAACTATGAAATTTTTGATGACTATTCAAAATGCAAGGAAGCTTTAAAAAAAGACATTTCTAATGCGTCAAAATATATAATGATGGAGTTGGTCAGCGTTAATGTTAAGGACTTTGAAAGCATTAAAGATTTGCTGATTAAAAAGGTGGAAGATGGCGTGCCTGTTAAGTTAGTGTTTGACAAATTTGTGAGCCCTAAATTTATAAAGCACTTGAGAGTTGGCGGGGTGAAAGTGTATAGATTTAGCAAGCACAACACTCTTGGGAATGAATATTCAAATCTTAGAAATTGCATTTCAATAGACGGCAAGATTTGTTATATTGGCAACTTTTCATTTAAAAATCGTGAACTCGATGGAAAGCATGATTTGCTCTCCTCACATATAAGGTTCAAAGGCGACATTGTGCAAGATGTGGATGTGGCAGTTCATCAAGATTTAATCTTTGCTTGTGGGAAGTTTATTGATTACAATGCTCCAAAGCGTGAGAACTATTCTGGAAAGTGCAATTTGCAATATGTGTCTAACGAAATCAACAATAATTTTGAACTATTGCTCATCAAGGCAATCTGCATGGCAAAGAGTTCTATCCAACTCCAATTTAGTGAGTTTATTCCAACTGAAAGCATTATGTCGCTTTTAAGGTTTGCAATCAATTCAAACATAAGTGTGAAATTGATGGTGCCTTTGAAAACCACGAACTATGATAAATTCTACGCATCGCGAGCATATGCAAAAGAATTGGCACTAATGGGCGCAGAAGTTTATCTATACGATGGATTTATCAGATTTAATGCCTTAACGATTGATAACGATTATGTTATCTTTGGCTCTTTCATTATGGATAGGCAGCATATTCAAAATAGCCTTCAAAATGCAACCGTTATAAATGATAATAAAGCGGTGAATTATTTCAACAGATTGTTTGAAAGAGGAATAGAAAATAGTTATAAAATAGCAGACGCTAAATATATGCTTATACGCGAAAGATTTTTCAAAAATTTCGTTTAACGCAAAAATAAGGCTTAATTTTTCAAAAAAATCGTGAAAAAAGTTAAAATTTTTCAATGTTTTAAAAAATTATAGTGCAAAAACAAAAGGAGAAGTTTATGGTTTTTGGAGTGGCAGGAGTGCCAACAAACTATAAAGGCAAGTTTGAAAACATGTTTCCATGGCTAAAAGCAATGGGGCTAAATGGGTTTGAAATTCAATGCACATATGGCTTTAAAATTAGTGAAGATAGGCAAGAGATAATAAAAAAAATGATGAATGAAGGATTTAGTTTTAGCATACATGCACCTTATTATATAAATCTTGGCAGCCTAAATTCAGCCGTTGTGGCGAGAAGCAAAGAAAACATGAAAGAGGGAATTGCCCTTGCAAAATCCCTCAACATCAACCGCATAATCTTTCATCCGGGCGGTGGGCACGAAAATAGTGAAAAGGGGAGAGCGCGGGCAATTAATCAACTCGTTGATGCGATAAATCAACTCACAAGTGAAATAGATATGGGGAATGTCCGCCTATATCCAGAGATAGGGGGCAAAACAGCCAACTTGGGCAGCCTTGACGAAATTATTGATATTTGTTCACGTTGTAAATTTTGCTATCCGTGCATTGACATAGCACACCTTCATGCCCGTGAAATCGGGAGCATCACTTCAAAGGAAATTTTAAAAGAGAAACTATCAAAAATTAAAAAAGCCATTCCAGAAAAATTTGAAAATATACACTTTCACGCTTACACAATAAACTATGGCGATAAGGGTGAGATTAAGCACCTAAAGCATGGCGAGAATATGCCTGACGGCAGAGTGGGAATGCCTAATTTAGACGATTTTATTTCAGTCTTGAAAGAAATGAAAATTGAGCCTTGGGTGATTAGTGAAGCATTAGACACACAGGAAATTGGTGCAAAATATATGCATGATTTATATGCAAAAGCGTAAACTTTAAACTATGCAAAAATTAGAATTTAAAATTGGGAAAGAAATAGATCTAACAAAAGCAATCATAGATAGATTGCCGTTTCTTTCGCGTTTTGATGTTAAAAAATTATTAGATAATAAAGACGTGAAAATAAATCATGCTCGCGTTAGAGAAAACGCATTAGCCAAAGAAGGCGACATAATCACTGTTTACTATCAGCCAAAAGAGAGCAAGGAATGGTACTCTTTAGTTTATGCGGATGACAATATTTTAATAGTAAACAAGCGCGCAGGAATTGAAGTTGTGAGCGAAATTGAGCGTGATTTATTATCTGTGTTAAAACAAAACTACCCAACAGTTCGTGCCGTCCATAGGCTAGATAGAAACACGGAAGGATTAACAGTTTTCGCCCTAAATGATGCCTCAGAGAAGGCTTTAAATTCTGCTTTTAAAAATAGAAAAGAGATAACAAAAAAATACGCACTGTTGGTTGATGGCAGGGTGGACATAGAAAAAATTAAGCGAACAGTTTATCTTAAAAAAGTGCCAAATCTAGCAAAAGTTTGGATAAGCGAGGTGAAAACAAGTGGCTATGAGCCAATTATAACAGAATTTAATGTGATTGAATATCGTGGTGAGCAAACGCTTATGGAAGCTACTCTTATCACGGGCAAAACGCACCAAATCCGCGCACATATTGCCTATTATGGCTACCCAATTGTGGGGGATGGAAAATACGGGAAAAGTGATGATAAAACTTTGCACTTAACAGCAAATTTTTTGGCATTTAATTTTGAAAATAAAAGCCCTTTGAAATATCTAAACGGTCAGACTTTTGAAATCATCCCAACATGGCTAAATTAAGCAAAAAACGCTTTTTTAGCATATAATGCTTATTGAACTTTACATTAACCATTAAAATAAATAAAAATTTTTTAGAAATTTGCTAAAAATTATTGACATTTAATTCTTTTTATAGTAAAATTCAAAGGTATTGTCGGGGTGTAGCGCAGTTGGTAGCGCACGTGATTTGGGATCATGGGGCCGGGGGTTCGAGTCCCTTCACCCCGACCATTAGGGGCCTTTAGCTCAGTTGGTTAGAGCAACCGGCTCATAACCGGTCGGTCCGCGGTTCAAGTCCGTGAAGGCCCACCAGCCGCAAAGGCTAACCCTAAAATGAATATGGCCTGTTAGCTCAGTTGGTTAGAGCGCCGCCCTGTCACGGCGGAGGTCACGAGTTCAAGTCTCGTACAGGTCGCCATTTTATTTTGCCTCGATAGCTCAGTCGGTAGAGCAAAGGACTGAAAATCCTTGTGTCACTGGTTCGATTCCGGTTCGAGGCACCAGCCGAGAGGCGGAAGCAAATTATGAAGAAGGTCGTGGGAAGATTGCAGAGCGGCCAAATGCAACGGACTGTAAATCCGTCGACTTCGTCTTCAGTGGTTCGAATCCACTTCTTCCCACCAGAATTTTGCTAGTGTGGCTCAACGGTAGAGCAGCTAAAAGTAAGCATCTCACTTGACCACTAGCTCAAACATTCGCAGTGATGGTTACTTCGTCAGCTGCAAAAAACTTAATAATGCTAGTGTGGCTCAACGGTAGAGCAGCTGACTTGTAATCAGCAGGTTGGGGGTTCGATTCCCTTCACTAGCTCCATTGGAGTTTTGGTGAGTAACTCCAAAAATCGCTAAAAATGCCTTAAAAATAGGGCATTTTTTAATGTTCGGCTCAAAATTCCAAAATCTATCACGCCAAGCCAAAATTGAGGTTTGGCAATTTTTTTGCTTTTTTTTGGGGGTCATTTTGGGGGTCATTTTGGGGGTCAAAGTCAGATGGATAGCGTATGTAAAAACTTCATGTTGTCATTAGTATTTGAAAAAGTTTGATTAAAACAGTTGTTTTAAAAATCTTATTATGATAATATCAATATATGAATTACTATTGTGATAATTGTGGTGGGCAATTATTTTATAGTCCTAAATTAAAGGGTTGCAAGTGCGAAAAGTGTGGCACGGTTTTTCCTGCCAATAGCAATTTTAGTTTTGAAAAGCGTTTATTTACAGATGAATTATTAGAAAATAGCAAAGTGGTGCTTAACGCTCATGAGAATATTAAATGTGGTGCTTGCGGGGCAGTTGTGTCGCCTTCTCAGTTTGAATCAGACCCAAGATGTCCTTATTGCAATAATCCACTTCAAAGCGCAGAACAGAGAGGGGTGGTTAAAGTAAACTCCATAATTCCTTTTTATTTCACTAAATCTCAGGCATATAAAAAATTAAAAAGGGCAGCATTTTGGCATTTTAGCACAAATAGAAAAATTATAAGCAAGATTAAAGAAGAAGATATTGTCGGTGAATATATTAATGTGTTCACATTTGACATGAACGCGTTTTGTCATTATTCTGGCGTGTTCACATATAGAGAAAAAGATGCTGACGGTAATGAGTTTAGCGGTGTGAAGCGCAAGAATGTTGTTGGTATGATTGATAAACCTTATCACGACATCTTGATTGAGGCAAATTCAAATCTAAATCAAACTGAACTTTTAGATATTATGCCTTTCGATTTTTCAGTGGCACTTAAATTTGACGAAACTGACAATCAACTATATCCAAAGCACACTCAAGATAAGACCTTCGCAGAATGCGTAAACTTGGCTGAATTAGTGATTCGTGAAAATTTAAAAAATATAGTTCCTGCAAGACACAACTGTGATGAAGCAGAAAGCATCACTATGGACTTAGACTTGACAGAGAAGAGGTATAATTACTGCTTGTTGCCCGTTTATTTTGTGGAAACTTCCACGAGATATAAGAAAAAGGGTGTTGAGCACGAGAGGAGAATAAAGCTTTTGATTAACGGGCAAACCGGCAAAATTAGTGAAATGCCAAAGAGTTCGCTTAGATTTTTGCTATGGCTATTCTCAGGCTGTGCATTGATTGTCGCAATAATCCTATTCTTCATTTTTGTGGTGTGATTAGAGGCTAAAATATGATATATGAAAAGAAAAAACTCTTAATAGATCGCCTTGTTTTGCTTGGAGTTTTGATTGTTGGCGTGCTGGCAGTGATTTTTATTGGAGTTTATAAATCTAATAGAGAATTAAAAGTCTTGAATGATAGTTGTGAACTAATTGATTATGATGAAACCCTCAACCAAACAAAATGTGAAATGGAAATTTCTCTAAACTATAAAGTTGGGTCGGGATATGTGGCTGTTGCTTTCTATGATGCAAATGACATGCTTTTGGTGCAAGACGAATACTATTTCTTTGCAGACGGCAAAACATTTCCGCCACAATTAGCGTGCCAGGAGAGGCAAGCGGTTACTCAATTTTAGATGTCTCTCATTTAAATTTGGATGAAAGCACGGCTTTATTCACAATTTCCATGATTTTGATTTTTGCCGACATTGTTTTGTTTGTGTTGTTTTTCTCAAGCATGCTGCTAAATTGCAAGGTTTATGATTATGAGGGCAACCAAATAATCATCTATGCGGGATGGTGTCATCATTACATAAAAGTGAACGGAGAAAAATATGACGAACACAACACAATCGCAACATTCACACCTATAAAATTGAATTGTAAGCTTGATGACGGCACAGTTCTTGATGCCACAATCTCATTATCTAACAGGATTTCTTTAAAGATTAATGACCGACTATATAAATAGACAATAAAAAAACTCGGGTTAGGCGAGTTTTTTTATTATTCTGCAACAGGCACTGGGGTGGAGAATTCAAATCCTTCAGTTTGTGGGTCATAATTTTCCATTTTAAAGCTAGAATTTGGATTATTCACATATTTGCCATCTCTCACAAATTTGCCATTTCCCACTTTAACATCCGTCCCTGTGTAAGTCCTAGGCGACACAAAATCGTAGAAATTGTCAACTTTAGGGTCTAACACAAGTTTTGGCGACTTGAAGCCTAATATTCTATCCACTTCAGGATAGTCTATCATTTTTTGAATTAATGTTTTTGCCAAATTCATTTCTGGTGTTTTTCGCACATAGTCTAAATATTCAAACCAATTTGTGTTGTTATCCTTAGACACGGCTTCCGCCATAGTGAATTCTCTATCAAAATCAACATCAAGTTCATATTTTTCCAACAATTTAAGCACTTCAATGTAATGTTCGGCAACTTCTTCGTTTTCACCCTCTAAAATGTCTTTATAGTATTTGCTAAAAGCAATGCGTTGGATGAGTGAGCAGCGTTTTAAAATAACTTGGAATTCTCTTGGAATATGCCTATCATAGCAGTGAGAATCTGCCACAATGTGCACCATTTCGCCGGGCTCTAAGCCGCTAACTTGAGCAAACATGCAAAGTAGGGCAGCATATTGCGCCACATTCCATGCCCCAGCAGAAAGCGTGTCGTGGCTGCGCTGACTAAGAATTAAATTTAATTTTCCTTTTTCAACTTGCCAAGTTGTGCTATATGCACAAGGGTGCAAATTCATATCGTGCAAATCTTCAAACGCATATATGTTGGTCAAAATTCTTCGGCTGCCCAGATTAAATTTAAGTTCATGCAACACATTATCCACTTGGTCAACCTTTGTGCCGTCCTTTTGCACGATTGTTTTTCTGCCCAATTGATAACCATAGGCTTTTCCAATAGAGCCAATTTCTTGGTTTGGATGATTGCCTTTGTTAGCCCACTGGTCCCAAATAGAAGCGTTTAAATCCTTAATATTGTTAGATTTCTTTTGCCAAATCCATAAAATTTCGTCTATGCAAGACTGCCAAAACATTTTTCTAACGCTTGAAACAGGGAATTCATCTTTCAAATCGTATCTATGCACTTCACCAAATTTGTGCACTGTGAAGGCTTCTTTGCCGTCCTCCCAATGTGGTCTTGTTTCGTTTTCAGTGTTGTCCACACCAGTTGTTAAAATGTTAATGTAATTGCTTAGTAATTGATAATCCGCTTTACTCATTTGTACCTCCTTTGAGTTCGAATTAAATTTTAACCCAAATAAATTGGCACCCCTTTAAAATCAAAAACAATACTAACACAAAAGCAAATTTTTGTCAATTATTTAAACGGTACACAAATTTGTTTTTTAGAATATATCTTCAACAAGGAAAGACAAAAAACCATTCTATTTCAACAATAGTTCTTATTTTTTTCTCAACTCCATTTGTTATGATGATTTCGAGGGGTGAAGTATGCAAATAAAATCTCGAATTGTTAAAGAAACTTTATACATTATGCTGTCTGGCGAATTAGACGAATACACAGCGCCAACAGTTAGAAAAACTCTCGACACGCTTCTAGACACCCAAAAAGGCTTTGTTCAAATAGTGATGGATTTGAGCGAACTATCGTTTATGGACTCGACAGGTGTTGGCGTGCTGATAGGAAGATACAAAAAGATGAAAGAATGCAACAAACCTATATTTATCACAAATCCAAGCAGAAATGCGGAAAGAATTTTTAAAATGAGTGGGCTATATGAAATTATGCCCAAAATTGTTTAAGGGGGAAATATGAAAAATTCTATGGAAATTAAATTTAAGGCAATTGTGGAGAACGAGGCCTTTGCGCGAAATGTGGCTGCAAGTTTTATTTTGCCACTTAATCCAAGCCTAAGCGAATTAGATGACATTAAGACAGCAATAAATGAGGCCGTTACAAATGTTATAGTCCACGCTTATCCAAACTCAACCGGTTATGTAACCATGAAAATCGTAACGCAAGACAACTGGGTGGCCATATCTATTAGTGATAATGGCATAGGCATACAAGATATTGAGCGCGCACTAACACCTTTTTACACTAGCAAACCTAATGAAGAACGAAGCGGAATGGGTTTCACAGTCATGGAGAGTTTTATGGATAAACTAGAAGTGAAAAACACAAAAGGTGGACTAACAGTTAAAATGCTAAAACAAATTGAGCAAAAAGCGGTTGTGGGGTTGTGATGCTAACAGGTGAGCAGACCGCAGAGTTGGTTGAGCTGGCAAAAAGTGGAGATGAAGTTGCAAAAGAAAAGCTTATCACTTTGAATTCGCCCCTGATAAAAAGCGTTGTGAAGAGATATTTAAATAAAGGCATTGAGTATGAGGACCTATATCAACTTGGGGCTCTGGGTTTTGTGAAGGCTATAAACAATTTCGACCCAACTTTTAATGTTAAATTCACCACATATGCCGTTCCAATGATTGCGGGCGAAATAAAGCGGTTTTTACGAGATGACGGGAGTGTGAAAGTTTCTAGAAGCATCAAACATTTGGCGGTGCAGATAAAAAACTTTATTTTAGAATATAATAAAACTCACGGTCAAGACCCTTCTATTGATATGTTAGCAAAAGAATTTAATATGGAAGCGGGGGAGATCGTGTTTGCAATGGAAGCAAACTCTTCGCCGTTATCTCTAAATGAGCAATTTAGTGATGACGATAGTTCATCAACCATGCTAGATAAACTTCCAGATAATTTTTCAGTTGAAAATTATCTTGATAAGTTTGCCTTGCGAGAGATGATTGAAAAACTATCTGCTAGAGAAAAGCAGGTGATAATAATGAGATATTATCTTGACAAGACGCAGAGTGAGATAGCAAAAGAACTTGGCGTGAGCCAAGTTCAAGTTAGCAGGATTGAAAATAAGGTGTTGAACGAATTAAAAGAGGGTATTGGTTTCTAGTCTTTTAAATCTCGCCTATAAATCGGGTTTTCTTTTTTCCTAGATATTTTATTTAAAAAACCGGATAACGACTTTTTTAGTTTGCCAAAGCGAGTGGATAAAGTTGGCGTGTTTTCATCTTTATATGTGTCAATGTTTTTGGCGAGCTTCTTTTTCTTAGTCTTTTTTGCATCTTCTTGATTGTTTTGAGATGCCTCATTATGTTGTGTGTTTTGATTGTTATTCACACCAGAATTGGTTTCGTTTTTAAAATTCTGTTGGTTGAAATTGTTTCCGTTTTGGTTGAAGCCATTCATGTTGCCGTAGCCATACATCAAACCATTTCCCATCATTCCACCGCCGTTTCCATACATGAACTCATTATCTAAAAGAGCAGTGTTGAAGAAAGTGTCCACATTGCTATTATTGTTTCTGTATGTGTCTATGTTCGCCTCTAATTTGTTTGTTTGAAAGCTATCAATGTTGCCATTTTTTTCAGTTTGAGAATTTTCGCTTTCCTTATTCTCGTTTTGATCTTGGTTTTCAGTTATGTTGCCATTTTGGTCAATTAAATAGTCTTTAACAATAGGTGGCTCGTTATTTTTTCTAAAACCATAGAGTATTCTTCCCGTGTTATTTGGCGGGATTGGAGCACCGGCGTTAAACATACTATTAATAAGGTTTAGTGAGTGAAGCCCGTTTTCTAGCATTTCATTTCCATTAATCAAATTGTCTAACACAATTAGGTATTTAAGGGATAACCCGTCAAAATCACCTTTGTTTAGCAAATCTCCCAAATCACTTAAACTTATTGATAGCTCGGTGGTTACGCTACTGAGTTTTCTGCCCAAATCTTTTAATTGTTTTGACTGCTCGGCAATTAAAAGCTTTTGTTCGTTCGTTAGCTCAATCTCTTTTGAGTTCACTTTTTTTATTAAATTTTGCGTTTCTACGATGGCGTCTGTTAGATTTTGCTTTAATTCTGTGAAATCTTCGCAACAGTTTTCCATATCGTCAGTTAAAGAATATAGAGTGGAGAATTTTTCATTTTCATCCGATTTGGAAATCTCCACTTTCTCTTTTAGAATCGGAGTGTCAATCGCTGAGCCTTCCTTTTTGGCATCTTCTTCACTTGCAATCTCTGCCGTAGTCTTGTTGTCTTCCTGAAGATTTTGTGCCTTATCGTCCTTAGATTTCTCTTCTGCCACTTGTGGTTTTGGTTGAGCATCTTCAATCTTTGTTTCAAGCATATATTTGCCAACAATCATTTTAGTGTTTTCATTTCCGCAGACATTCGCATATGCGTGCACATGCTCTTTAAAATCTTGAATGTTGTTTTCATAATTGTCAACTTTCGCTTGTGAACATGCCGTTAAAGTTGTTGCCACGCCTATTAGTGATAAAACAGCCAATAATTTTTTCATATAAATCTCCTTTGTTAACTTAGTTTGTTAAATTTCAAAAATTTTATTCTCTTTTGAGTTTTAAAAAATTTTGAAAAATTGCTTTTAAAACAAACTCTTTTGGCAAATATCTTATGAGGAGAGTTTATGGATAAAGAAAAAAGGAATGTTAATTACAATATCTATGTGGAATCTAAAATTCCAAAAACAAAAGCGTGGCCTTCGCTTTTCAAAGCTTTTTTGGTGGGCGGGATAATTTGCGCAGTAGGTCAAGGTTTTTTTGATTTATATAGCCATTTGTTCCCTAATTTGGCAGAAAGTGAAGTTACAAGCTGCATGCTTATGTCAATTATATTTCTGACATGTTTTTTCACGGGAATTGGTATATATGATGTGGTTGGAGCGTGGGGCGGTGCTGGCTCAGTAATCCCAATCACAGGATTTTCAAACTCGATTTCTAGCCCCGCTATAGAATTTAAAAAAGAAGGGATAATCTATGGAATTTGCGTTAAAATGTTCACGATAGCCGGTCCGGTGATTGTGTGCGGGGTGGTTGGTTCAATAATTTGCGGTTTTATAGGATTGTTCATTTAGGGGTGAATTTATGCAAACTATTAAATTTAAAAATAAACCATATTTATCAAATGGTTATAGCATCGTTGGACCATTAGAGGGCAAAGGTCCTTTGAAAGACTATTTTGATTATATATTAAAGGATGACACCCTAAAAGAAAAAACTTTTGAAAAAAGTGAAAGAAAGTTATTGCAAGATATAATTGTGGGAGCAATAGATAAAGCGGGACTTAGAACGGGTGATATTGACTTCTTCTTTGGGGGAGATTTGCTCAATCAAATCGTTAGTTCTTCCTACACGGCAAGAGAATTAGAATTGCCTTTTATTGGGCTATATTCCGCTTGTGCCACAATGGCAGAAGCGCTGGCATTGGCTGGCATTTTTGTGGATAATGGCTTGGCAAAAAATGTGGTTGCGGGGACTTGCACTCATTTTAGCAGTGCGGAAAGGCAATACCGTTTTCCGCTTGAATTAGGCAATCAGCGCCCACCAACTGCACAATGGACAATCACAGGCGGTGGTGCTAGCATTGTGTCAAACACACCAAGTAATGTACGTCTTGTGGCAGCAACTTTTGGAAGAGTTACCGATTTTGGAGTGTCGGATGTTAATAATATGGGTGCAGCTATGGCACCAGCAGCGTGCGACACAATTATTGAGCATCTTAAGAATATGGGGCGCTCGCCTAGGGATTATGACATGATTGCAACCGGCGATTTGGGTAAACTTGGCAGTGAGATATTTATTGACTTAATGGAACATGAAAAAATAGTGTTGGGCAAAAATTATTGCGATTGTGGTTGCATGATTTATGACAAAACTGAGCGTGTGTTTATGGGCGGCAGTGGGGCAGGTTGCAGCGCCAGCGTCTTTAACGGATATATTCTATCAAAACTAAAAAAAGGTGAGTTTAAAAGGGTGCTTTTGGTGTCAACCGGTGCACTAATGTCCACCACAACTTCTCAGCAAGGGGATACAATCCCTGGTATTGCGCACGCTGTTGAATTTGAATATGTGGACAAATCAACCGCAAAGAAGGAGGTAAAAGGTGATTAGCGTGTGGGATTATGTGATATCCTTTCTGGTTGGAGGATTTATTTGCTTCCTCGGGCAAATCTTGGTTATTCGCACAAAAATAACAACTGCCCGCATATTGGTCTTGTTTTTGGTTATAGGCATGGTGCTAGAAGTGTTTAATATCTACGCTCCTTTTAAAGAATTCGCAAAAGCGGGGGCAAGTGTGCCAATTATCGGTTTTGGCGCGAGTTTGGCTCGTGGTGCAATTATGGCAGCGAAAGAATATGGCGTTATTGGGATATTTACAGGTGGACTGACCGCAACTGCTGGCGGAATATCGATGGCAATCTTTGCATCATTCTTATTTGCACTGATTTTTAGCAGCAAAACAAAAAAAGGTGGGCACTGAATTATCTTGTCGAATTTAGGCGTTTATTAATAATTTATATTAATATTTAATTTAATATAATATGAAGAAAAGATGGAGTAAAAGAAAAATTGGTTTTTTTGTTCTATCTTTTTTATTGGTTTTTTTGGGTGTATGTTACTATGTTCGGGTGGTAAATCCGGTTATCAAAACATATTCTGCCGCTCAAACGCGTGCACTAACTGAGCAAGCGGTGAATTTAGCGGTCAGCAATGTTATCAATCGTTCAATCAATTATGATAGTTTGATAGACATAACTTATGATGCCAATGGCGACATGGCATCTTTTTCAGCAAATCAATATGAAATTAATAGCATAACGCGAGAGATTGTGAAGGAAGCGCAATTTTTGATGAATTCGCTTGGAGAAGATGGGCTTCCTATCAACATTGGCACTTTCACAGGAATTCCATTTTTGCTTGGGCGCGGACCAATCATAAATCTTAAACTTGTGCCAATAGGCTCGGTAAGCGGAAACTTTGCGAGTGAGTTTAATTCGGTTGGAATAAATATGACAAGGCATACGCTTTTCTTATATGTGGACATCCATGTTAGCATAGTTATGCCAATTAAATCTTATGATGTGTTCACAACAAATCAGGTGTTGCTTGCCGAGAGCATAATTGTTGGCAAAGTGCCAGAAGTTTATCTAAATGGTGGCAGCTTGGGAGAATCTCTAGACCTTGTTCCTTAAAAATAATTGATTAAATCATTTCCTTATGCTATAATAATTAAATGATATATTTTGACAACGCGTCAACCACTAAAATATCTAAATCATCATTAGAAGCCTACAATCTTGCTAGTGAAAGTTTTTATAATCCTAGTGCATTATATGAGCAAGCGGCAGAAGCAAAAAAGGAAATCGAACAAGCCAGGCAATTTTTTCTAAACTATTTTAAAGCACCCAAAAACGCCACATTTTTATTCACCGGCTCAGCCACAGAGAGCAACAATGCGGTTTTGAATAGCCACATAACTCGAAAAGATAAAAAATATTTGATAAGTTCGGGCGAGCATAGTTCGGTTTATTCAACTGCAAAGCAGTTTAAAGATGCGGGATATAATGTCGTGTTTTTGCCACTCAAAAAGAATGGGGAAGTTGATATTGACGCGCTGAAAAATGAGTTGGACGAAAATGTTGCTTTTGTGTCCGTAATTCATGTGAGCAATGAAACGGGTGCGATTAATGACATAGAAGAAATCACAAAGGTTATAAAAAATTTTAATAAAAACATCATTGTTCATAGCGATGGCGTGCAAGCTGTGGGCAAAATCAACATTGATTTAAAAAGGTTGGGCGTGGATTACTACACCATATCTGCTCACAAAATACATGGTCCAAAGGGAATTGGCGGGTTATATATTGCTAACCCAAACAAATTTAAGCCTTTTATTTTAGGCGGTGGGCAAGAGATGGGTTTGCGCTCTGGCACGGAAAACCTGCCTGCAATTATGGGGTTTAAGACAGCATTGGGTGAAACGAAGCTAAAAGATTTTTCAAAACATAAAAAGGCGCTATTGGAGGAATTGAAAGGTGAATATATTTGTTTGTCTGGTGATAATTGTGTGGATAATATTATTTCACTTGGCTTTAAAGGTGTGAGGGGTGAAACAATTCTACATATTCTAGAAGACCAAGGCTATTTGATTGGCACAGGTTCGGCTTGCAATAGCAAGGCTGGAGTTAATCGAGTGGTTAGTTTATTAGCACCAAAAGAATATGTTGAGGGTGCGGTTAGAATTAGTTTTGGTGAGGAAGTTGGCGTTGAAGATTGCAGAAATTTGGGAAGAGAACTCACTAAAGCGGTGAAACAATATAGGGAGAAAACAAGAAGATGAGTGAGGTCGTTTTAATTAGATTTAATGAAATACATCTAAAAGGCGGAAATAAAAAGTATTTCACTAAATTATTATTTAATAATATTAAGGACGCTTTAAACGGCATAGATTGCAAGGTGGAGAACATACAAAATAGGCTTCTTGTGCGTGATTATCAAGACGCAGACGAAGTTGTTTCTCGCTTAAAATGCGTGTTTGGAGTGCATTCTATTTCACTTGCAGAAGAAATTGAAACATCTGTTCAGGCAATCAAAGACTTTGTTGAAACTCTAAAAATTGACGGTAGTTTTAAGTGCGATGTGAATAGGGCGGAAAAGTCATTTCCTATAAAATCAAATGATTTTGCTGCCGATTTGGGCGAAATTGTGCTAAGGCATAACAGTAATTCTAAGGTTGACATTCATAATCCGCAGAACACTATTCATGTGGACATTCGCGAAAATGGAAAGACATACATTTTCAGCGAATTGATATATGCCTATTCAGGCTTGCCTTTGGGCGAATGCAGAGATGGTTTATTGCTATTAAGTGGTGGCATAGATAGCCCTGTGGCGGGATTTTGCATGGCAAAACGAGGGCTTAGGCAGGATATTCTGCACTTTGATAGTTTTCCATACACAAGCAAGCAAGCAAAAGAGAAAGTTATAACTTTGGCAAGAAAGATAAAGCCATATATTGGTGCAAAATATATGTATGTGTGCAGCATGACGAAAATCCAAGAAGAATTTCATGTGAACTGCAAAACAGAGTATGCAATTAACCTTTTAAGAAGAGCCATGATTAGAGTGGCGAACGCTTTATGCTATAAGTATAGATATAAAGCGATTGTTACGGGGGAGAGTTTGGGTCAGGTTGCTAGCCAGACGATAGAGAGCCTAACTAGCACCAACTCAGTGGCGGAGTTCCTAGTTCTGCGCCCGCTTATAAGTTTTAATAAGGACGAGATTGTGAATGTCGCTAAAGAGATTGACACTTATGAAACGAGCATTCTGCCTTATGAAGATTGCTGCACAGTGTTCCTTCCTAGAAACCCGGTGATTAAGCCAACAATTGCCGAAGCCGAGAAAGAAGAAAGCAAAATTGACCTTAAACAAATGCTTGAGTTGGTTATAAACAACATTGAGGTGATTGAATTATAAATCAACATATAGTGTGTTTCATCGTTTTAACACACTATATTTTTATATGCCAAAAACTAGTTAAAAAAATTATTTTAATTTCCTAGAACGGTTGACTATTTTTTTAATTTAAGATATAATCTTAATGTTGATAATATCGTGGGGGAAAATAGTTATCAACAAGAAAGGTAGGTAAACATGAACATAACAAATGTAAGTTTGCTATGTAGTGTGAGCATAACATTAACCATTGTTTTATCTATTATTATGCTAGCAGTAGGCGTGGTTGCCGGTGTTGGGACTTATGCCACTGTGGTTTATAAAAAGGCAAAATCAGGAAAGGTTAAAGCGGATAAAATTGTAGAAGATGCTTACACTCAAGCAGAACAAATTAAGAAAGAGGCTGAAAAAATTAAAAATGAGCAAATGGCTCAAACAAACAACGAAATCAGCATTTTGAAGCAAACTTTCGAGCAAGAAAACAAAGAAAGAAGGGAAGAAACCAAAAGAAGCGAAGAGCGTTTGTATGCGCGAGAAGAGTTGCTAAACAAGAGAGAGGCTTCTCTTGAAAAGAAAACTGAGGAGTTAGAAGCCTCTAAGCAAAGGGTGCAAAATCAAATTTTGGCTCTTGAGTCAAAAGAAAATGCGCTCGATGAGATGCAAGAAAGCATTGCAAAAGAACTTGAAAAAGTCAGCAATATGACTAAAGAAGAGGCTAGGCAGGTGATTATTGACCGTTATGCTGAAGAGGCTAAGGTCGAAGCGGTAAAGATTGCCAAAGATATTGAAGATAGGGCAAAAGACGAAGCCGAAAAGAAGGCAAAAAACATAATCACCTTAGCAATTCAAAAGTGTGCAGTGGATAACACGAGCGAAGTTACCACTAGCGTTGTAACGCTGCCAAGCGAAGAAATGAAAGGGCGCATTATTGGAAGAGAAGGTCGAAATATTAGAGCATTAGAGGCTGCAACGGGGGTTGATTTCATAGTTGATGACACTCCTGAAGCAATCACACTTTCAGGTTTTGACCCTGTTAGGAGAGAAGTGGCTCGAATTGCCCTTGAAAAACTCATTTTAGACGGACGAATTCACCCAACCAGAATTGAAGAATTGGTTCAAAAGGCTCAAAAAGATGTGGAGGAGAGCATTAAAGAAGCGGGCGAAAATGCTTGTTTTGATGCGGACATCCACAACATTCACCCAGAAATTGTCAAAGTCTTGGGCAGGTTGAAGTATAGGACAAGTTATGGTCAGAATGTGTTAAATCACTCTTTAGAGGTATCTTATATTGCGGGGATGTTGGCTGCAGAGATTGGTGCAAACGAAAAAGTTGCACGCAGAGCCGGGCTATTGCACGATTTAGGCAAAGCTGTTGACCATGAAGTGGAAGGCACTCACGTCTCAATTGGTGTGGAACTCGCAAGAAAATATAAGGAAAGCGAAGCGGTTATTCACTGCATAGAGGCACACCACAACGATGTTGAGCCAAAAACACTAGAAGCAGTTATCGTTCAGGCGGCTGATGCAATATCTAGTGCGCGTCCGGGGGCAAGGCGAGAGTCTATCGAAAACTATATTAAGCGCTTGCAAGACCTTGAAAATATTGCGAACTCGTTTAAAGGTGTTGACAAAACTTATGCAATTCAGGCAGGACGAGAGATAAGGGTTATGGTTAAGCCAGAGCAAATCAGCGATGATGAAGCACAGGTTTTGGCTCACGACATTGCAAAAGAAATTGAAGCGAAACTCGAATATCCTGGTCATATTAAGGTTAATGTTATCAGGGAATCACGCTTTACAGACACAGCAAAATAAAAAAGGAGTTGCTTTAGCAACTCTTTTTTATATGTACTAAATTTTAAACTCACAAATAATAGGGTTTTTTTTATTTAATGATTGAGTTAAATCAATTTCATCAGATTGATATTTGCCTCCAGTTCTATAGGTGAAAGAATATTTTTTTGTGGCCAATACTATTGTAAAATTTTTAACCTTAATGCCGGTTGTTTTCTTAATGAATTTTGTAATTAATTGCTCATCAATACATTTTTCGCCTTTTAAGAGCATTAATGACCTAATAGCATTCTTAATTGCAAATATTTGTTCAGCTGTTAAATTAATTTCCGTTTCGTATCTGCCTTGCAAATGATAATTTGCTGTTACATTACTTCCAACTTCTTTCAAATCTATACGCTCAGGTCTTTTGATGGTTTCGGGGTTTAAATTTCCATATTGTTTTAAAGTTATATCTTCTATTGTTATTTCATATCTATCTACACTTTCAAAAAAACGATAGTCCATTTATTTCCTCCTTTTTTAGTGTATCATAAAATAATTAATTTGTCAATATCTTTATCAACTTGCATAAAAATTCTTTTGTAATAGTTGACAAATGTTATAAATTGATTTACAATACAAACGCATAGGGGAGTGGCTCAATGGTAGAGTAGCGGTCTCCAAAACCGTAGGTTGCGTGTTCGAATCGCGTCTCCCCTGCCAAAAAGCGGAGTGTCGCTTTTTTTTATTTATCTATCCGCTTGTAGAGAAGGGGAGATAGGCCGATATGTGAAGTCTTATAAAAAAAGATAGCCACTAGGCGGAAGTCATTAGCTCCACGGGACTATCACGAATTACTTTTCGGACAATAAGCCTATTGGAACGCTCCAACATCATTCTATTTATATAATATCACAAAAAATCTTGGTCGTCAACAGTTTTAAAAAAGTTGAAGAAGAGGATAGGTTTTAAGAGTTTACAACAAATAAATTATTTTGCGCAAAGATAGATAGGGTTAAAATATCATAAAGTTTTTGCGCAAAGATAATAAAGGGACAGGGTTTGGGTAGTTAAAACGCGCTTTAATACTTTTCGGCGTGGGGTAGGAAAGTGGGTTTGGCTGAGATATGCCAATTCAACGTCTGATGGAAGCACTCACTAGACATGAGGGCGCTTTTACAGGTCTTGCGGTTTGAGAAGGTGTCCGGTCTGTATTGAGCAGATGAACGGGTGAGGGGCGCTTATCAACCCCTTATGATGCCCATATGCATGCCTTAGGGCGGGGAAAAGTCTATGTGGATAACTAAAGGGTAGTGCACAGAGTTTTACATATATCTTTGCGCAAAAGCCTTCATTTTTGACACAGTTAAGAGACCAAAAAAATAGTGCAGAGATGCATTATTTTTTTATTTTAACATTTATGTTATTGCTGTTATTAAAACTATTATTTATGTTTACTTTGGCTCGTTCGCCCGGCGTGTCGATTTCGAGCAGTTCGTCCGCAGTGCAGCCGAAAATAACACACAACTTTTTGATTATATCTATGTTTGGCTCTCTTATTCCTTTTTCGTACCTATTATAACATGCTTGTGTTATGTTAAGTTTTAAAGCCATATCTTGTTGTGTTAAATTTAATGTTTTTCTAAAAAATTTAAGTTGATTTTTTAAACTCATGAAAAAATTATAACACATCGGCATATTTTAGTTGACTTATATACCGCAGTGGTATATAATCTTTTTATACCATATCGGTATTAAAAGGAGTGTATGTATGGACATACAAGCAATCGGCTATCTAATCAGCCTAGGATTAGACATTGTGGTGGCTCTTGTAGTATTTTTCAAGTGCAAGGGCAAAGTCGACACTACAACGATTGAGCAACTTGCTCAAAAAGCACAAGAAAAGGCAGACAAGTATTTTGCCAAGCAGTGCAAGAAACACAACCTAACGGTTGAAAAAGGAGTGGAGAGTGTCAAGACAGAAAATGAAACCAAAAACGGATAGGAAAGTCTTCCGTGGCACGGCAGTCAAGACTAAAGAGATTAATATTAATCCTATGCCGTTTCGAGGTGGTACGAGGTTATGACCTCACAACAAAAACTTAATTTTAAGTTAAAAATTATTCAAGAGTTTAAAGGTGTGAGTTTTACCCTGGTTGAAGTTTTCGAAATTTTAGACGATTTAAAAAACGAATTTTCGAGAATTGCAGTTGAAAATGAACTCAAAAAATTAAAGTTTAAAGGAGTTAAAAAATGAAATTAAAAATTTATTGTATTAAAGATGCTAAGGTTGGTGAGTTTGAGTCACCATTTTATATGAAAAACCATGCCACTGCTATTCGTGCATGCGTGGATGCAGTGGAGCAGAATAAGATGCCTTATGCTGCAGATAAAGAATTGTTTTGCTTAGGTGAGTTTGACACAGAAACCGGTTTAATAACATCAAATGTCGATTTTGTTTATAACTTAGTTGACGCGATTAAAGGTGGTGCAAATGCCTAAGTTTTTTACAGCGTATGAGACGCGCGGAACTCGACCAAGCCCGGCCGGAGACGGTTTCGAGCTCACCTTCGAGTATAAGATAGGCAAGAACGGTGTGAAAGAGTTGGTCCAGACTGGCAAAACGAATTTGTATGATAAAATTCAGGCTAGTGCTCCACAGTGTGAGGTTTATTCAATTCTTGAGCGTTATGACAATGGAGATTATTCCGTTTTACAAAAAGCCAAAGGTCAGTTTGGAGATTTTACACAATTTCCAACAACACTTGCAGAACGTCAACAACAACTTATTGACGCTGAGCGCATGTTTGGAGAGTTGCCACTAGCAGTGCGCCGTGAGTTTGGCGGAGATTTTAACCGTTTTCTTGCTTCCTTTGAAGACGGCTCTTATAAAGACATTTTTAAGAAGTATGTTAAGGAAGAGCCTGCAGTTCAAGAAACTGCTAAGCCTAGTGTAGTTGAGCCACAAACTACTCAACAGAGTGCTCAACAACCTAATTTTAATCCATTGCAACAAGGAGGTAGTAACTAATGAATAGAAATGTTGAAAGTCATTTTGCTTTAAATCCTACATGGCTAGACATGCCTCGTTCTAAGTTTGACATGTCTCATGGCCTTAAGACCACATTTAATGCCGGTTTGCTTATTCCCCTGGGTGAGCCGCTTGAATGTTTGCCTGGTGATACTTATCAGTTAGGTGTTGGCATGGCATGTCGTATGCAACCATTAGTGCACCCACCAATGGATAACATGTACTTAGACACATATTGGTTTGCCGTTCCTTTGCGTTTGCTTTGGGACCATTTCCCTGAATTTATGGGCGAGAATAAGACAAGCAAGTGGACGCAGAAAACTGAGTATG
Organism: uncultured Clostridia bacterium; assembly: GCA_947593585.1. Lineage (GTDB taxonomy): Bacteria > Bacillota > Clostridia > Christensenellales > UBA1242 > Onthoplasma. The sequence continues at coordinate 26,411 of CANQDP010000010.1, forward strand.
AAGTGCCGGTTACTAAAGCACCTGCCGGTGGTTGGTTGCAAGGCACTATTGCTGATTATTTTACAGTGCCTACAAAAGTTGCTAATCTCGAAGTTACAAGTCTCGCATTTAGAGCATATTGCTTAATCTGGAACGAATGGTTTAGAGACCAAAACTTGCAGGACCCGGCAGATTTCTTGACCGATGACTCACTTGTCAATGGCTCTAACGGTGCGACTTATCAATCTGACGCTATTAAAGGTGGAAAGCCTTTGCCTGTTGCAAAATATCATGATTATTTCACATCTGCGTTGCCAGAGCCTCAAAAAGGCCCCGATGTTCTATTGCCACTAGGAGATATTGCTCCGGTTATTGGAAATGGAAATGGTTTAGGACTTGTTAATGGTTCATCTTCCGTAGTCAAATCTTTGTCCGTTAATTGGACGGATGGAAAGAATGCTACGACTGTATATAAATCAACTGGTAAGTTAGGTTCTTCTTTAAAGGTTGATATTGACAATACTTATGACACACCTATTGGTGTAACTACCGACCCTGATAAATCTGGTATTGTTGCGGATTTGAGTTCAGCCACTGCAGCGACTATCAATCAGTTGCGATTGGCTTATCAGACACAGCGCTTATATGAGCGTGATGCCCGTGGTGGTACTCGTTACACTGAACTCATTAAATCACACTTTGGTGTAACTTCTCCTGACTCAAGGCTTCAGCGTCCTGAATATTTAGGTGGTAAGCGCATGCCTATTAATATTAATGAAGTTGTTCAAACATCCGCTACAAATGAGGTTTCTCAGCAAGGTAATGTTGCAGGCTATTCACTCACTAACGATAAGAGCGAGTCAGTTTTCGTTAAATCATTCACCGAGCATTGTCTTGTTATTGGCTTGGCATGTGTTAGATATGACCACACTTATCAACAAGGTTTGTCCCGTCAGTTCTCCAGGCGCCGTCGTTTCGATTATTACTGGCCGGCTCTTGCCAACATTGGCGAAGTTGCTATTAAGAATAAAGAGATTTATGCTCAAGGTGCTTCTGTTGATGATGAAGCTTTTGGTTTCCAAGAAGCCTGGGCAGATTATAGATATCGCAATTCTCGTGTAACCGGTCAATTCAGGTCGAATGCAACTGGTACTTTAGATAGTTGGCATTTTGCTGATGAATATTCAAGTTTGCCACATCTTGGCAGTGATTGGCTTAAAGAGAATAAGGATAATATAGATCGTGTTTTATCTGTTACAAGTGAAACTGCTGATCAATTTATGGCAGATTTCTATTTTAAGATTACAGCAACCCGTCCAATGCCTACTTATAGTATTCCAGGTTTCACTGACCACAATTAGGAGTTAGTATGAGCCTTTGGGATAAATTAGGTAATTTTGGCAATGAATTAGCGAAGGGTTTTACTTGGACATTTGATAAAATTGGTCGAGGTATTGGCAATTTTGTAAATAAAGCAACCGGTGCTACCGCAAAAATGGAATGGGAAAAGCAGATGTCAGATACTGCACACCAGCGTGAAGTTGCAGACTTGCAGGCTGCCGGACTTAACCCGGTTTTGTCTGCAGGTGGAAGTGGAGCAAGTACGCCTAGTGCACCTTCTGGAACAGGCGATCCTATTGGTGCGATTTTTGAACTTGTAGGAACTGCGGCTAAAGTCATGAACTCTTCTGCCAGTTTAATTAATGCCACTACAAATCGGCAATTAGCGGTTAGTGGTTACAAGTCTTTTAGAAAATATGGCCCCCGCTCCTAGCGGGTGCGCTATCGGGCGCATATCCCGATGCCTATCCGTATGTTAGCTTAAGATTTGTTATAGTTTGATTATAGCTTAAGCTTATCGGAGTAGGACAGAATGCGAGCTTTGCCCACCCATTGTTTGAGCGAGAGCGAGTTCAAAAAAACCTTTAAATTGAGCGTAGCGAAATTGTCGGCACAATTACCTTTCTTGATGTAATTGTGCCAGGTGACACAATTTTGACAAAAATTGTGAAAAAAAATAAAAAAATTGGAGTTTAATACATGGCATGTTATCATCCGTTGAGAGCATTTGACACAGGTCTATTAACTGATAATCTTAAACCAAAGTATAAAATATGTGGTCCAGATGTTGAACGCATACATGCGCCACATACATTTGTACGAAATGGTGAGATATGTAAGAGTAGCAAAGAGGTGTGGCAAGATGTTTGGATAACCGACTGGATCCCAGTACCATGCGGCCAGTGCATAGGTTGCCGATTAGATTATTCTCGCACCTGGGCTGATAGGTGTATTCTCGAAGCTATGCAATACGAGAACAATGCTTTTATAACTTTAACTTATGACCCGGAGCACTTGCCAAAGGCTAGAGTAGTAACCGACGTTAACACTGGCGAAGTGTTTGAGTGGCCGTCTATAGATTTAGACGAGATTTCAAATTTTATGAAAGATTTGCGTAGATTTTACGAATATCATTATAACTTTAAAGGTATCCGCTTTTATGGTTGTGGTGAATATGGAGAAGAGAGTGGACGTCCTCATTATCACATATTGGTATTCAACTTGCCCGTGCCTGACAAGGTTTATTGGTTTACCAACCACGAGCATGAGAATATATATATCTCTGACTCAATTTCAAAGATATGGGGTAAAGGCATTGTTACGATAGGTGACGTTACCTGGAACTCTGCCGCATATGTTGCTCGTTATGTAGTTAAAAAGCAAAAGGGCACTACCAAAGGCTTAGTTGAGTTGCCTGGCAAACGCTTAGTGACAGGTTTAGTTGTTGAAAAGCCACGTATGTCTATAAAGCCTGGCATTGCTTACAAATATTATGACGAGCACAAAAACCAATTTTACGAAAATGATGAGATAGTTATCTCTGTTCGTGGCAAGGCACGCACAATAAAGCCCCCACGCTATTTTGATAAACTTTACGATATTGATTGTTATAATTCTAACAATCCATTTCGTATGGACGAGATAAAGGCCAAGAGGGCAGAGAGTGCTAAACTATCCATGAAGCAACAACTTGAGAGAACTAGTTTAGACTACAACGACTATCTTGGAGTTAAAGAGCGCAACAAAATTGCCCAGGTATCCGCCTTGAAGAGAGGCATGCGCTTTGTGGATAACTAAAGGGTAGTGCACAGAGTTTTACATATATCTTTGCGCAAAAGCCTTCATTTTTGACATAGTTAAAAGACAAATAAAAAATAGGGCAGTTGTGCCTTATTTTTTTATTTTAACGTTTATGTTGTTGCTATTGTTAAAGCTGTTATTTATGTTGACTTTTGCTCTTTCGCCTGGCGTATCGATTTCGAGTAGTTCGTCCGCAGTGCAGTTGAAAATAACACACAACTTTTTGATTATGTCTATGCCTGGTTCGTGTTTTCCCGTTTCATAATGTGCGTATGTTCTTTGAGATATGCATAGAGTGTTTGCTATTTGTTGTTGTGTCATTCCCGCTACTTTTCTATAGAATTTTAGCTGGTTTTTTAAGCTCATAAATAAATTTTAACATAAGAACTAAAAATTCTTGACTTTTAGAATTTATTAGTCTAAAATTTTATTAGAACTTATAGTTCTTAAAAGGAGTGTGTGCATGGACATACAAGCGATTGGCTATCTAATCAGCCTAGGATTAGACATTGTGGTGGCTCTTGTAGTATTTTTCAAGTGCAAGGGCAAAGTCGACACTACAACGATTGAGCAACTTGCTCAAAAAGCACAAGAAAAGGCAGACAAGTATTTTGCCAAGCAGTGCAAGAAACACAACCTAACGGTTGAAAAAGGAGTGGAGAGTGTCAAGACAGAAAATGAAACCAAAAACGGATAGGAAAGTCTTCCGTGGCACGGCAGTCAAGACTAAAGAGATTAATATTAATCCTATGCCGTTTCGAGGTGGTACGAGGTTATGACCTCACAACAAAAACTTAATTTTAAGTTAAAAATTATTCAAGAGTTTAAAGGTGTGAGTTTTACCCTGGTTGAAGTTTTCGAAATTTTAGACGATTTAAAAAACGAATTTTCGAGAATTGCAGTTGAAAATGAACTCAAAAAATTAAAGTTTAAAGGAGTTAAAAAATGAAATTAAAAATTTATTGTATTAAAGATGCTAAGGTTGGTGAGTTTGAGTCACCATTTTATATGAAAAACCATGCCACTGCTATTCGTGCATGCGTGGATGCAGTGGAGCAGAATAAGATGCCTTATGCTGCAGATAAAGAATTGTTTTGCTTAGGTGAGTTTGACACAGAAACCGGTTTAATAACATCAAATGTCGATTTTGTTTATAACTTAGTTGACGCGATTAAAGGTGGTGCAAATGCCTAAGTTTTTTACAGCGTATGAGACGCGCGGAACTCGACCAAGCCCGGCCGGAGACGGTTTCGAGCTCACCTTCGAGTATAAGATAGGCAAGAACGGTGTGAAAGAGTTGGTCCAGACTGGCAAAACGAATTTGTATGATAAAATTCAGGCTAGTGCTCCACAGTGTGAGGTTTATTCAATTCTTGAGCGTTATGACAATGGAGATTATTCCGTTTTACAAAAAGCCAAAGGTCAGTTTGGAGATTTTACACAATTTCCAACAACACTTGCAGAACGTCAACAACAACTTATTGACGCTGAGCGCATGTTTGGAGAGTTGCCACTAGCAGTGCGCCGTGAGTTTGGCGGAGATTTTAACCGTTTTCTTGCTTCCTTTGAAGACGGCTCTTATAAAGACATTTTTAAGAAGTATGTTAAGGAAGAGCCTGCAGTTCAAGAAACTGCTAAGCCTAGTGTAGTTGAGCCACAAACTACTCAACAGAGTGCTCAACAACCTAATTTTAATCCATTGCAACAAGGAGGTAGTAACTAATGAATAGAAATGTTGAAAGTCATTTTGCTTTAAATCCTACATGGCTAGACATGCCTCGTTCTAAGTTTGACATGTCTCATGGCCTTAAGACCACATTTAATGCCGGTTTGCTTATTCCCCTGGGTGAGCCGCTTGAATGTTTGCCTGGTGATACTTATCAGTTAGGTGTTGGCATGGCATGTCGTATGCAACCATTAGTGCACCCACCAATGGATAACATGTACTTAGACACATATTGGTTTGCCGTTCCTTTGCGTTTGCTTTGGGACCATTTCCCTGAATTTATGGGCGAGAATAAGACAAGCAAGTGGACGCAGAAAACTGAGTATGAAGTGCCGGTTACTAAAGCACCTGCCGGTGGTTGGTTGCAAGGCACTATTGCTGATTATTTTACAGTGCCTACAAAAGTTGCTAATCTCGAAGTTACAAGTCTCGCATTTAGAGCATATTGCTTAATCTGGAACGAATGGTTTAGAGACCAAAACTTGCAGGACCCGGCAGATTTCTTGACCGATGACTCACTTGTCAATGGCTCTAACGGTGCGACTTATCAATCTGACGCTATTAAAGGTGGAAAGCCTTTGCCTGTTGCAAAATATCATGATTATTTCACATCTGCGTTGCCAGAGCCTCAAAAAGGCCCCGATGTTCTATTGCCACTAGGAGATATTGCTCCGGTTATTGGAAATGGAAATGGTTTAGGACTTGTTAATGGTTCATCTTCCGTAGTCAAATCTTTGTCCGTTAATTGGACGGATGGAAAGAATGCTACGACTGTATATAAATCAACTGGTAAGTTAGGTTCTTCTTTAAAGGTTGATATTGACAATACTTATGACACACCTATTGGTGTAACTACCGACCCTGATAAATCTGGTATTGTTGCGGATTTGAGTTCAGCCACTGCAGCGACTATCAATCAGTTGCGATTGGCTTATCAGACACAGCGCTTATATGAGCGTGATGCCCGTGGTGGTACTCGTTACACTGAACTCATTAAATCACACTTTGGTGTAACTTCTCCTGACTCAAGGCTTCAGCGTCCTGAATATTTAGGTGGTAAGCGCATGCCTATTAATATTAATGAAGTTGTTCAAACATCCGCTACAAATGAGGTTTCTCAGCAAGGTAATGTTGCAGGCTATTCACTCACTAACGATAAGAGCGAGTCAGTTTTCGTTAAATCATTCACCGAGCATTGTCTTGTTATTGGCTTGGCATGTGTTAGATATGACCACACTTATCAACAAGGTTTGTCCCGTCAGTTCTCCAGGCGCCGTCGTTTCGATTATTACTGGCCGGCTCTTGCCAACATTGGCGAAGTTGCTATTAAGAATAAAGAGATTTATGCTCAAGGTGCTTCTGTTGATGATGAAGCTTTTGGTTTCCAAGAAGCCTGGGCAGATTATAGATATCGCAATTCTCGTGTAACCGGTCAATTCAGGTCGAATGCAACTGGTACTTTAGATAGTTGGCATTTTGCTGATGAATATTCAAGTTTGCCACATCTTGGCAGTGATTGGCTTAAAGAGAATAAGGATAATATAGATCGTGTTTTATCTGTTACAAGTGAAACTGCTGATCAATTTATGGCAGATTTCTATTTTAAGATTACAGCAACCCGTCCAATGCCTACTTATAGTATTCCAGGTTTCACTGACCACAATTAGGAGTTAGTATGAGCCTTTGGGATAAATTAGGTAATTTTGGCAATGAATTAGCGAAGGGTTTTACTTGGACATTTGATAAAATTGGTCGAGGTATTGGCAATTTTGTAAATAAAGCAACCGGTGCTACCGCAAAAATGGAATGGGAAAAGCAGATGTCAGATACTGCACACCAGCGTGAAGTTGCAGACTTGCAGGCTGCCGGACTTAACCCGGTTTTGTCTGCAGGTGGAAGTGGAGCAAGTACGCCTAGTGCACCTTCTGGAACAGGCGATCCTATTGGTGCGATTTTTGAACTTGTAGGAACTGCGGCTAAAGTCATGAACTCTTCTGCCAGTTTAATTAATGCCACTACAAATCGGCAATTAGCGGTTAGTGGTTACAAGTCTTTTAGAAAATATGGCCCCCGCTCCTAGCGGGTGCGCTATCGGGCGCATATCCCGATGCCTATCCGTATGTTAGCTTAAGATTTGTTATAGTTTGATTATAGCTTAAGCTTATCGGAGTAGGACAGAATGCGAGCTTTGCCCACCCATTGTTTGAGCGAGAGCGAGTTCAAAAAAACCTTTAAATTGAGCGTAGCGAAATTGTCGGCACAATTACCTTTCTTGATGTAATTGTGCCAGGTGACACAATTTTGACAAAAATTGTGAAAAAAAATAAAAAAATTGGAGTTTAATACATGGCATGTTATCATCCGTTGAGAGCATTTGACACAGGTCTATTAACTGATAATCTTAAACCAAAGTATAAAATATGTGGTCCAGATGTTGAACGCATACATGCGCCACATACATTTGTACGAAATGGTGAGATATGTAAGAGTAGCAAAGAGGTGTGGCAAGATGTTTGGATAACCGACTGGATCCCAGTACCATGCGGCCAGTGCATAGGTTGCCGATTAGATTATTCTCGCACCTGGGCTGATAGGTGTATTCTCGAAGCTATGCAATACGAGAACAATGCTTTTATAACTTTAACTTATGACCCGGAGCACTTGCCAAAGGCTAGAGTAGTAACCGACGTTAACACTGGCGAAGTGTTTGAGTGGCCGTCTATAGATTTAGACGAGATTTCAAATTTTATGAAAGATTTGCGTAGATTTTACGAATATCATTATAACTTTAAAGGTATCCGCTTTTATGGTTGTGGTGAATATGGAGAAGAGAGTGGACGTCCTCATTATCACATATTGGTATTCAACTTGCCCGTGCCTGACAAGGTTTATTGGTTTACCAACCACGAGCATGAGAATATATATATCTCTGACTCAATTTCAAAGATATGGGGTAAAGGCATTGTTACGATAGGTGACGTTACCTGGAACTCTGCCGCATATGTTGCTCGTTATGTAGTTAAAAAGCAAAAGGGCACTACCAAAGGCTTAGTTGAGTTGCCTGGCAAACGCTTAGTGACAGGTTTAGTTGTTGAAAAGCCACGTATGTCTATAAAGCCTGGCATTGCTTACAAATATTATGACGAGCACAAAAACCAATTTTACGAAAATGATGAGATAGTTATCTCTGTTCGTGGCAAGGCACGCACAATAAAGCCCCCACGCTATTTTGATAAACTTTACGATATTGATTGTTATAATTCTAACAATCCATTTCGTATGGACGAGATAAAGGCCAAGAGGGCAGAGAGTGCTAAACTATCCATGAAGCAACAACTTGAGAGAACTAGTTTAGACTACAACGACTATCTTGGAGTTAAAGAGCGCAACAAAATTGCCCAGGTATCCGCCTTGAAGAGAGGCATGCGCTTTGTGGATAACTAAAGGGTAGTGCACAGAGTTTTACATATATCTTTGCGCAAAAGCCTTCTTTTGCGCAAAGATGAGCCAAAATCGGTGTGGAAAACTGGGTTTTTGTCCACACACATGATTTTAGACCTTGGGTTTAATGGCTTACGGCTTTGAGCTCAAATTTGCTGTTCGATAAATGTTCGATTGATTTTTGGCATCCTCACAAAGACACTACGCAAGTCCTTGGATGACCAATTAGTCATCTGATTCATGGCTAATCCGTCTGAGCGCAGATTTAATGCCTTTCTTTTTTTATATCATACTAAGTTTGATTTTAATCCCAAACCTGCCATGGTTATCAAATAATATGTCTGAGTGCATGTCTTAATTTGTTGGTTTATCTCAAAATCTGTCTTTTATCATCAAAACAATATCTTTGCGCAAAAACTTTCAATTAGCCATGTTTTAATATCTTTGCGTAAAAACACAATATTTTTTATATGGTTAATAAATAATCATAATTTCATTTCTTATTGCTGTGTTCTGCAATATCGGTTTCTCCTTCAAAAGAATTGACTTAAATCCATAACCAGACATAGTGTTAATTCTTTCCCCTACTCTTTGCATTGGCAACTACCTAGCCAAACAAATATAATCTTTGCGTAAAAAACTTGGGTTGAAAAATTATTCTTTCTTTATATATGTATATATTATATATTTATATATAACTATATAGTATAAAAAGAAAAAAGCACTTAAAGTGCTTTGCTTTCAGTGTTTTCTTCTTCTTGTGTGCTTTTTCTAGGTTTGGAGGCTCTTCTAGTGGCAGTTGTCTTTTTTGTGGTGCTAGATTTTTTGACTTCTGCGCGTGGTTGAGTTTCTTTTTCTGCAAGGGCTGTTTTATCTGAAACAATTTTATTTAGCATACCATTGCCCTGTTGCTTAACAGTGTTTTTTCTAACCCCTCTTGCATTTAATGTGGTAATTAAATTACCTTCACCCATATATTCTACCACCAAATCTAAGTCATTGGTTATTGCGTTTTCAACCTCAACATCGTTTAAATCCTTCAAGTCGCTATCTTCAAGGTTGAGATTAAAATCTTTGGTGGTGATTTGCTGGTTGATGGCCTCAACGAGTTCTTCTAACTTGAGAATTGTTTGCTCGTCTTGCAGCATGTCTTTAATATCCGAGTTGGAAACCTCATATTCTTTCATGAACTTGCTTTTTATCACCTGTTCACGAATCTTCACTGCCACATTAATAACTGCCGGGATTGCCGCCAAGTATGCCAACACAGCGATTGTTTGCGTCATGAATATTGGATAAAACAAATTCACAATGCACGCAATTATTAGCAATGGCGA
>CANQDP010000011.1 GCA_947593585.1 uncultured Clostridia bacterium
ACTCGACAATCTTATCACTCTTCATCAGCGTAAGTTAAAAATGATGAAAAAACTACAAAATTACTTCCTAAAAACGGCATTTTTTATAAAAAAGGAGCAAAAAATGACATTTAATGATGAACTTGAATTTGAAAAAGCACTAATTTCCTTATTATTCGAAAAAGGATGGGAAAAGAATGTATTAAAATATCAGACCGAAGAAGATCTAATTAAAAACTGGGCTGACATTCTTTTTGAGAACAATAGAGACATTGATAGGCTTAATGATCAACCATTAACATATGGAGAAATGCAACAAATTATGGAGCAAATTAAGAAACTAAGAACCCCATTAAACTTGAATGGTTTTATTAATGGTAAAACAGTTTCTATTACCAGAGAAAACCCTAATGACCCATTGCATTTTGGTAAAGAAGTAAGTTTGAAAATTTATGATAGGCAAGAAATAGCTGCTGGTCAGAGCCGTTATCAAATTGCGGAGCAACCTATTTTCAACAAAAGATCTAAACTTTTAAACGATCGTAGAGGCGATTTTATGTTACTTATTAATGGTATGCCTGTAATACATGTTGAATTAAAGAAAAGTGGAATACCAATAAGTCAAGCATGTTATCAAATTGAAAAGTATGCTCATGAAGGTGTATACAATGGCATTTTCTCATTGATTCAGGTATTTGTTGCAATGAATCCAGAAGAGACAGTTTATTTTGCTAATCCTGGTCCAGACGGTGTTTTTAACAAAGATTATTATTTTCACTGGGCAGACGTAAACAATGAGCCCATCAATGATTGGAAGTCTATTGCGGAGCATCTCCTTTCTATCCCTATGGCTCATCAACTAATAGGGTTTTATACTGTTGCGGATAATACTGATGGCATCCTTAAAGTTATGCGAAGTTATCAATACTATGCGGCGAGTGCTATATCTGATAAGGTGGCGAAAACTAAATGGGGAGAAAAAAACATTTATGGTGGCTATATTTGGCACACTACAGGCTCTGGGAAAACATTAACAAGCTTTAAATCTGCACAACTTATCTCTAACTCAAAAGATGCAGATAAAGTATTATTTTTGATGGATAGAATAGAACTTGGCACACAAAGCTTATTGGATTACCGTGGATTTGCAGCTGATAATGAGGATGTGCAAGCAACCGAGAATACAAATGTTTTGCTTTCAAAATTAAAAAGTTCTGACCCAGCAGACACATTAATAGTAACATCTATTCAAAAAATGAGCAGGATCAAAGAAGAAGGAGCTTATAACGAAAATGATATAAAAGCCATAAATAAAAAAAGAATTGTTTTTATAATTGATGAATGCCATAGATCTACATTTGGTGAAATGCTAGCCGTCATAAAAAAGACATTCCCAGCAGCAATTTTCTTTGGTTTTACAGGCACGCCTATTCACGATGAAAATCAAAGAAAAATGAACACAACATACACTGTTTTCGGAAATGAATTGCATAGATATAGCATTGCAGATGGTATCAGAGATAAAAATGTTTTGGGTTTTGACCCTTATAAAGTTTTGACATTTAGAGATAAAGATGTGAGAACAGCAGTTGCATTAAATCTTTGTAAGGCGACCAGCGTTGAAGAGATTCTTGCAGATCCACAAAAGAGCAAATTATTTTACAAATATATGAATGAAGTCCCTATGGCAGGGTTTATTGCAAATAACGGTGAGTACGTTAAAGGTATTGAAGATTATTTAAGTAATTCTCAATACGAACAACAAATTTTATCTGACGGAACGATTAAGAATGAACATCAAAAAGCTGTCGTTAAAGATATTTTAGAAAACTTCAATACGTTGAGCCATGGTGGAAAATTTCACGCAATATTTGCAACAAGTAGTATTCCTGAAGCTATTCAATACTATAAGTTATTAAAAAATAAAGGATTGAAAATTGCTGCGTTATTTGATCAAAGTATCGATAATTCCAATAATGCAATTATTAAAGAAGATGCTGTTATAGAGATGCTCGCAGATTACAATACTCAGTATGGGCAATCATTTACTATACCAACTTACCAGAAATATAAAAAAGATATTGCATTAAGACTTGCACATAAGGAATACTATAAAGGAATTGAAAACTCTCCTGAAAAGCAGCTCAATATTTTAATCGTTGTGGATCAAATGCTTACTGGATTTGATTCTAAATGGATCAATACTCTATATTTGGATAAACTTTTAAGATATGAAAATATTATTCAAGCATTTTCAAGAACAAATAGATTATTTGGTCCAGAAAAACCTTTTGGTATAATAAGATACTACCGTAGACCTCATACTATGGAGAGAAATATAAATGCAGCTGTAAAACTCTATTCTGGTGACAAACCACTAGGACTATTTGTAGATAAGCTAGCAGGCAATTTAAAAAAGATGGGTTCTATTTTTGCTGATATACAAGATTTGTTTAGCACCGCAGGTGTTAATAATTTTGAAAAGTTGCCAGACGATGTTGAATCGAGAGCTAAATTTGCTTTTCTATTTAAACAATTGAATATTTATTTAGAGGCTGTGTATATCCAAGGCTTTTCTTGGAATAATGAGAAACATTTAAAAATAATAGGATTTGATAAAAAGACTTATTTAATTTTAGCACTTCGTTACAAGGAACTGTTTGGCAAAGGTGGTATTAAATTTGACGATGTCCCATACGAAATAGAAGGTTACTTGACAGAAATAAATACGGGGACAATCGATACAAATTATATGAATTTCCGTTTTAAAAAATATTTAAAAGAAATTGAAGAAAATGGCAACATTGAACAAGCTCTAAACGAATTACATAAAACCTTTGCAACACTTACACAGGAGGAACAAAAATATGCTTATCTTTTTCTTAGAGATATTCAGCGCGGTGATATAAAAGTTGATAAAGATAAGAGCTTTAGAGATTACATTACAGAATATCAAACCAGTGCGAAAAACGATCAAATTCATAGATTCGCAGAAATATTTGAGATTGATGAAACAAAATTAAGGAGATTTATGAAGGCTAATATTACAAATAAGGACATAAATGCCTTTGGTAAATTTGATGAACTGAAGAATTCTGTTAATAAAGATAAGGCAAAAAAATATTTTGAAAAATTAGAAAATAAGACCATGCCAACATTTAAGGTGGCCATTAAGGTTGATGAAATCTTAAGAAAATTCATTTTAGAAGGTGGATTTGATGTGAATCTTCCAGATGAAATCTAGAAAATCTGTTATAATTTTATTAAAGAATCACAATTGTGATTCTTTTTTATTCTTCATCGGCACAAAAGGAGATGCAAATGTTAAAAGAAGCAAAGAAAGATGAATTATTTTATAATTACTATGAGCGGTGGATTAAAGTATATAAAGAAGGGGCTGTAAGAAAAGTTACAATGCAGAAGTATATTCTAGCATTACAGTGGCTTAAAAAATTAATCCCCGAACTTAAAGTTTGTGATATGAATCGAATAGAGTATCAGCAGCTGATAAATGATTATGCCCTATGTCATGAAAGACAAACGACAATGGACTTTCATCACCTACTTAAAGGTGCAATTATGGACGCAGTCGATGAAAGACTTATTGAACGTGATCCAACTAGAAAGGCTATAATAAAAGGAAAAACACCTAAAACAAAGAAGATAAAGTATTTGAGCCAGTTTGAATTGCACAGTTTACTTGCGAATTTAGATCTAAATTCTGGAATTAATTGGGATTGGTTAATTTTGTTGATTGCGAAAACTGGCATGAGATTTTCAGAGGCCCTTGCAATCACTCCAGATGATTTTGATTTAAGCCATCAAACATTATCTATAAATAAAACTTGGGATTACAAAGGGAAAGGTGGTTTTTTGCCAACAAAAAATCAATCATCTGTTAGAAAAATTCAAATTGACTGGCAAACGGTGGTTCAATTTTCAGAACTTATTAAAAATAAGCCCGAAAGTGAAGCTCTTTTTGCAAATATGACAGTCTATAATTCCACAGTTAATGATGCATTAAAAAGGTGCTGCAAGAGAGCTCAAATTCCTATAATAACCATACATGGGCTAAGACACACTCATGCATCACTATTATTGTTTGCAGGTGTTTCGATTGCAAGTGTGGCTAAAAGACTAGGACATGCGAGTATGACAACTACCCAGAAAATATATTTACATATAATTAATGAACTTGAAAATAAGGATGTCGATATAATTATGAGATCCTTATCTAGTCTATAATAAATAAAACCGATGAAGAATTCTATAAAAGAATGGTTATTAACCGTTCTTTTTTTATAAAATTTTTAATCATTTTTCGCTTTTTTAATAAAAACAAGTGCGACAAGTGTGACAAGTGCAACAAATTTTATTAAAATTTGCTCACGAATAGAAAATATATATGTGTGTATGTCCTATGTGGGCTCACATGTTGCATATTACACACTTGGTTTTATAAGAAAAAAACAAAAAAAATACAAAAGTGGCGACCTTAGGGTTGCTTTTTTATTGCCATAGCTTGCATTGGTGTATTTGAAACACAAGCATAGGCAAACATTTCAGTTAAAATTTTTAAAAAAATATTTCCGTGTAAACAAATGGTGTTTACACGAGATTGTTAAAATAGGGGAAATTCAAAAAAGTTTTACCGTGATATCAAATGCTGCTAACACGGACTTGCTATTATTGGTTTTATCGAAGGACTGCAGACTTCGTTAAAATACGCCGATACTTGAAGTTGATCACTTCAAGAATAGGCAAAAAATTATTAAGGGAGGTTAAATGAGAAATTGCATTTTTGAATTTGAGCAAGAACGAGCCATTAAACTCGATTTAAAACTTAATGAACTCTTACTCTTGGATCATATGCTCAAATTCTTTCCATGTGACCAAATTATACAAAAGAGAAAGGATGAGAGGTTTTATTGTCGGCTGACTTATAATAAGGTGCTTAGTGATTTGCCAATTCTTCGTATTAAAGAAAGGCAGTTGCGGAACATGATTATAACGCTTGAAAATAAAGGAATAGTCGAAAGATTTTCAGAGCTTAAAAATCAAATGCACTTATTTGTTAACTGGGAATTATTGTTTGGAAATGAATTGCCAAGCAATCAAAATAATTTAGTAAAAGATGACTCAGAAGTAGGTAAAGATGGACGAGGTAAATTAATGTGATGTCCATTATGTTCTTTGGCCCAGGGGCGGTCAAATCTCTAGGCAAGACCATTTTAAGAGCGGAGCGGCAGTCTCACATAAAAAGTCGCAAAATCAAAAATCTAAAAAATTAGTAAATAGCATTATGAACTCTAGGAATTTTATAGTTTTTGATTTTTCAGATAAATCAAAAATATTCAAACAAACTTGTGTCATCGGCAATTTTATGTTTAGATAAGCCGTTATTTGCAAAAATTAAAAGATTTGTTTAGGGTTGGGCAAATTTTCAAGACAAGTGAATTTGGACAATTTAAAGGGCTTTTTCAAAGAAATTTGACCATATTTCACAATAATTATAAAGGTTAAGGTAATAAAGTTACAAAAATAAAAGATTACAAAGTTTCAAGAAAAAATGTTAATTTTATTTTCGCTGTTTGCTGGACTTTTATGTTCTTTTGCGGTATGTGTTGTACTAGCAAAGTACTATTCCAGTAGTGAACAGCACACTGGAGGTATTAATGCAAAGAATAAGGACTATCACTGAGGCATTGCAAATGTTGAAGAAAGAAGATCCAGAAACTTGTTTAAGTGAGTTTCTAATTAGGAAACTTGCGAACAACTACAAAATCCGTTCCATAAAAACTGGCAACAAAGTGCTGATAGATTATGATTCATTACTGGCATTCTTGCAAAGTAAAAGTTATGAATTGCCGATGGAACAAATTGTTATTGGATAAGGAGAAAAGTTATGCCATGTATTAAAAAGAATGTACTTGACACGGGTGCGATTTCATATCGCATCCAAGTCAAAGCCAAGAATGAGAGAACTGGTAAGTTTGAGGCAAAAGTGATGACTTGCAGAAAGCCAGCGGAACTTACGGAAAGGCAATATGAACGAGAACTGCAAAGAATTGCCTTTGAGTTTGAAGATAAGTTCCGTAAATCTATGAACGGACTGCTTGCAGTGGATAATGACATATTGTTTATAGATTATGCCAACAAGTGGCTTGAAAAAGTTAAAAATACTAAGTCGCTTAACTATTATGTTAAAGGAAAAGACAGCATAAAAAAGTTCTATGCTTACTTTGGGAACATTAAACTAAATCAAATAACACCGGTTATGGTACAAGGTTTCTTGGATGAGATGAGTTTCAAAAAGGTTGAAAAGACAAGTGCTGTGATGATTAAAGACATAACGCAATATCTCAAATCGCACTGCATTAAACTGGTTGATGCCACAAACAAAACTGGTATATCAAGGTCAATATTCTTCTCGGCTACAAGTGGCCACGGAATAAGAGTTGAAAATGCTGAGCGGATTTGTAAAGAATTAGGGCTAAAATATGACGAATATTTTAAGACAGAAATCATTACTCATCCTTATGCAAAAGAAACTATCTTAAAACTTAAAAGAACGCTTGCGACAATTCTTGCAGAGGCAAAGAGACAAAGACTTGTGAAACATAACTTCGCAAGCAGAGACTATATTGCACCAATACAAGGTTACAAGAAAGAAATACAAATTTTAAATGATAAAGAGGCAAAAGTACTGGCGCAATACTTGGATACTGAATCAAATCCTCGTTGGAAGATTGCATTGTTAACAATCTTGTTTATGGGATTAAGACGTGGCGAACTCGCTGGACTTGAATGGCAAGACATAGACTACGAAAACAAGACAATGACAATTCAAAGGTCGGTACAAGACATTGTCGGCTTTGGGTTGATAACCAAAGAGCCAAAAACTGAGAACTCAAAGCGAACAATATCTATGCCAGACAAACTGATTGGCTATTTAAAAGAATATCAGATATGGTGGAACAATCAAAAGCACTATCTTGGCGACCGATGGAAAGATACTGACAGATTGTTCTGCACAGAAGATGGTAAAACAATTTCACCAGGATTATTTAGAGTATGGTTGCAAAAGACATTAGTAAAAGCAGGTTTACCAAAAGTGTCTCTACACTCACTTCGTCACACAAACATTACTTTGCTACTAATCGCAGGAGTAGACATGAAAACCGTATCAGCACGTGCTGGTCACAGCAAAGCATCAACCACAAGTGATTTCTATAGCCACTTTATAAAGAACTCCGATGTTCATGCAAGTGAAGTCATTAATAAAATATTTGAATAAATTTAGTTTTTTGAAAATTATTAAAAATATGTTATAATAAAATTATGAAAAGGAATACTAAAATTTTTTATAATGATTCACATAGTTATTATTACTCAGCAATGATTTTAATAGATAGCAAATTAAAAGAGGATGATGACCAATTATTGCTGATACCCATCATTTTCCTTCTAAGGCATTCATTGGAATTGGCGATAAAGGCCCATATTGTAAAATACCTAGAAGAAAACACAACTGTTGTAAATTTTAACAACTTTAAAATATATGATAAAAAGGGGATACAACTAAAGGATAAATTATTTGCTACACATTCAATAAAAAAATTGTTTGATTGTATGATTTTTTTAGACAAACAGAGACTGTTTCCAGTGTTTGATTATAACGAGATTAGATTTATGAAACAGTCTCTTCGACACACTATAAGACTTGACGATAAATCGGATTACTTTAGATATCCAATTGGAAAGTCTTTAAAACTTCATAAAAGAAACTTTATAAAAAAATATGATATATCTATGGATTGGTGTGTGCCAGAATTAAAAACAAGAGAAGAATTGTTTATATCCGAAGATAATAAAACGGTAGTTACGACAAGACATTTTGGAGTCATGTATATGCAAAACGAATTAACAGAATGTATAGAACTTTTGCTGTCAAAAATATAAAAAAGACGACTAAATAAAGTCGCCTTTATCATATTTCTATATATTTGAAAGCATCGTCAATATAGAGATAATCATCTCTGGAACATTTTTTGCTTTGTCAATTGCTTGTTTTATTAACTCTTTGTCAAGTTCGGATAGTGGACGATTAGATTCCTCAACAATAAGTTTACACAAAAACTTAATTTGTTCTTCTGTCATTGCAAAGCTCCTTTGTAAAATTTATTTTGTTTTAAATTGGTGTGAGTATGCAGATTTGAACTGCAGACCTTCCGCTTAGGAGGCGGACGCTCTATCCAGCTGAGCTATACCCACATATTAGGTTTTTTTATTAAGTTTTGAAAGGTTTGGGTACTATTTGGGTGTAATTGGTGTTTTGTGTTATAGTGTGAGTGGACTAAATTGCCGTGTTTTAAGGGATTTTAGCGATTTTTATTTCGTTCAAATCGGTACTTAGGAGTGTCGCAAAAGTCATTTTTATTGTTTAATATCTTTTATTTTGTGGTATATTATTAAAACACTTCTATATATTGTGTGCGATTTCTTGCATTTTGTTAAATTTCTTCAATTTTTTTCAAAATTTATGCCAATTTTTATGCCAAAAATTATGCCATTTTTATGCCTATTTATAGTATATTTCAAAAAATTTTTTGATAAAAAATTGCTACAAAATGTTATGCCAGCGTTTGATTATCGGCAAAAACTATTTTGCGTTTTTAGTTGACTTTTTGCCGATAAAGGTATATAATATAATCGAGGTTAAAATGAAATATTTATCTGTTGCTGAAATTGCTTCTGAATGGGGTATGAGTGCTAGGTCTGTTAGGAACTATTGTGCCTTAGGTAAAATTAAGGGTGCTTTTTTGACAGGGAAAATTTGGAACATCCCGGAAGATGCAGTAAAACCAGAGAGAGCAAATGTTGCGAAGTTTAGTGATAATAACTTACTAAACATTTTAAAAGAGCAAAAAGATAGCAAATTAAAGGGCGGCATATATCATAAAACGCAAATTGAGTTGACATATAATTCAAATCATATTGAAGGCAGTAAATTAACCGAGGACCAAACTAGATATATTTTTGAAACAAACACAATAGGCGTTGAGAAAGATAAATCCATAAATGTCGATGATATTATAGAAACATCAAATCATTTTAAATGTGTGGATTATATAATCGACCACGCCAAAAAACCATTAACTGAAAATATGATAAAAGAATTACATTTTATCTTGAAAACAGGCACAAGTGATTCGAGGAAAAGCTGGTTTAATGTTGGTGAATATAAGAAATTGCCAAATGAAGTTGCCGGACAACGAACTTGTTTGCCAGAAAATGTAAAGGCAGAAATGCAAAAATTGCTAGCTGCTTACAATGCAAATAAGAAAAAATCTTTTGAACAGATTATTGAATTTCATAAAAAATTTGAAGCAATACACCCTTTTCAAGATGGCAATGGTAGAGTTGGAAGATTGATTATTTTTAAAGAGTGTTTAGCAAACAATATTGTGCCATTTATAATCGATGAAGAACATAAAAACTTTTATTATCGTGGATTAAAAGAGTGGAACAATGAAAGAGGATATTTAATAGAAACTTGCTTGGCGGCACAGGACAAATATAAAAAATGGCTGGATTATTTTAAAATTTGAAATCTAAAAATTACTTTACTATTTAATAAGATGTTTTTAATCTTCTTGTTTTTAGTGATGTTTTTGTTATTTTTAACCCGTTACAAAAAATTTTGTTAAAATCGCTTGACATTTCGGTTTTAATGTGTTATTTTATACTCATGACAACAATTAATGGAGGTTAAAATGCTTTTAGAGGAAGTCTTTCAAGTTAAAAGCGGGTTGGTTGTAGCTAGAAAGAAAGTTGTGGGGAAAGATAGTGCACCATACAAGTATAAACAGTTAAATCTTAGGTCAATCAACAAAAATGGTTATATCAATT
This sequence comes from uncultured Clostridia bacterium, assembly GCA_947593585.1. Lineage (GTDB taxonomy): Bacteria > Bacillota > Clostridia > Christensenellales > UBA1242 > Onthoplasma. The sequence goes on from CANQDP010000011.1 coordinate 9,892, forward strand.
TAGAATATCTTGAAGATTTGCAAACGGAAAAGATAATAAGTAATGATTATTTAACTTCTGTAGGAGATGTTGTAATCAGATTGTCAGAACCTTACACTGCAGTATATATCACAAAAGAATATGAGAACCTGATAATTACATCTAATTTTGCAGTAATAAAAAGGTCAGATGAATATAACTCCGAGTTCATTGCTTACTATTTAAATGGCGATTATGTTAAAAAACAGTTATATTCTAGTATGCAAGGTTCAATTGTAAGAAGTATTGGTATTTTAGCAGTAGAAAAAATTGACTTGCCGGAAATACCTCAATATAAGCAAAAACTGTTTGCAAAACTTGCAAAAACCTTAACCGATAAATTAAAGATAACCGAAAGACTTAAAAATCTTGAACAAACACTCCAAAAAAAAATAATAGATAAAATGTTCAATTAATGTTGTCATAATTAATTAAAGGGATTTGACACTATAAAGGAGGTATAAATATGGCCAATAGTAAAGAGTATTGTGTTGCTTTGTGTTGTGGTGGTTGGAATGTTATAAAAACAATGCGAATCGTGCAAGCATCCGTACAAATACAAAATCAGATGCGGTTGCAAAGGCAAAACAACTTAGCCAAAATTAAAAAAGTGAATTTATTGTTCACGGTAAAGATGGCAAGATTCAATACTCAAATAACTATGGAAATGATCCAAATCCGCCTAAAGATAAAATAAAAAAGATTAGCCGCCACTAATCTTTAAAAACTTTGCAAATCCCTTTATTAAATTTGCTACTCATATTATAGCACAAAAAAATTAAATGTCAAATAAAAAAGGAATAATTATTATGTATAATGAAAAAATGCTTGAAAAAAATATTTCACAAGAGCCAGCTATAAAGCTTTTTGAAAAATTAGGGTATACATACATATCTCCTGAAGAATGTATCCAACAGAGAAAAGGGCTATATGGATGTGTATTACAAGATATTTTAAAAGAGCAATTAAAAAAATTAAATAGTTATGATTATAATGGGAAAACAAACAAGTTTTCTAACTTTAACATAGACAAAGCTGTTTCTGACTTGGATGTTCCTATTCAAGAAGGGCTGGTTGTTGCCAGTGAAAGAGTCTATAATATAATTACTATGGGTAGAAGTTATGAAGAAGAGGTTGACGGTCGAAAAATTTCATTTGATTTAAAATATATAGACTGGAATCCAGAAACATTTCTAACCAACAACGTTTTCCATGTAACTCAAGAATTTTCTGTCGATAGCGACATAAAAGAAAATCGTGCCAGAGTTGACATCGTATTATTTGTTAACGGGATTCCGCTTGTTGTTATAGAATGCAAGTCTGCAGATAAATCAGTGGACCAAGCGGTTGAACAGAACATAAGAAATCAAACGGAAACTTTCATTCCACAATTATTTAAATACACTTCATTGGTAATTGCAAGCAATAAAAATGAAGTGAAATATGGCACAACGAGAACAGTAAAAAAGTTTTATTCTTTTTGGAATTACGAAAAAGACGAGAAAGAATTTATAGAAAATAAAGTAAATTCACTTGAACTTGGAAGGATTCCAACCTACCAAGACAAAATTTTTACTGCTATGCTAATGCCCGAAAGATTGCTTGAGATAACTAGATATTTTATTCTTTTTGATGCGAGTGTAAAAAAAGTTTGTAGGTATCAGCAATATTATGGTGTAAAAAATGTTATAAAAACTATAACACACTTCAATAAAGACGGCAATCGTGATAGTGGAATTGTTTGGCATACACAGGGAAGCGGAAAATCTTTGACTATGGTTATGATTGCAAATTATATTTTAACTAATATTAATCCTGGTCAAAGTAAAGTGATAATTGTTACAGACAGGAAAGAGTTAGATAAGCAAATTGCAAGAACGTTTAGTAATACTAAAATAAAACCAAGCAGGGCAACCAGTGGTAGAAATCTAATTGAAATCATAAATGAAAAAAAAGCAGATGTTGTAACCACAATTATTAATAAATTTAATATCGCTGAGAAATCCAACACAAAAAATGAAAGCAAAGATATTTTTGTTCTAGTTGACGAATCCCATAGAAGTAATTATGGCGAATTAGCCACAAAGATGCGAAGAGTATTCCCAAACGCCTGTTTTATCGGTTTTACAGGTACTCCTTTAATGAAAAATGATAAAACCGCAGTTAAGTTTGGCGGAAACTATATCCACAAGTACACTATAAAAGACGGAGTGGATGACAAAATAATTGTTCCTTTAATCTATGAAGGGAGATTTGTCGAACAAAAGGTAGACGCTGACAATATTGATCTTTGGTTTAAAAAAACCTGTAAAAGATTAACTGAACAACAGCAAGATGATTTAAGCAGGAAATGGAGTTCAATTCAAAAACTTAATAGCACTAACGCTAGGATAGAACGAATAGCGTTAGATATAGACGAACATTTCTCAAACAATATAAAAGCAACTGGGTTTAAAGCTATGCTAGCCACAAATTCCAAACTAGATGCAGTACGTTATTATAACGCATTTAAGCATTTTAGCGATTTAGAAGTTGCTGTTTGTATCTCATCTCCAGACTTAAGAGAGGGTTATGACGATGTTGATGAAAGTGAAATACCCGAAGTTTTAAAATTTTGGAAAAGTATGATGCAAGAATATGGCAACAATCCCGATGATTATGAAGACAGCATAAAAAATAAATTTTGCGATGGAGATATTGATATACTAATAGTATGTTCAAAATTGTTAACAGGGTTTGATGCTCCACTTTGTCAAGTTCTATACATTGATAAACAATTAAAAGAGCACGGATTATTACAAGCTATTGCAAGAACTAACAGACTATATGAAGGAAAAGATTTCGGTTTAATTGTCGATTATAGGGGTTTGTTGCCTCAACTTAGTGCAGCTGTAGATATTTATTCTGGTGAAGGAGGACTTAATGCATTTGAAGAAAAAGACCTTTCCGGACTAATTACCGATGTCTTAAAATCGGTTTCTGAATTAAGGCAAGCATACACTCATTTGGAAAATAACTTTATCAAAATTAAAAATAAAGACGATGTGGAAGAATATGAAATTCTCTTGGAAGCAGATGATAAACTAAGACAAAAGTTTTACACTGATCTTTGTGAGTTTGGCAAAAAACTTTCGATTGTTTTGAGTAGTGATAATGCTTATTCCGCTATCGCAGATGGCAATCCTAAAGAGATACCAATATATAAAGACAAATTTGTGTTCTATGCAAAATTGAGAGTAATGATTAAGAAGCGATGCGCCGAAATTATAGATAACAAAGAATACGAAAATGAAATGAGAAACCTATTAGATAAGCATATGTCTGTTGTAGGATTAAACATATTAACCAAGCCTTTGGACATTATGAACAAAGGCGAATTAGAAAAAGAGATAAAGGATTTAGGAAGCAAAGCGGCCAAAGCGGATGCAATTAGGCATAATATCAGTAGAAATATTAAGATAAATTTTGATATTAATCCTGCCTACTATGATAGTTTTGCTAAAAGAATTCAGGAAGTTTTGCAACAATATAAAGATGAGAGAATAAGCGATGTTGAATATTTTGAAGCAATGATGAAGATATTAAATGATTATAGGGCAAATAGAAGCGGAATAAGTTACCCAGAGAATATAAAACAAAATGTCCACGCACAAGCATTTTATGGTGTTATTTTGCCAATTATTAATGAGAATACATATCACGATTTAAATATTATTGGTGAAATTGCATTAAAAATTACTGAAATTATTCAAAACTGGGCAAAAGTGGATTGGGCAAACAATATAGACATTCATAAGAAAATTGATCAAGACATTGATGATTTATTTGGGGAATATGAGCATAAAGGCATAAAATTAGAATATCAATCGGTAGAAAAAATTATGGAAAATGTTAAAAAAGTTGCTATTAAGAGGTTTTAATATGAAATATGATTTTAGTTTTAATGGGAAAATAATTCCATGCGAAATTGTATATAAAGATGTTAAAAACATTAATATTAGGGTAAAACCGTCCGGAAATGTAACAATTTCACGCAATGCTTTAGTTGATAATAAAACAATAGAATTATTGCTTATAAAAAAGGCCAGGTGGCTTATAACCACAATTGAAAACTACAAGGCAAAACACATAAACTTTGGCAATATTAATCACAAATTCGTTGATGGTGAAGAGTTTTTACTCTTGGGAAAAACTTTAAGAGTTAAAAATATTAATAGTGAAAAATTCAGTGTCGACTTTGATAACAATTATTTATACATTTATAGAGAAAAAACAGATCAAGGAATAAAATCAAAATTTCATTCATGGTATAGAAAAACTGTTATTAAAGAGTTTAACAATCAAGTTGATTTAGTGTTTGAAAAATTTAAAAAATATAATATTAATAGGCCAACGGTTATATACAAAAACATGAGAACGCAGTGGGGTTCGTGTAATACAGACAAGGGCATAATAACGCTAAATTCGCAATTAATTAAAGTAGATAAATTTTTAACAGAGTATGTTATATATCACGAATTAACTCATCTGCTATATAAACGACATGACCATAATTTTTATTCATTTTTAACTTCTTTAATTCCGGATTGGAAACAAAGAGAAAATATGTTAAATAAAATTTTTATAGATAATATAGGAGGAAAATAAAAATGACAAATAAAGAAGATATTCAAAAAGTGCTTTGGAGTGCGGCTGGAAGTTTTAGGGGTAAAATTGACAGTGGCAAATATAAAGATTATATACTATCTATGCTATTCGTAAAATATTTAAGTGACGCCTTTAAAGAGGAAAAAGAACAGCTTACAAAAAAATATAATGGTGATGAAGAAAGATTGCAACGTGCATTGAAAAGGGGAAGATTTTTTGTGCCAGACGAAGCAACATTCGACTATTTGTATGATCACAAAAAGGTGGCAGACATCGGCTCGAAAATCAACATAGCTTTAAAGGCAATTGAAAATGCTAACGGTGGAAAATTAAGAAACATTTTTGGACAGATAGATTTTAATTCGCAAGAGCTTGGCGACGCGAAAGAAAAAGTAGCTTTGTTAAACAACTTTTTAGAAGATTTTAGCAAAATAGATTTAAGACCAAGTCAATTAGAAGGGGTCGATGAAATAGGCAATGCCTATATGTACATGCTTTCGGTTTTTGCAAGTGATGCAGGCAAAAAAGGAGGAGAATTTTATACTCCAGAACAAGTTTCAGAACTTCTCGCAAGGCTCGTTGAGCCAAAAGAAAATGACAGGATTTATGATGGTGCTTGTGGATCAGGTTCGCTGTTAATTAAAGCGTTTAATCAAGTTCCAAATAAAAAAGCGCAAATCTATGGGCAAGAAAGGAATTTCCAAACTTGGGGTTTGTGCAGAATGAATATGTTTATTCATGGCATAGATGATGCTATAATATATCAAGGAGATACCATTTCCAACCCTCAAAATATTGAAGATGGTAAGTTAATGCAGTTTCAATGCATAGTTGCCAATCCACCATTTTCGTTAGATAAGTGGGCGAATGGCTATGCTGCTGATAGCAATGATAAAGATTTTAAAATGAGCAAAGAGTTAGACCCTTATCATCGTTTTGATTGGGGTGTGCCACCTAAAAGTAAAGGCGACTATGCTTTTATTCTTCACATGCTGCATTGCTTAGATAGTAATAATGGTAGAATGGCAATTATTATGCCACATGGCGTTCTATTTAGAGGTGCTAGTGAAGGAGAAATTAGAAAAAAATTAATAGAACTTAATTTGTTGGATGCTGTGATTGGTCTGCCTGCAAACTTGTTTTACGGGACTGGAATTCCCGCTTGTATTCTTGTGTTTAAAAAGAATAAAGTAAATAAAAATGTTTTATTTATTGACGCTTCTAAAGATTTTGAACAAGGAAAAAATCAAAACAAATTAAGAGAATCAGATATTGAAAAAATTGTTTCTACTTATAAAGCCAGAAAAGAAGTTGAAAAATATAGTCATATCGCCACTTTAGATGAGATTAAAGAAAATGATTATAACTTAAATATCCCACGCTATGTCGACACTTTTGAGGAAGAAGAACAAATAGATATTCATGCAGTAATGAAAGAAATTAAGGAATTAGAAGCACAAAGAGCAGAACTAGATAAAGAAATTGAGGGTTATCTAAAAGAATTGGGATTAGAATAGGGAGGATTTTAATGGAAGAAAAACAAAAAAATGCAATCTCTAATGATAAAATTAAATCAAATAAAAACCCTAATGTTCCCAATTTGAGATTTCCAGAATTCAAAGAAGGCTGGGTAAAATTCAAATTAAAAGATTATTTTGTTTTTAAAAATGGTTTAAACAAAGAAAAAGATGCTTTTGGACAAGGTGTAAAAATTATTAATTATATGGATGTTAATAAAAAAAGATATTTATATTCCAACAATATAAAAGGTTTAGTTAAACTTTCAAAACATGAAGAAAATTCATTTCAAGTTATGTATGGAGATTTATTTTTTACAAGAACAAGTGAAACATCTGAAGAAATTGGTTTGACTGCTGTTCTTTTGGATAATCCTTCGCTTATGGTATTTAGTGGCTTTTTATTAAGGGCACGACCAAATAATAGATGTTTATTACTTCCTGAATTTTGTTCATATGCTTTTTCGAATAATAGAATTAGATATGAAATTATTAAAAAAAGTTCAATAACGACGAGAGCATTAACTAGTGGATCTTTGCTTAATGAGGTTATTAATTATCATCCTATAGATAAAGAGCAAATGAAAATAGCTAAATTGTTTTTTACACTTGACCAAAGAATTGAAGCCCAAAGCAAAATCATTAAGGAATATAAATCCCTTAAAAATGCAATTACAAATCAATTAATATTTAATAACAAAAAAATGTATAAACACATTTGTTTAAAAAATTTTGCAACTTTAAAGAATGGATATGCTTTTAAAAGTGAGTCATATACAGATAACGGCGATTTCAATATTATTACTATTGCAAATGTTCAAGGTAATAAATATATTGATACAACTCAATGTAATAAAATAAATAAAATTCCAAATGATATACAACCACATCAAATTTTAAAAAATAATGACATATTAATTTCACTAACAGGTAATGTTGGGAGAGTTTCTTTAGTTAATACCTCAAATTGTTTATTAAATCAACGTGTTGGAGTTTTAAATTTTATAAACGAAAAGTTCAAAAAATACATTTATCAAGTAATTTCAAATAAAAAATTCGAAACGACAATGATTTTATGTGGGCAAGGAGCGGCTCAAAAGAATATTGGAAATGATGATATTGAATCTTTTTTAATTCCTTTATCAGATAATCTTGAATATATTAACAAAATAGTTAATTTATTAGATAATTTAGATAAAAAGATAGCCATTGAAGAACATATCATCAATGACTATCTTTCTCAAAAAAAATATATGTTGTGTAATATGTTTATATAAACATATTTTGAAGTAGATATGCTTTTTGCTTTTTATAAAGCGAAAGTATATCTTTTTCTTTTTTTAATCTAATATAAAATTTTTCTATCATAAGTGCATCTTTTTTTTGAATTTCTATTTTTGGTAACGTAAATGTAATATTAGTAAGACTTTTATAATCAAATTCAAAATTTCTTCTAGTAGATTTTTGAGTTACAAAATTCTTCAACATAAAAAAGTATTTGTTCACAAAAATGCTTAAAAATAATGTATCGACGATAGAATTATTAATTTTGTAAGTTTTATAGATTGGACTGCAACATCCTGTAGTATTAATTGAAATTCCAATTTCTTCAATTCCAAGTCCTAAAATTAAAGAATTCGGTTCAAATACAATATGTGAATTAGTAGAATAAATAGGAATATTAGAAATAATTTTAATACCATTTTTTCCGATTGTATATTGTTGTAAGTTTGAAGTATTCAGCTTTTTATATGCAATAAACATTTCATCAAATTTATGTTTTATACTGTTTGAATATTCAGTAATATAATTTTTGAAAAGTTTATATTTAATGTAATTAATTTGAAGCATTAAATCTTCAATGATTTTGCTTTGGGTTTGAATTCGCTCATCTATTTTACTTAAAAATGATACAATATATTTTTGTTCTTCTGTGTCAGGAATACTACATTTTGTTTTTTTTATTTCATTGTTAGATATCTCAAGAAAAGTAGAACCGGATGCATATTTAATAAACTGTCGTTTTTTTGTTTTAACCAAATAATATAAAAACTCATTAAACATATTTGGTTTTGCTATTAGATTTTGAAAACCCTGATTTGTGGTACATTCATTTTGAGTTATTGAACATTCACCAATTGTTGCTCTACTAGTTAAAAGAATTGTTCCTTTCGGTAAAATTTTAGCATTTGATTTTAATAGACCTTGTTTTGATATTGTCTGCTTACTAGAAGAAACATATTTTGATTGTCCAATTTCCGTTGGAGTAAACCATTGAATATTTCCATTCCAATAAGAAGATATAGATGTATCTGGAGTTCCGCCACCAACAACAATTGCAACATTAAAAAGACATGTTTTAATCCAATCGTCATTATATTTCAAAAATCTCAAATTGGGAACCTACGAGAAAAATAATCTTAAATGTTCCCAATTTGAGATTTCCAGAATTCAAAGAAAATTGGTTAAAAAGAAAATTTAGTGAGATTGCAGATTTTTATAAAGGTTGTGGAATTTCAAAAGAACAATTAAGTTCAGATGGTAATGAATGTATTTTATATGGAGAGTTATATACGACATATAAAAATGAAACAATTAATAAAGTAATCAGTAAAACTGATATTGATACAACTGGGTTGTTTCTTAGTAAAAAAAATGATGTAATAATCCCTGCTTCTGGTGAAACTCCAATTGATATTGCAACTGCATGTTGTATTAATAAAGATAATATTTTACTTGGTAGTGATTTAAATGTAATACGTTTAAAGTTTGATAATGGTTCTTTTATTAGTTGTCAATTGAATGGTAAAAGGAAATTTGATATAGCAAAAATTGCACAAGGAGCATCAATAGTTCATTTGCATAATGATGATTTAAAAAAATTGATTATATATACTCCAATAATGTTAGATGAAGAAGAAAAAATTATTAACTTATTTAATTTTATTGACCAAAAAATAGAAACCCAAAGCAAAATCATTAAGGAACATAAATCATTAAAGAAACTCATTGAAAATATTTGTAGTGAGATTATAAATATAATACTTTTACTAATTCCTTCAAGGATGTTAAAAATCATATTTTATATATTAAAATTAATTATGACTATTATTAAGGAGGTAAAAAACATGGTCAAAAGAAAAAACATTTCTGAAGTATCTAATTTGTGGAAGGAGGAAAAAAGAAGTTATATCAAAAAGTCATCTTATTCTGCATACCTATTGTTACTGGAAAATCATCTGTTGCCTTATTTTGGCGTTAAAACTGAAATTGAAGAAAAAGATGTTCAACAATTTGTATTGAAAAAGTTAAATGAAGGTTTAAGCCAAAAATCTATTAAAGATATGATAATTGTTTTAAAGATGATAATTAGATATGGAGTAAAACAAAAGTTGCTAGACTATTCAGAAATTGAGATAAAATTTCCTAGTGAAAATGAGAGAACCGAATTAGAGATTTTAACAAGGCAAGATCATAAAAAACTTTTAGATTATTTGGAAAAATATTTTACATTTAAAAACTTAGGAATATACATATGTCTTTCTACGGGTATGAGAATAGGCGAAATATGCGGATTGCGTTGGTCAGATATAGACTGCGATGACGGAATAATAAAGGTGCGTAGGACTCTTCAGCGAGTATATATAATAACAGAGAATGGGCGACATACAGAAATTGTGATTGACACTCCCAAAACAAAAAATTCAATTAGAGATATTCCAATGACAAGCGACCTTTTAAGATTAATTAAACCTATAAAAAAAATCGTTAAGGAAGACTTTTATGTTGTTACAAATGACGAAAAACCAACTGAACCAAGAACTTATAGAAATTATTATAAAAAATTGTTAAAAAAGTTGCAGATTCATGATCTTAAATTTCATGGTTTAAGACATAGTTTTGCTACGAGATGCATTGAATGTAAATGTGATTATAAAACGGTTAGTGTCATTTTGGGACATTCAAACATTAGCACCACATTAAATTTATATGTCCACCCAAACTTGGAGCAAAAAAAGAAATGTGTTAATCAGATGTTTAGGTCTTTACGCTAATCATGGGCATGTTAATCAAGATTGTTAAAGCAAATGGTTTGAAATTCTTATTTTCTACTCAAATTCTACTCAAAAATAAAAATGACCCATACAATTTGCCTAGATATTGTATAAGCCATAAGTCGCAAAACACAATATATTGTGTTTTTGGCGGAGAGTGAGGGATTTGAACCCTCGCGCGCATTTCTACGCCTACATCCTTAGCAGGGACGCCTCTTCGACCTCTTGAGTAACTCTCCACATCGAAATCTGTTTTATTAATTGATTTAATTCGCCGGATTAGGCAGATTAACAAGTCGATTATAGCAAATTATGTTAAACTTGTCAACCTAAAAACCAAAAATTTTGAAAAATAGTATATGGTCTTGCGTTAGTTTGTCTTAATCATTTGGAGTTTACGCATCCAACAATTTATAGGTCGCTTAAAATGTTCGGCCGCCACATATTGAGTGTGGCATTTTTGCCTTATATTTTGCCATGCGGTTGGGAGGTCGTTTTTTCGCCGTTTTCTAAGCAAAATAATAATGAAAAAGACCGCTGAAGCGGTCTTATCTTGGGAACTATTCACCTAAAGTATAATAGCTACCTGAGTGTTGGGTGGCTGGAAATCTTTTACCTTTTTCAAGATAAAGGCTGCCACCGTTTCGCCCGTTCTCGTCATAGGCAACATATGTTGCAGACTTTGGAACTTGCTCACCAGGTGTCCATCTATTTTTAGCCATATAGCACCTCCATTTATAGTTTGAGCGGGATATGCTTAGTTTATTCAAGTTGAAAAAATTTTGATAAAATTTCAAAAAATTGGCAAATATTTGTGTTTTTTATGCCAAAAAATGTAAAAATTTTTAAAAACCAAAGAAATTTTTGTCAATTTTTGAGGCGGAAGTTGCCTTTTCCACAACATTAAAAACATTGCAAAATTTTGTGCATTATGTTATAATTAATGCATGATTAAGATAGTGAACACTCCATCATTTTATTCGGCACTTTATTCAGTGGCTGATTTTTGTGCGCAGAATAAAGATGAAGAGATAGAAATTGTTGTGCCAGATAAACTTAGCCTTTTTATGGAAAAATTTATATTTGAGCATATGCACATCTCTTCAAGTTTCAACATAAAAGTGAGCACTCTTAACCGTTTCGCAAAAAAGAAATGCGTGGTGGATAGGTCAAAACAAATTTCCACCATCGGCAGCATCATTTTGATTAATAAACTGCTGAATGATAATAGAGATAAGTTTAAAATATTTTGCAACAAAGCATATTCTTTCAGTTATGCAGAAAACATTTTCAGCACAATAAACCAACTTAAATCTTCCAAAATTGATTATAAAGAAATGAAAGGGTTTTCGTCTAACAATGAGCAACTGCAAAGCAAAATTGCCGACCTGCAATTAATTTATGAATTATATGAAAATGAAAAGGCTGGCAAGTTGGACGCCACCGACATTTTCTTGATGTCTAGTTTGTTTGTTTCAAATGGCGAGGATAATAAAAAAATCTTGTTTGTTGGTTTTGATGATTTCACCGCAATAGAATATTCGATAATTGAGCAACTCGCCATAAAGGCAGAAGTTGTGGTGATGAACTATTATTCCACATCTTCTAATAAAATGATTTATAATCAAGAGATTTTTAGCCAACTTAAAAATATAGCTTACAAAAACGAACTTGATTTTAAGGTGATAAATTCAAATCAAAGTTTTGGTGAGTTTAAAGATTTTTTGCACAATAATCTTTTCGGCACAAGCAAGCAAAAATTTTTATTTGATGGCAAATTAATTTCGTTTTTCTCTGGCAATGGAGTGGCTAGCGAAATTGAGAATGTGGCACGAAATATCCGCACGCAAGTGGCAAGCGGAAAAGAGTTTGGAAATTTTGGCGTGGCAGTTTTCAATTTGGAGCAAAACATTTCAAAAATTAAAGAAATTTTTTCTAAATATGAAATAAATTATTATATTGACGCATCTTTATCCATCAATAAAAGCATATTTTACAAATTTATTTGTTCTGTTTTGAAATATCAGGCGAATGGATATGATTGCTCAAACTTGATAGACATCATAAATTCTCCATTCTTTTTGCTTGAAGTGGAAGAAAAAAAGGCGTTGATAGAAAAACTATTGTTTTATAACTATGGAAGGGTTGAAAAAATAGATTGGGGCGAGTGTGAGAAATCTGCCCAAAAGTTAACAGAATTTTTAAAACTGTTTGAAATAAAAAAAGATGAAACGGTTGGAATTTTTGTTGAAAAACTAAAAACAGCCGACACTCTTATAAATTTTGATGAGATAATGCAAAATTTGGCAACAAATGCAAGTTTGAATGACCGATTGATTTTAACTAAATCCAAGCAGTTAATTTTCAACTTGCTGGAAGATATATCCACTTTCTATGAGAATGCTGACCTCGAAAAACTATTGGACATTTTCACCCATGTTTCAAATCTCGTGAAATTTAGCAACCTGCCACAAACACTAGATGCTGCCAAGGTTGTGGATGCCACAAATTCTATGGAAATATTTGAACATCTCTACATAGTGAATTGCACAGCAGAAAATGCTCCAAGTTTAAAGTTTGATTGCGGAATAATTTTGGATAGCGAAATTGAGGCACTTAGTTTTAAAAACAAACTTGCTCCAACGATTGCTCATATAAACAAGTTGGCGAAATTAAGGCTCTTCAATTTGGCAACCATGTTTGAAACCGCGCTTGAGATTTCATATTCCTATTCGCCAAGCGAACTGATAAAAGAATTAAATTCTAAATTCGCATTTTCAAGCGCGGCACTTCCTCTTCCAACGCTCACACCTAATGTATTGGAGAGATATTGTGCACTCTCACACTGGGATGCCATTGAGCACAAATGCAAGAAAAAAATTAACGATTTAGGCGAAAATGTCATAAAAAACAAAGAAATTTCGCAAATTTCAAGCGAAAATTTAAAAATTTATAAAAATTTGCACACAATTTCTCCATCTCAACTCGAAGCGTATTTTAAATGTCCGTTCAATTATTTTTTAAATAACACATTAAAAATTTCACCGCGGGTTGAAAATAAACTTTCTTCGCAAGACTTAGGAAATATTATCCATGCCGTGCTGTGCGAATATTACAAGAGAAATAAAAATGTGGGTGATGTTTATAAATTTTGTCAAACTCAAATTTTTGCCTTGCTCAATTCAAATGAAAGGCTAAAATTGAATGCGCAAAGCCCGATTGTCATTAACCTAATTGACGAACTTGTTAGAATTATTGCCGGCGTGAATAACATTGATGCTAAATCACTATTCAAACCATATAAATTTGAATATGAATTTTTCCACAACAACACCTTCAAATTGCAAAATGTTGAAATAAATGGGAAAGTTGATAGAGTGGATAAGTATGACGCCGATGGTCAATCGTTTTTGCGCATTGTGGACTATAAATCAGGCGTGGCAGACGCAAGTTTAAAAGAACTATACTATGGCAACAAACTTCAATTATTTTTGTACGCTTTGGCAATGGAAGAGAAGTTGAACGGCAAGGTGGTTGGAGAATTTTATCTTCCTTTGCACAATGACTATGTGAGAGAGCAAAAAAACAATTATTCTCTTAAAGGATTTTTCTTAAATGATGAGCAAATTGTGCACGCGTTAGACACGTCTCTAACTCCAAAAATGCGTAGTGAAATCGTAAATCTCACAATGTCTAAGCAAAACATTGCAAACAAAACAATCGGGCATAAAGAACTTGATTATTCAGAGATGGAAAGGTTAAAACACTATGCAAAACTCGTGAGCGAAAATGCCACAGAAGAAATTCGTTCTGGGTTTATTGCTGCAAGCCCTAGCGATGTCAGTTTGCCTTGCTCTTATTGCCCTTATAACCACATCTGCCTGCACGCTTGCAACGGCGGGTTTGCTAGGCAAGCAAAGAGCGTTGGTCTAAACAGTTTTAAAGAGGAAGGTGGCGAAGATGAAAGAGTTTAAAGGTGTTCAGGCAGATATTTTAAAATCTCAGGCAAACAATCAACTTGTGAGTGCGGGCGCGGGCAGTGGCAAAACCACAGTGATGATAGAAAAAATTGCCAATCTAATTTTGAGAGATAAAGTGCCGGTGGAAAACTTGCTTGTGGTAACTTTCACCGTGCTTGCCGCAAATGAAATGAAAGATAGACTCATAAAGAAATTTCAATCGCTATTGCAAGACGCACCAGAAAGCGAGCATGAAGAGATTTTGAGCCTAATCGACCAAATAAAAACCGCAAGCATAGACACAATCGATGGCTTTAGCTCAAAAACGATAAAAAAATATTTTTATGAATTAAATATCTCGCCTAATTTTGAATTGATTTCCGATTCATCGCGCGATTATTATCTCACTCAGTCTATGAAAAAAACTTTAGACGAATTTTCTAAAGATGCGGACAAAATCAACATTTTGCTCGATTTATTTGGTGGTAGAAGGCGAGATTTAAAAATTGTGGAAAACATCGTGATGGATATGTATAACGATGTGATAAACATAGAAAATTACAACGAGTTTTTAGATAATTCAATAGAAGAATATAAAAACAACGCAATAGCCGAAAAAATTGTGAATGAAAAGTTGAATTTCGAGGTTGACAAACTGCGAAAATCAATAATTGAAAATTATAGCGGAGCACTCGGGCAAAAAATTCAAAGCATAATGAAAATTCTTGAAAATATCAATCCAAATTTGATGCTCAAAGCAAATCTCATCTCGCTAAATGTGGAGTTTCCGACATTCACAATTAAAGAAAAAAAAGACGCTCCAGAATTGCTTGATTTCTTTGCTTCTTATAAAGATTTTCTTGCATTCCTAAATGATTTGAAAGCAAACAATATTGACGCAAATTTTGATAAAAACAATGAAACTATAGTGAAATATTACTCACTTTTGGTTGAATTGGTGAAAAAATTCATTGAAAATTATAATGCAAAGAAATCGAAATATAATTTAATCGACTTCAATGATTTGAATAGATTAATGGTGAAACTATTAAAAATTGATAGGGTAAGAAAAGAATTAAACGAAAAATATAAATATATTTTCATTGATGAATATCAAGATGTTAGCCTGCTTCAAGATAGCATAATGTCTTTGCTGGTGGGTGAAAACACCACACTGTTCACCGTTGGCGATGTTAAGCAATCAATTTATGGTTTCCGTGGTGCTAGCCCTGAATGGTTCTTAAAAAAATATAACGACTATCAACTTGCGCACACGGGCGATGTGTTTAAAATGAATGTAAACTTCCGCTCAAATCCTAAAATCATGAGTTTCGTGAATGTGCTGTTTTCAAGCCTTATGACGAAAGGCTCGGCAGATATTGATTATGAAACTGACTGCATAATTGACGCTCAGAGAGGGGATATTGTCGATGACAAAGTGAAACTTCTCTTGGTGAAAAAACCGGAAAATGAAAACGAAGAGCCGAGTGGAATTTATAGCGTTAAGCAGGACGAGATGGGTGCACAAAAACGCAGTGCAAATTATCTTGAAGCAGTGATGGTTTTAAAGCAAATCACCTCACTTGTCGGCACAGAATTTTATGATGCGGATAGCAAAACCTATCGCACACTTGAATATAAGGACATTGCAATTCTTTCTCGTGCGGAGAAGGATGGCGCTGTGTCCACACTCATTGATGTGCTTAGGCAAGCCAATGTGCCTGTTGGCATTAATAATAGGCTTAATATTTCTTCAAGCGAGGGCATAAAGTTGATTTTGTCCATATTAAAATGTGTTGCTAACACGGCAGATGATGTTGACCTTCTTGCAGTTTTCTACGCACTCACAGATTTATCAGTTGATGAACTTGCACAGGTACGAGATGTGAGCACTAGCCTATATGAAAATTTTAAATCTAGTGAAAATGCGAATGTTCGTTTAGGGTTTGCAATTTTAGAAGATATAAAAACAAATTCGTTTACTAAAACAAACAGCGAATTAATTCGTTATATCTTAAATGATAAAAAATTGAAATACTATCTTTTGCAAACACTAGAAGGCGAAAGGGAACTAATGCTTATAGACGAGTTTTTGCACAAACTCTCTCCTCTCGAAGATAATCTTGGCTTAAAAGAATTTGTGGATGTGGTGGAAAGCAGCATATCTAAAAGCAGTTCTTTTGAAGAAGTTGATAAGGAAAATTGCGTGTCTATTCTCACAATTCATAGGAGCAAAGGGCTAGAATTCCCTGTGGTGATTTTATATAATTCAGGCAAGGTTTTGGGCTTTAATAATGAAATTGATTTGGTGAATTTTAATGCAGACATTGGCTTTGGTGTGGATTATTTCGATAGCGCAAGCCGAACGAAATCTTATAGCCTCACAAAATATGCAATAAAGCAGCAAAATTTCGTTAAAGGCTATAAGGAAGAACTTAGATTGCTATATGTGGCGCTCACGCGTGCTAAAAACAAATTAATCATAACGGGGCAATACACAAATAAATTGCTGACAGATGAAATAAAAAATTCCAGCTTTTTGAATATGATTTTGTCATGCTATAAAAATCGCTTGAACGATTTGCATGACGAAGTGGAATTCAACTTCTTAGAAGATGTTGAACCAACTGAGAGCGCTGAGCAAAACTCACAAGATTTTGATGAACTCTATATTGATTTCAAATATAAGAATAGCGAAAAATTTAATATTCCTTTCAAAAACACGGTAACCGGGTTAAACAGCCAGCAGTCGCAAACTAGCAGATTTGACACTAAACGTTGGCTCATGCCGGATGTGCAAATCGATGCGGAAGAGGATAGAGCGGCAATGGGCACACACTATCATCAAACGCTTGAAGCGTTGGACTTTTTGAATGAGTATCAACAGCCGGAAACAAAATTTGAAGATGTGGATTATGAAAAGATAAAAATGGCTCACGAGCAGATTAAAAAATTGTGCGTTGGTGCAAAAGACGTAAAAAAAGAAGCAGAGTTTATGATGTTTGTGCCATACAATGAAGTGGTTGCTGGCAGCAATCTAACTGATAAGGTGCTCATTCAAGGTGTGGTGGACTTATTGATTGAATTTGAAAATGAAATGGTGATTGTGGATTATAAATTTTCCCACCTTCCAATCGACATCTTAAAAAAGAAATATGCCGAGCAGTTGAGCCTATATAAATTGGCTGTTGAAAGGGCTTATCATAAGCCTGTGAAACAAATGTTTATATATTCAATTAACACGGGTGAACTGAAATAAATTTAAAAAATAGTGCAAAAAATTTAAAAAAAATTAAAAATTTGTGCAAATTTTAAGAAATTTTAAAAATTTTTCACAATTTTCGCTTGTCTTCAACCTTGATTTTGTTTTCTTTCAAAAGCAAAAAATAATCATCCCACATATATTCCCTAATTGGAATTGGGCGATAACATTTGAAATAAATCACAAGAGCGGGCGATATGTGGTGATAATTATCAAACAGGGTGGCGGCAAACGCCTCGCCCGATTTGATTAGGTTTTTTGCTTTGGCGTGATAGTTGAAATACATAAATCAAATTTGTGAAATTTCAAATTTTAATTCGGACAATCTGGCATTGCTCGTTTTTATACTTTACTTTAATTTAAAAATATGCTATAATCATGGCATGGAAGAGAAGTTTCACAAAGCCTATTATAAAAATCCTCTAGCACTCGCTTTTTTGGGCGATAGCATCTTTGGTCTGCTTGTGAAAAAACATTTGGTTGAAAATAGCGATATTCTGCCCAATGCTTTAAATCGTGCTGCAAACCAAGTGGTGTGCGCAAAAGCTCAGGCTGTTTTGTTGGATGAAATTAAAGGTGAATTGACAGATGATGAGTTGGATATTATCACTCGTGCTCGAAATCATTCACCTCATTCAAAGGCAAAAAATAGCACGGTGGAAGAGTATAACAAAGCCACGCAACTAGAAGCCCTGTTCGGCTATTGGTTTTTGAAAGAGGACTATGCTAGGCTAGAAAAAATCTTTAAAAAATATGTGGTGGAGAAATTATGATTGTTGAAGGAATAAATGTTGTGAATGAGCTCTTAAACTCTAGCATTAGAGTGGAGAAAGTGCTCATTGAAGATAGCAAAAATATCAATCTGTTGAAGATTGGCGAGGCAGCAAAATCGAGGGGTGTGCCTGTTGAAGTGTTAGATAAGCAATCTCTTGCCAAAATTCACCAAAATAGTCAGGGAGTGTTGGCGTTTGTGCCAAGTTTTAAATATGCAGAAATTGATGATATTTTTCATCTTGCCGAAAAGCGTGAGCAAAAGCCGTTTATTGTGATTTTAGACGGCATTTTAGACCCTCACAATCTCGGCGCAATTATTAGGACTTGCGAATGTGCAGGCGTGCACGGGGTGATAATTCAAGAAAATCGCGCCTGTGAGGTAACCGACACGGTTTATAAAACAAGTGCGGGTGCGGTTTGCCATATGCTTATTGCTAAGGTAACAAATTTGCCACGCGCAATTCAAGATTTGCAAAAGCGAGGGGTGTGGGTGTATGCGCTCGAAGCGGGCAGCAAGAGGATTTATAAAGCAGATTTCACCTATCCCACCGCGCTGGTGATTGGTGGCGAAGGCAAGGGCGTTTCGCGCCTAGTGAAAGAGCGGGCGGACGAAGTGCTTTCGCTAGATATGTTTGGCAAAGTGAATAGTTTAAACGCATCAAATGCAGGTGCAATCGCAATATTTGAAGTGGTGAGGCAGAGAGTTAGATAAGGAGGCTTTAATATATGCAGGACGACATCGTTGATTTAATTGAACGAGCGCAGCACAATGACGAGTTGGCAATGGAAGATTTGCTCCGTCTTTTCAAGCCAAAAGTGATTGCCATTTCGCGTGAATATTTCTTGATTGGGGCGGATGAAGACGACCTTATTCAAGAAGGAATGATTGGGCTTTATAAAGCAATTAATGTCTATGATAAGTCCAAAAACCACAATTTTAGTGCATTTGCTTCGCTATGCATCCATCGTCAAATGCAAAACGCTGTGAAAAACGCAAATAGGGTGAAAAACGCTCCGCTGAATAGTTATTTGCCAATAAATTATTATGGCGGCGTTGGGCTAGATGATGACAACGTTATGAGAGTGATAATTGTGGACGATAATAGTGATATAGAAAAAGAGTATATCGACAAGGAGATGTCGGCAATTATGATAAGTAAGGTGCGAAATTTGCTCACCGACCAGCAGTTTGAAATGCTCAAAATGTTTTTAAACGGCTTCACTTATTCTCAAATGGCGGAGCGGCTGGACATCACGCCCAAGCAGGTGGACAACACTCTTCAAGCCATCAAGCGCAAACTTCACACAATAAAAGGAGAAATCTAATGAATTTAGCATTATATCGCGAATTTAGGCCCAAAAACTTTGACGAAGTGGTGGGGCAAGACTTTATTATTAAGACGCTAAAAAATCAAATCAAAACAGATAGGCTAACGCACGCCTACCTTTTCTGTGGTCCGCGCGGCACGGGCAAAACCAGCACGGCAAAAATCTTTGCTCGCGCAGTGAACTGCACCCATTCGCAGGACGGCAATCCATGTGGGGTGTGTGCTGAATGCGTGGCACTCAGCGAAGCGAACACAGACATTGTGGAAATAGACGCCGCTTCAAACAATAGAGTGGAAGAAATTCGCGATTTGCGTGAAAAAGTGAATTTCCCGCCGCTTATTGGCAAATATAAAGTGTATATCATAGACGAAGTGCACATGCTCACAGATAGTGCCTTCAATGCGCTTTTAAAGACGCTCGAAGAGCCACCAAAGCATATTATTTTTATCCTTGCCACCACAGAAATTCACAAACTGCCAGCCACAATTTTATCGCGCTGCACACGTTTTGATTTCAAACTTTTGCCAATAAATGTCCTTGTTGAACATTTAAAATCGGTGTTTAGCAAGAAAAATGTGTCGTGCGATGAAAAGAGCCTATATGCCATTGCCCGAGCGGGTGAAGGCAGCGTGCGAGATATGCTTTCAATAGCGGATAGTGTTGCCTCGTTTTGTGATTACAACATCACAATCGAGCAGTGTGAAAAGGTGATTGGCCTTTCTAATAAAGACAACATTAAAAATATTTTGTTATCCATCGCAAATAAAGATGTGTCAAACTTATTTTTATCAATCAAATCAGCGCTTGGAATGGGCAAAAACATTCAAGTGCTTTGCAAAGAGATGGCAGATTATATCAAAAATCTTGTCATGATAAAGTCGGGCGTGGGCGATTATTCAATTTTGGATATTTTGCCGGGCGAATATGCGCAGTATGTGGACATTTCCAAACTTTTCGACATAAATCTCTTGAAAAGGGCATTTTCAAAATTTGCAGCGATTGAACTAGATTTGAAATATAGCCTAAACCCAGAAAATTTGTTTGAATCCGCTTGCTTAGAGTTGGTGGACAGTGCGGCGGTTGTTCCTCCAAAACCTGCCGAGCAAAAGATTGAGCCTAATCAACCTCCAAAGCCAGCACCTGTGCAGCCTGCACCGGTTCAGCCTGTTGAGCAAGAAAAAGAAGTCACTGAGATTGAGCGTATGTGGGGCAATGTGCTGATAAAATTTAAAGAATATAACATGTTTGCCCTAATAAATGCGCTTAGGAGCGTAAACAAAGTGGAAGAGCAAGCGCATAAATTAATATTGCACACTAATGACCTAAGCAGTTTTGAAACGATTGACAATCCAGAGCGAATTGAGGTAATATTAAAAACAGCCAAATTGTTTGACGATAGTCTAACTGCGGTCGAAGCGGTTTATGATAAAGATAACGCGTCAACGCAAGATGTTAAAGACAATTTGAAGCAAGTTTTCAAATCAAAAATAAAATTTAAAGAGTAAAAGGAGAAATTTATGGCATATCATGGTGGCTTTGGTGGCGGAATGAATATGAACGCCCTTATGAACCAAGCAAAAAAGATGCAAGAGCAAATGATGAAGGCGCAAGAGGAACTTGAGCAAACCGAGGTGGTCGGCAAAGCCGGGGGTGAAATGGTAACCGTGGTGATGAACGGCAAAGGCGAGTTTAAGTCGATAAAACTAAATAAATCAGCGGTTGACCCAGACGATGTGGAGATGCTTGAAGACCTTATTTTGGTGGCTGTTAAAGACGCCAGCGCAAAGGCGGAAGAATTGAAAAATAGCAAGATGGGTGGCAATCTAGGCGGAATGGGCGGTTTGTTTTAATGAATCAAATAGACGCAATGGATAGGCTTATAAACGAGTTTTCTCGTTTGCCCGGTGTTGGCAATAAGACGGCACAAAGATATGCCTATTTTTTGCTCACCCAAAGCGAGCAAGAAGTTAAAGATTTTGCCAGCGCAATGGTTGACGCAAAAGAGCAAATTCATTATTGCAAAATTTGTGGCAACTTCACGGATAAGGACATTTGCTCCACTTGTGCAAAGCCAAATAAACAGCCAATAATTTGCGTGGTTAAAGAGCCAAAAGATGTGTCCGCACTCGAAAAAGTGCGAGATTTTGGTGGCAGTTATCATGTGTTGCACGGTGTGATTAACCCGCTTGAAAATAAAGGCCCAAACGATATTAATATCCGCTCACTTTTAAATAGAATAAATAACGAGCAAATTAAAGAGGTGATTGTTGCCACCAACCCAGATGTTGAGGGCGAGGCCACCGCACTTTATATTGCCAATCTATTAAAGCCGCTCGGGGTGAAAGTGTCGCGTTTGGCGCAAGGCATTGCCATGGGCAGTGAACTTGAATATACAGACGCACTCACATTATCAAAAGCCCTTTCTTCTCGCACAGAGATGTAAGGAAGGGGCGCACAAAAGTTTTCAACTTTTAAAAAGGCACGGGTGTGCCTTTTTTGTTGCCCGCTCGCGCGGGCAACCGTGCGCCCCCAATAAAAATTTTTGGCGGATTTTGATGAAAAAATTTGTTTAGTCCATTTTGCTAGACAAATTTTTTTAATTATGCTATTATATAGGCTGAATTATTGTGTAAATTTTGCTTTATGGCAATAAAGTTGGTTTTCTAGGAGAGATTTATGGGATTATTTTCTTATCTATTTGCTTCAGATAATAAGCGAAGTCTTTTAAAAATTGAAAAAACTGTGGCAAAAATTGAGGCTTTGGCAGATAAATATGCGCAGATGAGCGATGATGATTTGCAGGCCCAAACGCCTATTTTAAAGCAGAGGCTCAGTGATGGCGAAAAGTTGGATGACATTTTGCCAGACGCGTTTGCGCTTGTGCGTGAGGCGTCCACCCGCGTGCTTAAGCAAAGGCATTTCCATGTGCAATTAATTGGTGGCGTGGTGCTTCATCAAGGGCGTATCGCAGAAATGAAAACAGGTGAGGGTAAAACTCTAACCGCCACCACAGCGGTTTATTTAAACGCGCTCACGGGCAAAAATGTGCATGTCATCACTGTCAACGAATATTTGGCAACCTATCAAGCGGAATTGATGGGCAGGCTTTATAAATTTTTGGGGCTAACCATCGGTGTAACGCTATCTAATCAGTCGCCCGAAGAGAAAAAACACGCTTATGAATGTGACATCACTTATGGCACAAATAGCGAGTTTGGCTTTGACTATTTGCGAGATAATATGCAGGTGGACAAGCGCTATAAAGTGCAGCGTGGGCACAATTTCTGCATTGTGGATGAGGTGGACTCAATTTTAATTGATGAGGCGCGCACTCCGCTCATTATTTCCGGTCCGGGTGGCAAGATTAGTGAACTTTATGGCACGGCAGACGGCTTTGCCAAACGCTTAAAGCCAGAAGATTATGAAATAGATATTAAGCGCAAACAGATTAGGTTAACCGAGTCGGGCGTCAGCAAGGCAGAAAATTTCTTTAAGATAGAAAATTTGTCGGACATTGAAAATCTTGAAATTAATCACCACATCAACAACGCTTTGCGCGCCAACTATATCATGATGCGCGATATTAATTATATTGTGAAAGACAACGAGATTTTGATTGTGGATGAATATACCGGTCGCATTATGCCGGGCAGACGCTATTCAAACGGGCTTCATCAAGCAATAGAAGCAAAAGAGCATGTTAAGATTAAGGACGAAAACAAAACTCTTGCCACCATCACGCTGCAAAACTATTTCAAACTTTATGATAAACTTAGCGGCATGACAGGCACAGCAAAAACGGAAGAAACAGAATTCAACAAAATCTATAATCTCGATGTGGTCTGCATCCCAACAAATAAGCCTGTGTTGCGCATAGACGAGCAAGATATGATTTTCTTCACTGAAGACGCAAAATATAAGGCGATAGTGGAAGAAATTAAGGAAAAGCACGAGAAAGGTCAGCCAATTTTGGTGGGCACAGCATCGGTGGAGAAGAGTGAGCGCATAAGCAAAGAGATTAAAAAACTTGGCATACCTCACAACCTTTTAAACGCCAAAAATCACGAGCTAGAGAGCCAAATCGTGGCTCAGTCGGGCAGAGTGGGAGCGGTTACGATTTCCACAAACATGGCAGGTCGTGGCACGGATATTTTGCTGGGTGGCAACCCAGAGTTTTTGGCAAAGCAAAAACTGCTAAATGAAAATGTTAGCCAAGAGTTGATAGACAAAGTTACCACATATAATTCTAAACTAA
The DNA here is from genome assembly GCA_947593585.1 of uncultured Clostridia bacterium. GTDB lineage: Bacteria > Bacillota > Clostridia > Christensenellales > UBA1242 > Onthoplasma. The sequence goes on from CANQDP010000011.1 coordinate 33,708, forward strand.
CCGAAGAAGAGCAGGCAATAAAAGATAAATACGATAAATATTATGCCGATTTTAAAAAGACCACAGACGAAGAAAAGCAAAAAGTGATTGAATTGGGCGGCTTGCACATTTTAGGCACGGAGAGGCATGAGTCTAGGCGAATAGACAATCAGTTGCGTGGACGTGCCGGCCGTCAAGGCGACCCGGGCAGCAGTATTTTCTTCATTTCGCTTGAAGACGATTTGCCTCAGCGCTTTGGCGAAGATAGGATGAAGAGTTGGTTCTCTATTGCCTTCCGTGGCAACGAAGATATGCCACTTCAATCTCGCATTTTAACCAAATTTTTTGAAACTGCGCAAAAGAAAGTGGAGGCAATCAATTTCTCCGCCCGCAAAAATGTGCTTGAATATGACGATGTGCTTAATAAACAGCGTCAAATCATCTATGGCGAGCGGGATAAAGTGCTTGACGGCATAGATGTTCACCCACAAATCGTTGAAATGATTAAAGAGCTTGTGTTTGAGCTTTGCTCGACCTATCTTGACGAAACCAAGCCAAGCTATGAATGGGAGTTAGAGCCACTAAATAAAGCGCTGGAAGATAAATTCTTAGAGCGTGGCGAAAATCTTGTCACCGAAGAAATGGTGGACGGTCAAGATGTGCAAGGCGTGAGCCAGGCAGTGTTTGAGCAAATCTTAAATAAATATGAGCAAAAAGTGGAAGAAGTGAAGAAAATCGGCTTTGATTTCTCTGTGGCTGAGCGCGACACTTTGCTTAGAATTGTTGACCGATTCTGGACTGAGCACATCGATGAAATGAACACTTTGCGAAACGAAATCGGCATTTTGGCGTATGGTCAAAAAGACCCTGTGGTGGCTTATAAAAACCAAGGGTTTGAGATGTTTGATAAAATGATTGATGAGATGCGCGAATATGTGGCTTGCACGCTATTTAGGATGAAAGTGCAAGTGCAAATCGTGCCAAAAAGGCCGGTCGGCCCAATAAATGTGGGCAACACAAATAAAGATGGAGGCTCACAAACACGCTCAAATTCTTCACATATCGGCCGCAACGATTTATGCCCTTGCGGTTCTGGCAAAAAATATAAAAACTGCTGTGGAAAGGATGCAAAATGATAATTTTAAGATGAGAGGAGTTTTTGCCTCTCATTTTTCATGCTATTTTTTTCGGCAAAATGTGCCATTTTGTTTGTAAAAACGCAATTGGAGTGTTATAATATTTCTTAGAAATAT
>CANQDP010000012.1 GCA_947593585.1 uncultured Clostridia bacterium
GCCAACACAGCGATTGTTTGCGTCATGAATATTGGATAAAACAAATTCACAATGCACGCAATTATTAGCAATGGCGACAGCCAAAGCACGATATCGGTCGGTATGGAGTTTTGCTGATTTCTAATATCCAGCAATCTTTTAGCTGCAATCATCTCATCAGGCGTATAATCCGTTTTGCCATAATTGTAATTAAACAAATCTTCAAATTCTTTTTTCATTTGCACCACCTTTTAACTTTTTAAATAACTTTTATAACTTTTGTGCCGCCCATATAAGGCCACAAAACTTTTGGAATTCTAACGCTACCATCTGCTTGCAAGTGATTTTCAACAAATGCAATCAACATTCTTGGCGGAGCCACCACAGTGTTGTTTAGCGTGTGAGCAAATTGATTTCCTTTGTCCGTCTTATACCTAATTCCTAGCCTTCTTGCCTGAGCATCTGTTAAATTGCTGCACGAACCAACTTCAAAATACTTCTTTTGCCTTGGGCTCCACGCTTCAACATCTAGGCTTCTATATTTTAAATCTGCCAAATCTCCTGAGCAACAAACGAGCGTTCTTACCGGAATTTCCATTGAAACGAATAGTTCAACCGTGTAATTCCACATCTTTTTGTACCATTCTTCGCTATCCTCAGGCTTGCAAATCACAATCATCTCTTGCTTTTCAAATTGGTGAATTCTATATATGCCTCGCTCTTCAATGCCATGCGCTCCTTTTTCTTTTCTAAAGCATGGGCTATATGATGTGAGGGTGATTGGTAGTTTATCTTCTGGAATTATTGTATCCATAAATCTGCCTATCATTGAATGTTCGCTCGTGCCGATAAGATAAAGGTCTTCCCCTTCAATTTTATACATCATGTTGCCCATCTCTTCAAAACTCATCACGCCTTGCACCACTGAGCCATGAATCATAAATGGAGGGATAACATAGGTGAAGCCCTTGCCAATCATGAAATCTCGAGCATAAGCAAGGATGGCACTGTGCAACCTAGCAATGTCCCCAGTGAGGTAATAAAACCCTTGACCGGAGGTCTTTCTTGCGCTATCCACATCAATTCCGCCCAATTTTTCTAGGATTTCAGTGTGATATGGGATTTCAAAATCTGGCACTTTGGCTTCCAAGAAAGTCTGCTCTTGCACATTTTTGCTGTCATCTTCACCAATTGGCACATCGTCAGCAATTATGTTTGGAATTGACATCATGTTTTGCTTAATTTTAGCATCTAATTCAGCCGTTTCTTTTTCAATAACAAGAATTCGCTCATTATTTTTCACAACCTGCGCTTTAATTTCGTCCGCTTCTGCTTTTTTATTAGACTTCATCAAAGCACCGATTTGGCTTGATAAACTATTTCGTTTTGAGCGAAGATCGTCCCCTTCCTGCTTTAATTGGCGAATTTTTTTATCCCACTCCAAGACTTCGTCCACTAAATGAAGCTTATGGTCTTGAAATTTTTTCTTGATATTCTCTTTAACTTTTTCTGGGTTTGTCCTTATCAAATTGATGTCTATCATAAATCTCCTTACAGTTTGTTTAAAACATTATATCTATATTCTCTTTTTTTATAGCATAATTATTATATAAAAGTCAAATATTTTTGCGCAATACTCTTAAATTTGTTTGTTTTTTACGCAAAGATGTTGTATAATTAAAATGAAAATTATCATTGGGGTGCGTATGTCAAACAATTATTATTTGGATAGAAATCGAAACAATATGAAGAAATTAAACGAAATGTTGGCTGAATTGCCCTCTTTCTGCAGCATATTTTTCATCGGCACGCAGGACACCACCACCCCACTAACCCGCATAAATTATGCCATTGATTTAAAAACTTTCTTTGTGTATCTAACCACATACGAAAGCGACTTTATGGGCAAAAACATTAAAGACATCACCATAAATGATATTGACACAATCACTTCACAAACGATTGAAAGATATATGGCTTATTTAAGTTATTACGATAAGGAAAACGGAGTGGTTATCACAAATGGCGAGCGTGGGAAACTTAGGAAATTATCTAGTTTAAGGGCGTTTTTTAAATATTTCTTTAATAAAGACATGCTCAAAGCAAATGTGGCAAGCAAAGTTAAATCTCCAAAACTGCATGAAAAACCAATTATAAGATTAGAGCCTGAAGAAACTCAGGAATTGATGTACTATTGTGATACTTTGAACGGGTTTTCAAACCACCAAAAGAAATATAACGAAAAATTTAAGTTGCGAGATAATGCCATTATTTCGCTATTTTTAACCACCGGCATTCGTGTGAGTGAGTGCGTTGGTTTAAATGTGGACGACTTTAATTTTAGCCTTAATTCATTCCGTGTTACTCGAAAAGGTGGCAATCAAGTTATTCTCTATTTCGGCGAAGAAACTGCCAAAATTTTGCAAGATTATTTTAAATATCGCGAAAGTTTAAATATCCCAAAAGAAGAACGCGCGATGTTTTTGTCTAGCCAAGGCAAGAGAATGATGGTGCGCGCTATGGAATACTTAGTTAAAAAATATGCAAAAGCCGCCACTCCACTGAAAAACATAACTCCGCATAAACTGCGCTCTACATACGGCACTAATCTTTATAAGGAAACTAAAGATATTTACATAGTGGCTGAAGTGTTGGGACACAAAGATGTGAACACCACCAAAAAGCACTACGCTGCAATCAGTGATGATGTTAGACGCTCTGTGGCAGGTGTGGTTAAACTAAAAGAAGAAAACTAAATATTGACTATTTAGCATTTTAATTACACTATATTTTGAATAAATTTAAATGTAAATCCCTTCAAACTAACTTTCAAAAATTTTTAAAATTTGTCGAACAAATGTTTGACAAATGTTTTAATAATGTGCTATTCTATAATTATAGGAGAAATTATGGATAAAACACAAGAGGTTTATGATTTTATAATCGATAGAATTGAAAAAAACAACTACTCCCCTTCTGTGAGAGAAATTTGCGCTCATTTTCAATTTAAGTCGCCTTCCACAGGCAAATATTATGTTGACAAACTTGAAAAGATTGGCAAAATTTCTCGCAATGGAAGCAAAAGCCGTGCCATTGAGTTGATAGACAAAGTTGGTGCAAGCATTTCTATCCCCGTGATTGGAGAAATTGCTGCCGGCCAGCCTATCCTAGCAGAACAAAACTTGGTGGATAAATTTGTGGTGTCGCAAAACCTATTTTCTGGCACAAACATGTTTATTTTGAAAGTTAAAGGTGATAGCATGATTAATGTTGGCATTTATAATGGTGATTATGTGGTCATATCTAAGCAGTCGGTTGCCAATAATGGCGAAATTGTGGCTTGCTTGATTGATAATGAAGCCACTGTTAAGCGATATTATAAAGAAAATGGCTTTTTTAGGTTGCAACCCGAAAATTCATTTATGCAACCTATTTACACTAGCCAACTTGAAATTTTGGGCAAAGTTGTTGGCCTAATTAGGAATAACTTCTAGCCGAGGAGTGATATGCTTTTTAACTATGTGTTGAATGACCACCTTTTAGACGATGTGCGCCTAAAAAAGTTTGGTTTTATCTTGAAAAATGGTAATTATTATCTCGAAAAGCCAATTAAAAATAAAGATTTTATTGCTAAGATAAAGTTGTCAAACAATGAGTTTAGCGTGGATTTGTTTGATATCAACTTTCAAGAAAATTATGAATTGTTGGACAATGAAAACTTTCAAGGCTCGTTTGTGCTCGGCTTAAGGCAAGAAGTTTCAAACATTGTGGATGAGATAAAGAAAAAGTGCCTAACCTACTCTAACTTGGAAAATGATGTGATTGCCCACATTAAGAAAAAATATAATGTTGACCCTGAGCATCCGTGGAGCGCTTACCCCACTTTTGCCACTTTTAAATGCACCAATAACAATAAGTGGTTTGCTTTAATTATGCATATTCAAGCGAATTGTTTGGGTGTCAGTGGGAAATATATGCTTAGCGTGATAAATATTAAACTTCCGCCGGAGAAAATCTTATCGATAATCGACAACAAATCAATATTCCCCGCATATCATATGAATAAGAAAAATTGGGTTACAGTTGTGCTAAACAAAGAAATTTCAAGCGAAACATTATTCAAACTTATTGATGAAAGTCATGACCTTGTGCAAGGAAAACAGTTTTAAACTAATTTTTTAAAATTGTTTTTTTTTATTGACTATAATAAATTATTATTATATAATTAACTTATAAAAGGGGTGTTATGAAAACAACCGACTTAATTCCACTCATCTTGCACGAACTAAGTGATGGTGATAAATATGGCTTTGAATTAAGCAAGTCTATCGAACTTAGGTCGAATGGCAAAATTGTTATTAAGCAAGCAACGCTCTACACCATTCTTAAAAAATTAGAAAAATCTAAATTCATTTCATCATATTGGCAGGATAGCGAAATTGGTGGCAAGCGTCATTATTATAAATTAACTGAGAATGGCAATTCTCAATTGTCAACCATGCCAAGCGTGTCCGTAATAATTGATATAATCTTAAAAGACGGCGTGGATGATGTCAATTTGGCTGAAGAACCCGCATCAACTAAGAAAGATGAGATTGATGTGCCAGAACAAAAGCAAGTTACTATTGAAAAAGAGCCTAAGACTGTTTCAATTATGGATCTTCTTTTGGAGCAACAAGAAGAGCCTAAGTTGAAGGAAAGTGTTTTGCCAACAGAGGAAGTGTTTGCCTCTCAAAATATAGATAATCTAACAGAAAGCGAAATTAATTCATCTAATGCTGAATTGCTTAAAAATGGTCAGGATGTGAAAACTGAACAATTTGCTTCCAACAAAAATGTGGCAAAATTCACTGAAAGCGAAGCCTCTACTCTCTCGCAGAGTTATAAGAGCCAGATTGAAGAGAAAACAAAATCTCAACCCGCACAACCAATCAAAATCCAGCAACCGATTGTTGTGGAAAGTGATGGTGTTAAGTGTGTGGACTATGTTAACTTCAAGCATTCTCCAAAATATTTAGCCGCAAAAAAAATTGCTAGAAATATGTGGTTAAGGGTGATTTGCTCAACGGCTTATTTGATTGTGATGTCCATAATATCTGCCATTGTTATGCACTTTGTTGGCGGTGGAGTTATTTATAATGTTGCGCTTATATTGGCTTTAATGGTGATTGTGTTCTACCCCACAATCTATGCAGTTAATTATGATAAATTTTGCATGCACTTAAAAGAAGCAAAGTTTAAATATGATTATAAAAAGCATTTAATCATAAGCCTATCAATCACGCTTGTGATGATTGTGGTTGTGATAATATCAAATGTGGCGCTTGGTGGCAACTCAATTTCAAAATTATTTGGCATCAAAAACTTTGCAAACCTCTATGCTCCAATCCTCATGCTGAGCACAATTATGATTGATTATCTATTCTTGCGAATATTCATTAGAAAGAATAAAAATTAGGAGATTTATGAAACCTGTTTTAGTTGTTAAAAATTTAACTAAGATGTATGGTCCTAAAAAGGTCGTGAACAGTGTTACCTTCACAATTTTTGATGGTCAAATTTTTGGTTTTGTTGGGCCTAATGGTGCAGGCAAATCCACCACGATTAGAATGATAACCGGGCTAACCCCAATCACTAGTGGGTCAATAAGAATATGTGGCTATAATATTGAAAGGAATTTCACAAAAGCCATTTCTAACATTGGCGCAGTGGTTGAGATGCCTCAGCTCTACCCTTATCTATCTGGGCTTAAAAATCTTAAATTGTTTGCGGCTTTTTATGGCAAAGCTGCCATCAAAAGAATTCCTGAAATTGTGAAACTTGTTGGCATGGAAAATAGGATTAAAGATAAGGTTTCCACTTATTCGCTAGGCATGAAGCAAAGGCTGGGCATTGCTCAAGCGTTGTTAAACAAGCCAAAACTTCTTATCTTAGACGAGCCAACAAATGGTTTGGACCCTAACGGCATTGTTGAAATGCGCAATGTTTTGCGCGCTTTGGCAAGCAAAGAAAAGATTGCCATAATAATTTCAAGCCACAATCTTGCCGAGTTGGAGCACACTTGTGATGTTATTGGCTTGATTAATAACGGCAGAATTATCGAACATCGCACAATGGAGCAGATTAACAAACTTATTGAATCAAAGCAACGCGTGCAACTTTTCTGCAACTACCCTAACTATGCAGCCATGCTTATTAAGAAAAAATATGGCATAGGAAGCAAAATTATAGGCAATTCTATTCTTGTGCCTTTGAAAGAAGCAAATATGGCATCGGTTATTTCTTATTTAACTTATAAGAAAGTTAAAATTTATAGCATAAAGAAAATTCAAAAAACTTTGGAAGAATTGTATTTCGAATTGCTTAACAACAGCCGCCCTTCTTCAAGCATTGTATAAAGGAGAAATATGTTTAAGGTTATTGCGTCTGAAATTAAAAAGATGGTGTCTAAGCCGGGAATTTTTGTGCTGGCAATTTTGCTTGCCATAATCTTGGTGTTGGGCGTGTTTATATATCAACCTGAAGTGTATGACGATGGCTCGCTTGATATGGGCTCCTCTTTTAACGAAATTTATAATAACTTTGGAGATAACGAGCAAGGAATTCAAAGGAAATATTTCAACCAAGTGGCAAATTCTGCTGTGAAGGTTGAAAATTACTTAGTTGAGGGCAAATCATATAAAGAATATATTAGTGGTTTGCGTGATGGTGTGAAAAAAGCGATTAGTGAATTTAGCGCTTGTTCTGCAAATCCTGACATACTGGATAAATATGTGAACGAAAAAAGGACAGCGTTAGTTGCCGCAATAGAGACTCTAAGCCAAGAAGTGATTAAAAGCGTGCAGCTGGGAGAAAATGGCTCCTACCCTGTTTTGACTGACGAAGAGAGCCTAAAATCGTTTGAAGACTATTCCAAAGAGGCGGTAACAATATTCAATCCTCGTGATGGAATAATAGATAGAAATAGCATAGCAGATAGGTGCAGTCAATATGAGAATGGCGCGGGTGCACAAATGAATGCCATTATGGATAAGCTTATTTTTGTTGATGCACCTAAATCTTTGTTTGATAATTATGGCTCTGCTGGCTCACGAAATAAAACTGTTGTTGAAAGGCTTGCAAAAGCGAGAGAAGATATTGATAAGTTTATTAGTGAAAGGACGAAATATCCATATGAAGAGCAAACTCAAAAGATGGCAGACCTTTGCAATAAATATATAAGCATATGCAACACCTACTCTAACCTTGTGGATAGCGAAATTTTGTCATTAACCTTCAAGGCTGTCAACACAAGCAAACAGATGAAAATTATGTATATATCTAGCAATGACGCCTACACTGTAAACACTAATTTAATTCGTTATAATTACTTGTTTGAGCATAATTTAACAGAAAATGAATATGCTCACCCACTCACAATAGGCACAACTTCCAACACAAAGATTAATGGTTATGACTATGCTTATTTCACTTTAAAACTATTTTCATTTATAATTATCGCATATGCAATTATGACCGCCTGCCATTCGATTGCCGGGGAAGTGAAAGAAGGCTCAATGAGATATTTGGCAATAAGGCCGGTTTCTCGCACCACACTGCTATTTGGAAAATTGTTTGCTGTGCTAATAATGTCTGCAGTTATGGCAATATTTAGCACCATTATTGCCCTGTGTGTTGGTGGTTTTTACTATGGCATGGGCACAAAAATGATTTTAACCATATTTAATGGGACAACCGTGATAACGCTCCACCCTATCGTTATGATTTTGGTATATTTGCTCAGCATGATGATTGAATTAACTGTTTATGTTACCATTGCTTTCTTATTATCCTGCCTGTTTAAGTCTGACTTGTTTGCAGTAACTCTTATGTTGGTTTTATACCTATTAAATATCTTAATTCCGTCTTTCGTTTCAAATGCCACAAGTTGGCTAGCGTTCTACCCATTCTCGCATATATCGCTTTATTCGCTATTTGGAAGTTCGGTTTACGCATCAAAGAGCAACTTCTTAAATGTTATTCTTAGTGCAAAGATATTCACAAACACTTCCTTGTGGTTGACGCTCACAGTTGTGTTGCTTATTGTGATTGTGGTCAATTTCATCTCTTCTCGAATATTTAAGCGAAAAGAATTATAATAAAAAACCGCAGTTTATGCGGTTTTTTTATATATAGAAACGGAGGTATGTCTTTGAGACATAAATACCTTAACACATTAAAACTCATAAATCAAGCAATTTTGCACCCAATTTAAGATTTGTGTTTTGAGATTTCTCCCGTTGCCAACTCATCGCAGCGGTTGTTATAAACATTATCGGCATGACCCTTAACTTTTATCCATTTGATTTTATGAATATTGTTCAGCTCAATAATTTGCTGCCACAAATCAGCATTTTGAACGGGTTTTTTGTTTGAAGACTTAAATCCATTGAGTTGCCATTTCGTTACCCAATCTTCAAGAAAGGCGTTCACTAAGTAGGCGCTATCGCTATATAATTCAACTTCGCAAGGCTCTTTTAGGCAATTTAAGGCTTTAATTGCTGCCGTCAATTCCATTTGATTGTTTGTTGTGTTTGGGTCAAAACCACTTATTTCCTTTTTGCTGCCCTTATAGAATAGAACTGCACCCCATCCGCCTGCACCTGGGTTGCCACTGCAAGCGCCGTCTGTGTAAATGACTACCTTTTTCATTTAACCCCCTTTTTCGCTCACGATTGCGCTAATTGCATTAATTAAGCCAATTTTGCCATGTGTATATGAAAGAGAGCCTTGCAAAAACGCCGCATATGGCGGACGCATTGGCCCATCGCAACTCAGTTCTATGCTGCTGCCTTGATTGAAACTGCCACTTGCCATAACGATTAGGTCCTCATAGCCGTCCATCTCACCCGCTTCAATTTGGCAGTTGCTATCTATTGCGCTGGATTGTTGGATTGCATTTGTAAACTTTAAAAGTTTATTTTTATCATTAAACTCGATTGTGCAAACTATATCCGACATATGCTCATTTAGGCTTGGCGTGGTTTTATAGCCCAATTTCGATAGTGCAACGCTTGCAAGAATTGCCACTTTTTTCGCTTCAGCCACAACATGTGGCGCAACAAACAATCCTTCAAAAAAGGCTTTGTAACCGGGAGAATATGAGCCATTGTCCGCACTCAAAGCGGGACTCATCATTTTAAACACTACTTTTTCAACCAACTCTTTTTTTCCAGCAATATAGCCGCCCGTTGGCGCAATTCCTCCACCCATATTCTTCAAGAGTGAGCCAACAACTATGTCCGCCCCCACATCTGTTGGTTCGTCCTCTTCAGTAAATTCACCATAGCAATTATCCACAACAATATTAGCGTTTGTGTGAAGCCTAATGCTGATTATAACTTCTGCAATTTGTTTTATAGACAAAGCGTTTCTTAACGAATAACCTCTCGAGCGTTGGATATAAATCATTTTTGGCTTATATTTTTCAATGGCTGTGATAATTGCATTAATATCAAATTCACCATTTATCAAATCAACTTCGTGATAAGCAATTCCGTAGTCTTTAAGCGAACCCACATCCTTGCCTTCAACCCCGAAAATGACTTGCTTTAATGTGTCATATGGTGTGCCTGATATGCACAACACACAATCTGTTGGGCGCAATAATCCCAACAATGTTTGACTTATTGCCTCAGTGCCGCAACTAATTAAAGGGCTAACAAAGGCTGCTTCAGCGTGAAAAACTGTTGCAAAAACATTGCAGAGCTTTTCTTTGCCAATGTCATTATGCCCATATCCAGAACTGCCAATAAAGTGGTGTGCCTCCACAGAATTGTCTATAAATGCGTTAAGCACCTTCAATTGATTGGCAAATTCAATTTTTTTAATTTCTGCAAATTTATCTTTCGCCGTGTTTTCACATTCGTCAATAAAACTTAAAATTTTTCTATCTATTGAAATCATAAAAACTCCTTAATTAATTGCTCCGCCTCTTTGATTGAGCAAAATTTTAGCCCTTTAATTGTCTTTAAAAATGTTAGTTGCCGCTTGCAATAGTTCCGTGAATGCTGTTTTATCAGATTTATTACATCATCTTGGCTGTTTTTCCCTGAAAAATAGTCAAACCACTCTTTATAGCCTATTGCCTGCATAGATTGCCAACTCTCTTCTGCCCCCTGCTCTTTAAGTGTCAAGACTTCATTAAGCAATCCTAACCTTAGCATTTCATCCACTCTTTCATTGATTTTTTTATAGATAATTTCGCGCTCTTCAATAATTGCTAGGGGCAACACTTCATGACCCGCCAAAATTGATGTTGATTTCTCTTTAAAATCGCCAAATTCTTCAATCTCTAAATATCTTATCACTCTTTTGATGTTGTTAGGATGCACTGAATTAGCCTTACCAGGATTTTTGCTTTTTAGAATATTCCAAACATAGTCATTGCCCTTAACTTTGGCTAAATTGGTATATTTCTCTCTAAATTCATCGTGAGAAGCGGTGTTTCCAAGCGTAAAGCCTTCAATTAGGGCTTTGATATATAACCCTGTGCCTCCAACTATTATAGGGATTTTGCCTTTTCTTTCAATCTCTTCTATAGCCTTTTGGCAATCCAAAACAAACTGCCCAACATTATAAGTTTCGTTTGGTTCAACAATGTCTATAAGGTGATGAGCAACCGATTTTCTATCTTCTTTGCTTACTTTGGCACTGCCAATATCTAAGCCTTTATATATTTGCACACTGTCGGCAGAGATAATTTCTCCGCCAAAAGACTTGGCAACTTTAACTGCCAATGCTGATTTGCCCGTTCCGGTTAGTCCTGTTATTATAACAATTTTTTTCATTGAACAATTCGCTTAAACCATTTTTCGATTTGTGCACGGCTAATTACGGTGATTACTGGCCTGCCATGCGGACAGAGCAAAACCGGATTTTTATCATCAAGATTTTTTAATAATTCCATGATTTCCCTTTCGCTGAGTTTCATTCCGCTTTTCACACTGCTCTTGCACGCTTTTTGCATAAGATAATGACGAATTTCGTTATTTAAAGAAGGTTTTAAATTTTTAAAATCGTGCACAATGTCATCAACGAAATTCTTTAAGTTAATATCTTTTAGTTGCATAGGAATAGAATTGATAATGATTTTTTTATCTCCGAAAGCGTCCACATCAAAGCCGAGCGCAGATAATTCGTCTTTTAAGTTTAAGATGAAATCCACTTCAACGGGCGACATCTCTTGGACATATGGCACTAATAAGTCTTGCACGACCACATTTCTTGCTTTCAACATTTCAGTTAGTTTATCGTAGTTTAGGCGCTCATGACCGGCATGAAAATCTACCAACAGCATGTTTTCGCCCTTCTCTAGCACTAAAAATTCGTTGAAAAGTTCTCCAACAATTTTAAAATTAGGCACATCTTCAAGGTTTTTATATTCTTGCGTTGGCTCTAAATTTTGTGCAGGATGATTTTCCTGAGTTGGCTGCTCAGTTTTTAAATCGAACATGGTGATAGGTGAAAAATTAGTTTGTCTCAATTCAACATCGTATGATGATGACGACCTAGTGTTTGGTTCTATTTCGATTTCTTTTAGCGAATTGATGTCCGTTTTTATTAAAGGGTCGGTTGAAATTATTGGCTTTGGCGCTTCCGTTTTGGGATTTAGTTGGCTAAAAATTGCAGAAGAGCATGCAGAAAACACTAAATCGTAGATTTTTGATGGCTCAGCAAACTTAACATTTAGTTTGCTTGGATGGACATTGACATCAATATCGATGTTTGGCATATTGATGTTTATCACATAAAAAGGGAATTGCCTTGTCATTAAATATTCTTCAAAAGCCATATAAACGGCCTTGGAAACAATTTCATCCACAACATATCTACCATTTATGATAAGTGTTTGATATGTGGTGTTTGGCTTTGAAAACCCAACCTTTGAAACAAATCCGCTTATTGATATGTTCTCTTGCGATTTATTGATGGACATAACATTTTGAGTAATTTCTTCTCCATATACACAATATATGGTATCTAAAAGTGTTTTCCCGTTAGTTTGGAAAATCGTTTTGTCGTCCACTACATATTTAAAATGAATTGTGGGATTTGCTAAAATATATCTTGAAATAATGTTTGTGATTTGATTTTCTTCTTGCTTCGGCTTCTTTAAAAACTTACGCCTAGCGGGGGTGTTGAAGAACAAGTTGTTCACCTCAATTCGAGTGCCACAGTCTAACGCACTTGGCTCTGGCTCACCAAATTTGCCACCATCAACTTCAATTTTATATGCGCAGTCGCAAGACTGAGTTTTTGAAATCAAGCAAGTTTCGCTTACATTTGATATGCTTGCTAATGCCTCTCCTCTAAACCCTAGAGTTGAGATGCTTTCCAGGTCTTCAACCGAGCTGATTTTGCTTGTGGCATGTGGTAAGAAGGCTTTAACAAGGTCTTCTTGCTCTATGCCCTTGCCATTGTCTTTAACTATGATTTGGTCTATTCCACCATTTTTAATCTCAACCGAAATTTTGGTTGCACCTGCGTCTAGGGAATTATCCACCAATTCTTTTACAACGGAAAAAGGGCTTTCCACCACTTCACCTGCGGAAATTCGGTTGATAATCATGCTATTTAAGATGTTAATGGCCATTTAATCTCCTTATTTTACAATATCTATCAAATGAACTAATGTGTCAAAAGCGGTTAGTGGAGAAAGTTTGTTTATGTCAATTTCCCTAAGGATATTGGTAATCTCCCCTTCTTTTTCGTTTTTATTAACTTGTTTTTCGTCTTCAAATTCTCTTATTAATTCTTTAGAACGGTCTATAATTTCTTGTGGCAAACCGGCAAGGCTAGCCACCTCTATGCCATAACTCTTGGTGGCGCTGCCGCGCATAATTTTGCGCAAAAACACTAACTTTCCGCCAATCTCTTTGATTGATATGCAAAAGTTTTTAACTCCGTCATATAGACCTTCCATACGCATCAATTCATGATAGTGGGTGGCAAAAAGAGTTTTGGCCTTAAGTTTTTTCGATAGATATTCAACCACAGCCCAAGCAATCGAAAGTCCGTCAAATGTTGATGTGCCTCTGCCCACCTCGTCAAGAATGATAAGGCTATTGTTGGTGCAATAATTTAGGATATTGGCAACTTCTATCATCTCCACCATAAAAGTGGATTGCCCAACTGCTAGGTCATCACTTGCTCCAATACGAGTGAATATTCTATCAACCAAGCACAAGTCTGCCTTCTCTGCTGGCACAAAACTGCCAATATGTGCTAAATAGGTGATTAATGCCACCTGCCTCATATAAGTTGATTTGCCCGCCATATTTGGGCCTGTTAGAATAATTGTCCTTTGGTCGGTGGAATTTAGTTTGCAGTCGTTGGAAATGAAACTATCTTGTTTTAGCATTTTTTCAACAACGGGATGCCTGCCCTCTTCAATGTTAATTTCGTTGTTTTGATTGAATGTTGGGCGAGTGTAATTATTTTGCAAAGCCACCTCTGCCAACGAATAGATGCAGTCTATAGTGGAGAGAGCGATTGCAATATCTTGCAAGACAGTGGCGTTATCTAGCAATTGAAGTTTTAAATTTGAAAAGATCTCTTCTTCAAGTTTTATGGCATTTTCGTTGCTTGTTAGGATTTGTTCTTCCAAATTTTTTAGCTCTTCAGTGATATATCTCTCATTGTTTGAAATCGTTTGTTTGCGTATGTATCTAAAAGGCACTTGGTCGCTAAACTGTTTGTTTACTTCAATATAGTAACCAAACACACGATTATAACCTATCTTTAGATTTTTAATGCCAGTTGATTCTCTTTCTTGTTGTTGCAATGCTAAGATAAATTGCTCGGCATTATTTTTTAGTTCTCGAAACTTGTCTAACTGCGGATTAAAGCCGGATTTGATATAGTTTCCATCACGCAATAAAGAGGAGGCTTTTTCGTCTATCACCATGTTAATTGTGTTGGCAATGTCTGACACATCTGCAATTTTATCCGCAATTTCAATAAGATTTGCGTTTTGTGTGCTCAAAATAACCTGTTTTATTGGGGTTGCTTGCGAGATAGAACTAGATAATGCAAGGCAATCTCTTGGCGTGATATTGCCATACGATATTTTGCCCACCAGCCTTTCAACATCTTGGATTTGGTCTAGCAACTGTTTTAATTCTGCCATACATATAGGGTTGTGCACCAAACAATCAACCATATCTAGCCTTTTATTAATTTTTTCAATAGACAGCAACGGCTGACGAACCCAATTTCTTAGCATTCTGCCGCCACCACTTGTTAGCGTGTTGTCCAACACCCATAGCAGACTGCCAATTTTGCCTCCGTCCCGCATGGTTTGCTCAATTTCTAGATTTCGCCTAGTGTTTGTGTCCACATACATAAATTGCTCATCAACAATTAATCTAGGCATTTTTATATGCTTTAAATCTCGCTTTTGCGTTTCTTGAAAATACTGCAAAAGTGCACCAATGGCAGCCTTGCAATTAGTTTTATCAAAATCATAACCTTTCAAAGAGGTCAAATTATATTGCTTCAAAATAGCCTTTTCTGCGTTTGCGGAAGAGAAAGCCCAGTCGTTAAATAAATTAAACTTGAATTGACCTCTATCTGTAACGCATGGAAGTGTTTTAGAAAGTTCAAACATCTCTTCATTGCAAATAATTTCGGCAGGCATCACCCTAACGACCTGGTCATTCACATAATTGGCAACATTTTCGCCAGAATATTCGCCCACACAAAATTCTCCGGTGGAAAGGTCGCTATACACATATGACACAGCGTTTTTGTTCTTATACACGCACATTATATAGGTGTTTTTGCGGTCGTTAAGCATAGAAGTGTCCACAATCGTGCCGGGCGTGATAACTCTCACAACTTCTCGTTGCATGATTTTATTCACAAATTTATCTGTTTGCTCTGCAATCGCAATCTTGAAGCCCCTTTCCAATAGTTTTTGAGCATAACTTTCATACGCATGAAATGGCACACCGCACATGGGTGCTCGTTCGTCTAACCCACAATCCTTGCCCGTTAAAGTTAAGTCTAAAATCTTGCTTGCGATTTTTGCATCGTCATAAAACATTTCATAAAAATCGCCCAAGCGAAAAAAGACAATACAATCTGGGTATTGGCTCTTAATTTGCCAATATTGGCGCATGGCAGGGGATTCTTTTAACTCTTTATCTTTTGCCATATATCACTCCTGAAAGCTTATGATTTCTAATATCTTCCACCCTAACATTGGCAAAATAATTTTCGTTCACAAACTTATAATTTGGGATATATATCTCTTTGCCTCCATCAGTTATGCCCACAGACACCCCATTGATTTGCTTAATCAAACAGTTAAACACTTTTTTAAAGTATTTTTTCGTTTGGTCCTTTTGAATGATTTTTTGAAGCCTTAAAAGTTTATTTACGCGAATGTTCTTTTCCTTTTCATCGACTTGGTCTTCAAACTCGGCGGCCGGAGTGCCAGACCTTTTGGAATACATAAATGCAAAAACTTGGTCATATTTGACCTTTTTTAGCAGTTTTAAGGTTTTATTAAAATCACTTTCGGTTTCCCCCGGAAAGCCAACTATTATGTCTGTTGAAAGGGATATATTTGGCACTGCATGCTTCACTTTCTTAATTATGGACATATATTGCTTCACATCATAGTGCCTATTCATGCGCTTTAAAATTGGGCTGCTGCCAGATTGCACAGGCAGATGTAGGGCTTTGGCCACCTTTTCTTCCGTTTTCATAACTTTGATGATATCATCGCCAAAATCCATTGGGTGAGATGTCATAAATTTGATTTTGAAATCGCCTTCAATCTTGCAAAGGTTTTGCAATAGCTCAGCAAAGGTCATAGGTTCGCTTAAATCTTTGCCATAAGAGTTGACATTCTGCCCAAGCAAAGTGATAAACTTATAGCCCTTATTTTGCACTAAATCTTTCACTTCTTCATAAATGTCGTGGAATGGGCGGCTTTTTTCTCTGCCCCTAACATATGGGACAATGCAATAAGTGCAGAATTTATTGCAGCCATAGATTATGTTGACATAGGCGTTTATTTTGTCATCTCGCACGCAAAGGTCTGTGTCCATATTGCCAGTTGGTTTTTCAACGATTTCGTATATCGGCTGATGGTTCATGGCAAATCTTAGCAAGTATTGAGCGAGCATATTGATATTGTGCGTGCCGATTATTATATCAACGAAAGAAAGCTTGTCCTTTAAATTGTATTTACCCTTTTTTTGCTGAGGCATACATCCGCACAAAATTAAGATTTTGTTTTTGTCCTTAGCCTTTTCAGGCTTCAAAGCCATAATGTTGTTATATGCTCTATCTTCTGCCCCTTCTCGAATGCAGCAAGTGTTGAAAACCACCACATTCGCATCTATTGGGTTATCAATTTCCTCCATCCCCAAAGACAGCAAAATGCCACGGATTTTCTCACTTTCGTGCACATTCATTTGGCATCCGTATGTGTTTATATTAAATGTTTTTCCTTCATAGCTATTCATGTTTATTATTATATAATAAATTCAACTATTTTTCAACTATTTTTATCAATTTTGCTTATTAATTGAGCTTTTTTGCAAATAATAGGCTTGATGGGAAAAAAGAAAGTTGCTAGATGGAAAAAAATATTGATTGTTTTATGCCTTTTTTGTGGGGTAATTTTTATTTCATTTGGACTGGTTTCTGCCTATTTTTACAATAAATATGACCTAGACATTAACAAATTGACAAGTTTGAATAATGGCATTAAGGTTTATTCCGCATCTATGACTGAAACCACACTTTATAACACAAACCGCTCTATTGTTGACATAGATAACCTTCCTAATTATGTGATTAAGGCGTTTGTGGACACTGAGGATAAAAGATTTTTTAAGCATAAAGGATATGACATAAAACGAATTGCTAAGGCTTTTATGGTTAATTTGGCCATGAAATCGAAATCTCAAGGGGCGTCAACGATCAGTCAGCAACTAGTTAAAAATGCTCTGCTCACCAATGAAAAAACATTAAATAGAAAAATTAAAGAGATTGTGTTATCAATTAAAATGGAGAAAAAGTTTTCAAAAAAGGAAATTTTGGAAATGTATTTAAACACAATATATTTTGGAGCAAACGCCTATGGAATTGAGAACGCAAGCCAGGCTTATTTTAACAAAAGCGCAAAGGATTTAACGCTCAACGAGGTTTGTTGTTTAGCTGGCATTATCAAATCTCCTTCTTACTACTCTCCCACTAAAAGCATGGACAACGCTGTGAAAAGAAGGAATGTGGTGGCAAAGGCGCTTCTATCATCAAAAGACATTTCTAATGAAGAATATAACGAAATAATCAATTCACCCATAAAACTTTCTGCCACTAACTTTGAGCACAGTTATGAAAAGGAGGCAATTTACGAAGCGTGCCAACTATTAAACATAACAGAAAGAGAGTTAATCAATAAGAAATACGAACTAGTAACTTTTAAAAATGATGAAACGCAAAATATGGTTATTGTTGCCAACAATGACACTATTGGGTCTAGTGAAAAACAACAAAATTATGACTTGGACGGGCTATCAATCGTTTTAAACAACGATGGCAAGGTGGAGGCGTTTTACGCAAACAGCATGTATAATTTGCACAATTTAGTTAGACAGCCCGCATCAACATTAAAACCACTTGTTGTGTATTTGCCATGCATAATAGACAACATATTGACACCGTCAACAAAAATTTTGGATGAGCCTATTGACTTCAACGGATATTCACCAAAGAATGCTGACAATAAATTTTATGGTTACATAAGTGCGAGAGATGCGCTAAAAAACTCTTTGAATGTTCCAGCGGTTAAGCTTTTAGACTGCGTTGGATTGAAAAAGGCCGGCGAGATTTTGTGCCAACTTGGAATTAATTTGGACAAGGCGGATTATAATTTAAGCACTGCCTTGGGTTCACTAAAAAAAGGAATTAAGCTTACTGACCTTGTATCCGCCTACTCTACCATCGCAAATTTAGGGCAATATAATGGTTTTAATTTTGTGGATAAAATCCTTGACGAAAATGGCAAAGTGATATATCAATATCAGCCATATTCTCAAACGGTTTTAAGCAAAGAAGATTGTTTCCTTTTAACAGACATGTTAAAAGATTGCACAAATTCAGGCACTGCTAAGCGTTTGGCAGAATTGAATTTGCCGATTGCCAGCAAAACGGGCACAGCATTTAATGGCACGGACAACACAGACATTTATAACATTGCTTACACGCCAAACCACACTGTTCTAACTTGGATTGGCAGCATTAAAACCAACAAACTGCCTAGTGAATTAAAGAGTTCAAATGAGCCGACTCAAATCAATAAAGATATATTAAAATCTTTATATCAAGGGAAAGCGGTTGCCGATTTTATTAAGCCGGAAGGTGTTGAAAAAATGCCTTTTGACGCGATAGAATATGATGAAAATAATATCATTGTGCAGCCCTCCTCTGCCCTTGAAAGATTTAAAAAGTATGATTATTTCAAATTGAGCAATCCGCCAAAAGAAAATTTTAATGTGGGAAGCAATTTTTGCGTGGAATTAGATAAATATGGTGCTAAAATAAGTTTTAACGCGGTTAAATCAAAAGCGTATGAAGTGATTAAGGAAGTGAATTCAAATCGCACTTTATTTGAAAAAATCAGTGAAAAATCGGGAAAAATAGAACTCGTTGATAACGATGTGTTTAGTTTTGAAGAAGTGAAATATACGCTCAAAACTGACGGCGAAGAAAAGTCATTTACCTTACGCCCAAAGGATTTCTTGGTTAATTTATTGAATAATGAAATCATTTTAGGGAAAAAGAAATGGTATGTTTAATCATTCAACGGTTACGCTCTTTGCCAAATTTCTTGGCATATCCGGGTTTAAACCCTTTTCAATGGCAATTTCATAACTTAAAAGTTGAAATGGAATAATATTAAAGATTGGTTTAAACAAAAAGCCTTCATTCACATTTATATAGTTTTCAAATTCGACCACCTCGCCTCCCCTAGAGCAAATTTCATTAATCACAGTTTTTAATTTGTTTGAATTAGCATCTGTGTTTAGCGTGATGACAAGGCTATTTTCATTTATTAGTGAAAGCGTACCATGCTTTAATTCGCCGGAATACATTGGCAAAGTGTAAACATAGTCAATTTCTCTGATTTTCAGGCTGGCTTCTAAAAGAGTGATATAGTCCACATCTCTGCCAACTAAAATCATGTTTTGATAATCTTTGAGTTGTTTTGCAAGCGATTGCATATTTATTGATGAAATAAACACTTCAAGGTCTTGCGTTAGTTTGTTTATATCCAAAGAAGACAACTGATTTTTAAGAGCCAATGCAATATAAGCAAATGTGAAAATTTGGCAACAATATGTTTTTGTGCTTGCCACTGCTATCTCTTTGCCTGCTTTTGTTAGTATGATATAGTCAGCAAAGTGAGTTAGCGAACTCCTTGCTTCGTTTGTTATCAACAAAATCTTTCCGCCAAACGCCTTTATGTTTTCCGCCACCTTAATGCAATCTGCCGTTTCACCGCTTTGGCTCACGATAATGTGAAGGTGCGATTTCTTGATTTTTTGCCTTACTTTATAATTAGATGCTAATGCCGTGGACATTTCAAATTTTTGCTCTTTCAAGAGCTCCATTCCAATTAAGCACGAGTGATAGGCTGTGCCACACGCAAGCATTGTGATTTTCTTGCGCTTTTTGAAAATCTTTAAAATATTTTTTTGCTCAGATAGATTATTATAGGTGTTTAAAATCGCCTTTGGAGTTTCAAAAATTTCCTTTTTCATGAAATGTTTAAATCCATTTAGGCTTAATGTGGCTGTGTCATTTTCATAATTCTTAAATTCAAGTTTAAAATCATTCAAGTTGTGAATTACGCCATGTTCAATTTTTAATGCGTCAAAATCTTTGAAAGAATAAATCTCTCCAGATTTTAAACTAGCGCTGTCGCTCGATATATAAATGCCGTCAGCACATTTAAGGATGTTTAGCGGGCTAAATCTCTTCACGGCATAAATCACCCCACTCTTGTGCCCAATAATTAATGAAAAACTGCCTTTTAAAAGATTAAAGAGCGAAAGCACGCGTTTGTCAATTTCGCCGTCCATATCTGCCAATAGGTTTGCAATCACCTCGGTGTCTGTTTGAGAATAAAATGTGATATTTTTCTTTTGCAATTCATTTTTTAATTCTTCTGCATTATTGATTATCCCATTATGTACCACAACAAACTCATTGTTATAAGAAATATGCGGATGAGCGTTCTCTAGGCTAACCACTCCATTTGTTGCCCAGCGGGTGTGCCCAAAGGCAAGAGATGGAGATGTGCGTGGGCGTTTTAAGTTTGATAGAGTGCCCACCGCTTTTTCAATTTTAAAACCGCGTTTTGTGTAGTAGGCAATTCCGCAAGAATCATACCCCCTATATTGCAACAAATTTAAACCATTTAAAACTTCTTCATAGGCGTTTAATTTGCCTATATAACTATATATGCCACACATAACTTATCTCCCCAACAATTTATAGAACTTTTCTTCATAGGCATAACTTTCTTTTGATTGCAAAAATAAGATGTTTAAAGAAGTCTGTTCTGGCAGAAAATTAACATTAATGTTTTCGCTATTGTTTATAAGTTTTGTGTTTGGCAAAAACTTTTTGAATATGTCTCTCACAAGCTCAAAATGCGTGCAAGCAAGGGTCAATTCTTTATATGTTTGCAGGTCATATCGTTTTATATGTTGCTTAATTATTTTTTCTAATTTTGCCCGTTCAAAGATGTGTTTTTCAATTAGGTGTGCAAGAGTGCTATCCGCAATTATGTCAAAGTCGGATAAATTTTTTTTGGTTAAAGGTGTGGCAAAATAAGTTTGCGAGCGATTAAATGGCAAGCAAACCACTCCTTCTAGTTCGTCATTATCCACGCATGAAGACGCAGTGTTGCACGCTAAAATTATCAAATCCACTTGATATTTATCCTTTAAGATGCCCACAATGTTTTTAATTCTCTTTCTTATGAAACGCTTGCTTTTTGCTCCATAAGGCATATTTAGATTGTCCGCAAAATATATGTAATTTCCATAAGAGTATTTATCGATTAGCCGTTTTAAAACGCTAACTCCCCCAATTCCACTATCAACGATTGCTATCGTTGGCTTTAATTTTTTCAACATAATATAGTTTATGAAATTGAAAAAATATTGTTAAAGCACTTGCAATTTCAAAAATTATGTGTTAAAATAGCCGTGATATGGAGGTTTATATGGCTAATATTAAATCCGCCAAGAAACGCATCAATGTTATTGATAGGCAGACAATGGAAAATAAATCTTGCAAATCTAAAATTGCAACATATGTGAAAAAATATAAATTGGCTGTTGACAATAAAGAAACTGAAAATGCTCAAAGACTTTTGAGCGAAACTTTTTCGCTTATTGATTCCGCTGTTTCAAAGGGCATTTTGCAAAAAGCAACGGCTAATAGAAAAAAAGCAAGATTGAGCCTATACAAATCTGGCAAATAACATTAAGGCGGGTTCGCCTTTTTTTATTGAAAAAACGCCTTAAATTAGGCGCTTTTTATATCACATCTATTAGGCTTCGATTATCTTTAAGCCATTTTTCTTGTGTCTTATAATTTGGCAGGACTTCCTCCACTTTCTGCCAAAATTTTGCACTATGGTTTTTAACTTTGGTGTGAGTGAGTTCATGCACAACTAAATAGTCCAAAACATCTGGTGGGCACATAATGGATTTATAACTGAAATTTAAGTGATTATTGAATGAGCATGAACCCCAGCGAGTGGTGGCACTTGTGATTGTGATGCCGTTATATTTAAAGCCAAACTTTTCACAAAATTTGTCAACTCTTCTTGGAATTTTATATTTGCAAAGCCTAACTAAATAGTTGCGCAAATAAAGCTCTGGCTCGTTTTGTGGCACATATATTTCACCTTCAACCGCTTTTACCCTTTTTGTGTCGGTTAGAATTATGTCAAAAGTCATGCCCAAAATGGTTATTTTTTCTTTACCTTTAAATTTTAAAGGTTTAAAAGTTGAATTCATGGCACTAAGGCGCTTTTTTATTATCCAATCAGCCTTCGATTTGATAAAATCATCAATCTCAGTCTGCCTGCATTTTAAAGGTGCACGAACAACTAAATCACCATTTCTATCAATGATTATGGTTATGCTTCGCCTTTTTGAATGGACGATTTTTGTGGGAACTAACAACTTTTCATTGCTCATAAGTTTATAATAGAACAAAAATAAAATAAAATCAATCGTTTAAAAACAAAATTTCAACTAATTTTTGTTAGAAAATCAATTCGTAGAGTGCGTTGTATGGTGAGATTTTGCCAGACTTAATTTTATAGTCTAAATCC
This sequence comes from uncultured Clostridia bacterium, assembly GCA_947593585.1. GTDB lineage: Bacteria > Bacillota > Clostridia > Christensenellales > UBA1242 > Onthoplasma. The sequence goes on from CANQDP010000012.1 coordinate 22,397, forward strand.
ACATATTTTTGATATAAATTTATATAGTAATTCACTCCATTTTTTGCTATTGCCTGGCGGGACATTTTTATGGCATACGGCTTGATTGATAAGATTTTGGACACTTCTTCGTCATTTTTATTGATTGAAATATACTGCATTCGCTTGAAATATTTGCCCATATAAGAGAAGATTTCACCAAAAGTTTGTGATTTGGACATTGAACTTAATATGGTTTGATATTTAGTGTAATTCTTCTCATCTATTGCGCCTGTTAGCATATAAATGACATATTCTGTGGTGTTTGCAACAAGATTTGTTACGATGTCCATAGTAATTGTGTCGCCATCGCTAACAAAAGATGACAACTTTCCTAATTCATTCACTATGAAGGACATATTTCCATTTGTGGCGTCAATTAAATAGTCTAGCGCCTGCTCTGCTATGGCAATTTTTCTTTTGGCTAGATAGTTTAGAGCATATTTTTGAATGTCCACTTTATCTAGTTTTGAGCAATCAACCACTTCTCCCGCTGTTAATTTATCTGCCCCAACGCAAACCGCCACCACATTTGAATTGGCAAAATCAAATTTGTTTAATAGTTTCACTATTTCGGCGTTTGGATTATTTAGCACCACCATTCTATATTCGCCACCTATTGGCAAGGTGGAGAGTTGAGCATTCACTTCACTTGATTTTAATTTTTCAGTGTCTAACTTTACGAAATTGAATTCTTCAAAATCATTAACCACGGCGCTCTTTATGTTTGCTATGGCATTTTTTATTAGAAAAATATCCTCGCCTTTAATATTATAAAGGTTTGAGATATGTTCTTTTAATGACCTGTTTAATTCAATAAACTTCATAAATATATTATACCATAAAAACTATCAAAAAAGCAACCAATGGCAAACAAATAAGAAATCTATATTCTCTTTTGGCTGTGCACATCCGCCCTATCAAGAAAATTATTAAGAAATATATCAGCATTGCAACATAACTAATGTTGATTGTTGGAATGCTAGCAATAGGCAAGCCTGCAAATATGTTCACAATAAAGTTGATAAAATTAAAAATTGGGTTTATCGGAATTAAGAGATAAGCTATAAACGGAAGAATTAAGGAAAGCATTGACAAGACGAATGTGATTGAGAACACCACTGTGAAGATTGGAATTATCACAATATTTGCTAGAACAGACACAATGTTTAGGGTTTTAAAGAAAAATGCCATTATTAGCATGAGGGCGACCATCGCTGAAAGGCTCAGCCCTATGCTCTCAGCAAGCCATTTTGGCATTTTAGTGTGCAAAAGTGCCGTTTTTATTGGGCGATGAAGCATGATTATGCCTGCCACACAAGCAAAACTCATTAAGAAACTTACATCAAAAATGCAAAGCGGGTTAAATAAGAAAATCACAATTCCAGCAAACGAAAGCGCTGATAGGCTATCGTATTGCCGATAGACCAGAGGCGCAATTAACATAATGACAGTCATTATTGACGCTCGCACAACAGACACTGAGAAATTGCAAATATAGGCATAAAGCAAAAGCAGAGCGGACACCACCGCCACCCTAACCCAACGCTTGATTTTTAATAGGTCTAATAATTTATATAATATGGCAACAATTATGCCAACATGCAAACCGGAAACTGCCAATAGGTGCGCCACGCCGGACAAGCGATATGCGGAATATTCATTTTCTGGGAGCATTTCTTTATCGCCAAAAAGCGCAGAATAGGCAATCTCAGCATTTTCGTTAGATAAGCCGTTGTGTAAATTTTCTTTTATGTATGACTTAATCTTTTCAGCAAAAGTTTTATCCGTCTTTATATAAGTTAGCGACAAAACATTCGCTGTGGCTGAATATCTTAAATTGTTTGAATATAAATACGCATTTGGAATGTCGCTAATTAAATCTGCTTTATATAATTTTATTGGAGCAAAACTGACCACACTGCCAATTTCAATGTTTTCAAACAGACCGCTGTTGTCATATAAATAAAGTTGAAGATTTGAGTTTGCATTTTTGCCGTCAAACTTCACACTATCTAATCTAACAGATGCCATGCCATCTTCATAACTGACACTATAAATTCTGCCTTCAACATTGGTGGGAATGAAATCTATTGATTTATTGAAGTTGTGATAGGCTAATTGGTTGAGCCCAAACCCAAACACAAATGCAAAAATGGGCAAAAGCAAGTATGCAATTTTCTTTCTCGTTACTGCCACAAAGATAATTAAGCCAACAAAAACTATGGTTAATAAAACTGTGGCGATAATGTTTTTATGAATGTAAAAAGCAAAAAGACTTCCTAAAATTAGAAAGACGAAAATCACAACTAACGCGCGGAAATTAAACCATCTTGCTTTCATTTAGAGAATTATACCAAAATATAATTTCTTTTTCAATTATTTAAAAGATTTTTGAAAAATTAAACAAAAACTCTTGAAAAATGCTGAGATTTATGCTAATATATCAACATGGCTCTATAGTCTAGAGGTTAGGACGCGACCCTCTCACGGTTGAGACTGGGGTTCGATTCCCCATAGGGCTACCAAACAAAAAAGCGGGTTAACCGCTTTTTTTACGCGCTATTGTGATGTTGTCTTTTTTCCTGCTCTGCAATTCTTTAACAGGGTTTGGCTTATCTTGATATCGGTAATCCTGCCCCAATTTTTTGATGGCTTTTTCAATCACTTGATGGCTTGCTTAATTTCGTCATTTGCGCAATGCCTAGCGAATTGATGCAAAAACCACACACTTTCATACTCTGTGCCGTTTAACAAAATCACGCGCGTTTTTGTGTAAGGGCCGGTTGTCTTTTTGTTGTATGGCTTTGGATACAACTCTTCAAAGGTTAAAAAATTTTTATCAACATCTTTGGTTTTTTCTTTTAATGGGTTCATATTTCCTCCACAAAGATGTTTAACAAAAAATATAAATTTAAACAAAAAAATAAAAAGGGTGCTCTGCCCTTTTTTATTCTGGAATATATTTAAAGAAATCAGGATAGGTTTTTATTAATTGATGATACTTTCTCTTTTTAAGGAAGCCGTCAACCACCAAATAAACACCAATGATGGCAACAATCAAGCCACAGGCAACGCCCGTTAGGCCGTTATAAACAGCCATATTTTCGCTTGTGGTGAACGAGAAAATGGCGATTTGTGCGAGCACTAAGTTGTTGAACGCAGTGGCAAAATTGGTGAGTTTATATTCTTTAATTAGCATGGTTTTGCCCTTGGCACGAATAACGCCGTAAAGTGACATTCCAATGCCATAGAACGCAAATGCGGCGATTGCAATGGCAATTATCATGTTATATGCAAAATTTGACGGATAGAAGATTTGGAAAATTGAATAAACTATGTAAAACACACTTGATGAGGCTAGCACCACCCCGCCACGAATATATGTGTTTATGGCACGAATATTCTCTTTATTTTGAACTAAACCTCTTGAACAATTATTTTTAACATAGCCTATGAATAGCGAATAAATGGCGATTGCAATAAGGAACCAAGAATGGTAATAAGCACCGACTGTTATTTTAAATGCAAAATAAAACAAGTTTTTGAAGAATGCCAACTTGCCATACCAAATAATTTTCTTCTTCTCAGGAATGCTTCTATATCTCTTAATCCAATTCATTGTTCAATTTAAAATATGCAAAGTTTCATTGATAGATTAACAAATTTTATAGGTTTTGTAAATACTATTTTGCAAAATATTTACAAATTTGTGTGAATTTGATGAAATTTAACGATTAATATTGTTTGCCAAAATATACGCGATATTTGCTTTTTTTGCCGCAGAAAATGCATTTATGAGCGGTGGAATAACTCTCAATCACTCGTGTTTTTATTGTGGTTTTATTTTTGATTTCAGTTTCGCAAGCACTATCTCCACAATGATAAGCCAAGGCAACTTTGCCCTTATTCACTTCTTCAACAAGTGTGTTGAAATCATCTGTTTCAACAATGGCAGATTTTAGATTGCTCTCTGCCTGCAAAAGCATATTTTCTTGAATTTCTTCAAGAGTTTTATTCACTTCTTTATCGATTTTGGCTAGGTTTAAGTTAAGTTTTTCGTGAGTGTCCCTTCTCACAGCAACCGCCACCCCATTTTCTATATCTCTTGGGCCAATTTCTAGGCGCAATGGCACGCCTTTCATCTCATACTCATTAAACTTCCAGCCTGGCGTGTTATTGGAATTATCTAATTCTGCTCTGATGCCCGCTTTTTTTAGAGCATCTAAAACTTCATTGCATTTCTCCACAACGCCCTCTTTTTTGCTTGCGATTGGGATTATAACCACTTGGATTGGCGCAATATGAGGTGGTAATCTTAGCCCGCGCTCATCACCATGCACCATCACAAGCGCACCGATTAAGCGGGTGGAAACGCCCCAACTTGAAGTGAAAGCATAGTCTAACTTTTCGTCTTTATTTAAAAACTTAATGTTGCTTGCACGCGAAAAATTTTGACCGAGATTGTGGGTTGTGCCAGATTGAAGGCATTTGCCGTCTTTCATCACCGCTTCCATAGAATAGGTGGCAACAGCACCTGCAAATTTCTCGTTTTCTGTTTTTCTTCCTGTGAGGGTCGGAATTGCCAAAAGATTTCTTAGTCCATTGGAATATATTTTCAGCATTTCGAGGGCATCTTTTTCCGCATCATCAGCCGAGGCTTGCACAGTGTGCCCTTCCTGCCATAAAAATTCGCTAGTGCGCAAAAAAGGTCGGGTCGTCTTTTCCCAGCGCACAACATTGCACCATTGATTTATCTTATATGGCAGGTCGCGATAAGACTTAATCCATTTTGAAAACATTTCGCCAATAATTGTTTCACTCGTTGGGCGAACAACTAATTTTTCGCTTAATTCTTGACCACCAGCATAGGTTACAACTGCCACTTCTGGTGCAAATCCCTCAACATGCTCAGCCTCGCGTTTTAGAAAACTCTCTGGAATAAACATAGGGAAATAGGCATTTTTAACACCACATTTTTTAAATTCTTTATTGAAATAATCTTGAATAAGCTCCCAAATTGCGTAGCCATAAGGCCTTATAACCATAGTGCCTTTCACCGGACCATAGTCAACCATCTCAGTTTTTAACACAACATCGGTGTACCACTGCGCAAAATCCTTGTTGATATCAGCAATATCATTCACAAAGTTATTCATCTTTATCCTCCGCTTTTTCTTTTTTGTTGAATTCTTTTTTGACCATAACAATTTTGCCTTTTGCCTTTTCTAATTCTTTAAGGCAATTTTTTGCAAGAAGGCAACCTTCTTCATAGAGTTTTAAACTCTCGTCTAGGCTCACACCCTCTTCTATTTTCTTTGCAATTTCCTCTAATCTCTTTATGTTTTGCTCTAACATTTCTTTTCTTTCTCCTTTATTTCTGCTTTTAAAATGACATCTGCCGCCACCACTTTTATGCTATCGCCAACATGAACGTTTTCATAATTTACGCTGTTGCCTTGCACTGTAACACTTGAATAACCGCGCTGCAAAAGTTTAATTGGGTTTAACTTATCTAGTGTGTTTAACGACATATTCACTCTATATGTGGCGTTATCTAGTGAAGAAACAACATTTTTTTCAATCTGATTTATTAAATCAACTATGCTCATATTTTCATCGGCTATGATTGATTGCAAGTTGTTTTCTATTGACAATATGGATAAATCAACATCGTTTTTTAAATCAACTAGCAACTTGTCGGTTTTCATGCTCATGGCTGACACCAAATCTTTGATGTAGTTTTTCAAATCGGCATTGTTGAAAGTGATAAGTTCGGCCGCTGCGCTTGGTGTTGGGGCTCGCAGGTCTGCCACAAAATCTAAAATTGAAAAGTCTGTTTCGTGCCCAACCGCACTAATTAACGGTTTATTGCAAATATACGCCACGCGCGCTAATTCTTCATCGTTAAATGGTGCTAAGTCCTCCAAACTGCCGCCTCCCCTAGCCACAACAATCACATCAACATCACTGAGATTGTCGAAGTATGTGATGCCTTCAATCACATTTTGGACAGCCATTTTGCCCTGCACCTGCGCATCATAAACATAAATATCTAAGTTTGGGTTGCGCCTGCTCGTTACATTTTTAATATCTTGCAGCACTGCCCCGGTTTTGCTGGTTACTACGCCAACTGAATTTATAAACCTCGGGAGTGGGATTTTATGAGCCTCGTCAAACAAGCCCTCTTTTTGCAATTTTTCTTTTAATTTTAAAAATTGCTGATATAATTCACCCTGCCCACACGGCTCAATTTCAAACACATTTAGGCTCAGTTTGCCACCTTTGGGATAATATTTGACATTCCCTCTAACTTGCACAAAATCGCCCACATTAAATTCTTGCTTTGCTGAGAACTGCACACACGAGAGCATCCCTTCACTATCTTTTAATGTGAAATATGCAATGTTTCGCGTGATTGAAAAACTAGACAATTCGCCCGTGACGGCAACATCTTCTAAAATGAACTCATTGTCTATTAAGTCTTTAATAACTCTATTTAGCGCACTTACTGTGTATATTTTCATTTCACAATGTCTGCAAGCAAGCCGTTTATGAATTTGTGGCTTTTTTCAGTGGAATATTTTTTTGCCAACTCCACCGCTTCATTTATAACAACTTCCTTTGGATTTTCCTTTATATATTTAAGTTCGATAACCGCCACCACAATAATGGCAAGGTCAATTTTGTTTAATCTATTTAGTGTGTAGTTTTTTAAATGTGAGGTGATTAGTTCGTTGATTTCGTTATAGTGCTCTGCAAAATTTTTTAAGATCTGCTGCACAAACCCTAAATTTTCAGCATTTGCACCATCAAAAACATCTTCGCTTGACGGATTGAAAAACTTTGAATAAATTGTTTTAAATGCTAATTCTCTTGCCTCAGTTCTTTTCATCTTTCCTCCCATATGCAAAAACTCTCTCTAATTAGAGAGAATCTTTATTTTCGGCATCCATAATGTGGACATTTATTGCTTTGATTTTTATCGGCAGAACAGATGAAATGCTGTTTTTAACATTTTGCTGAATTCGATAAACCACATCGCTCACTTCGCAATGAGTGGAAACTTCAACATAAATATCTATGATAACGCCCAAATCTGTGTATTTAACACGAACGCCCTTGCCTACATTTTTGTTGAACAAACTCCTGAGAGTTAGCCTTTTTGAATGATAGACATCAATAACGCCATCTATCTCTTTTGTGGCAAGGCTCACAATGGAAACTACCATATTTTTATTTATGTAGGTGCTTGAATCACCATTTTGTTTGATTTGTGCCATAATTAACCTCGAATTTATTATAACACAAATTTTTTTATTTAGCAATTAAACTGAAGGTATTATAATAATTTTATCTAATTCAACTTGCAACTGTTGCATAACAACTGAGGCAATTTGAGCCACTTCTAATTCTGTTAATTCAGCCGCTTTGATGAACACATTAACATTTGCGCTAGAACTTGTAACAATGGCGTCTTCAAAGCCTTTGCCACGGATTATGCCCTCTGTGACCAATTCTTTTTCAATTTGCTTGATTAGTGCGAGTTTGTTTGATTCTGCTTCGGCTTTTGCTTCAGCGCTTGCAGTGCTTGTGAGAATGCTATCATAGAATTGAATTTCTTGTGTGCGTGTGTTTTCGCGCTCTAACCTATAGGCAGAATAGAAATTTGCATTTGTGGTGGCAGTTTGCACGCTCTCTGTTTTGGCAGAAAGTGAACTATTAAGTGCCACATTTACATAGCCGGTTACTAGCAACAAAGCAATCATAACTGTGAGAATGATAATTTTTTTCTTTTTTGATAAATTTTTCATAAATCCTCCTAATCACTTGATAAAATTTCGATGTTTCCACTCGTGATGTCTAAAACCGCTTCAACCGCTTGCAAAACCTTTAGTTTTGTTGCCGTATTACCCACCCCTTTTGCCGTGATTATAACACCTTTAATGGCCGGGAAGGAATTTAGGTTAATTTGAGATGAGTTGACTTCTGCTTGATTCATATCCAGCGTGATTAACACTTTCACATTCGACACCCCATTTATGTTTGACAAGATTTCTTCAAGATTGGTTTCGAGTTTGTCGATGTAGGCTGAAATTGATTGATCGCTTGAATCTATATTGGAAGCCTTTTTGCTTGACGAAAAGTTTGATAAATATATAAGCAGCACGATTACAACAAAGATTATGGCTATGTAGATTTCAATGTGCTTGACTTTTTTCAGTTTATCAAACAGTTTCAAGCCCGGTTTCTTTTCGTCATTCATAGAACAAAATCACCTCATCTGTCAAATTTGTGAACTCCTTTATCACATCACTAATGAATTCATATTTATTTATATGCTGCTTGTCCGCCTGTATAACCAGATTTTTTAAATTTACTTCGATTGAATTTAGTTGGAATTCGTTGTTATTTGATGAATAATTAATTTTAATGTCGATGTTTTTAAAGCCTTCATCATCTAGCCTTTTTTCAATCTTTGCTTTTAGCTCGTCTGCCCTGCCGTTATAGATAAAATTCATCAATTTTTCATTGATTTGATAGTCCTCATACTTCAAAGTGTAAACATCTTTTTTTGTTAGAAATTTCACCACGGGGCTAAGAATTACTGCCACAACAAAAATGGAATATATGCTCTTGATATATTTACTTACGCTTCCTGTTGGCACGAGAATGTCTATAAATATGCCAGCCAAGATAATGCCTAATATACTTAATATGTAACCTGCCATTATATCACCACATTTGAAGTTGTCATAATTAAGCCGATTGAAATTAAATACATAAATCCAACAGCCAAAATGCAAGTGGACAACATAACTATTGATTTTGAAACACCCGTTAGGAAATTTGAAGTTTTGTTGTTGCTTAGCGGTTGAAGAATTGCAGACACCAATTTTAGCATTAGGCTAAGCACGGCAATCTCCAACAATGGCGATAAAATTAAACCAGCAATCACCATAATTCCAACTAAGCCGAGCGAGTTTTTTATTAATATTGAACTTGATAATATCAAATCCATGCCATCTGATAAATATCCGCCCATAATAGGCACATAACTTTTGATTGTGTATTTTGTGGTGCGCACACTTAGGCTATCAAAACTGCCTGCTGATATGCCTTGGATTGTCATCGTGGCAAAGAAAATCGTGAAAATTAACCCAACTGACCACTTAAAAAGGCTGGAAATGAACGAGTTGAATTTATCTAACTTCACATTGTTTGACAAATGAGATATTATGTTGAAGACAAAACTAAACAGGAACAACGGCATTATGAAATAATTGAAAAAGTCGGCAACATAAGTGGAAAGAATTGCCACTATTGGCTGATAAACGCTTGCGCTTGCCCCTGCCCCAATGCCCACCATTAAGGTGAGAAGGACGGGAAAAACTGCGTTCATCATTCCCACCATGGAGGAAATGGATTTGCCTGCTGAAACGGAGATGTTGTTTACTATTCCTATGATTAAAATCACCACAGCAAGGAAGCAGACTAAATGAATTAAATCTGCAGTGGACTTTTCATTGAATTTGCTTTTCATTCCTGTGAGAAGATTGCTGATAACCCCAATCGCCACAATGAGCGAAAGCAGTGGCAGATATTTAAGCACCATATCTATCAAAATTGAAAAAATGCTTGAAAAAAATGACGAATAGGACATGGCGTTTTCGCCAGACAAAATTGAATAAACTTTCTGCTTGATGTTTTCGATCGAAAAGATATTTGAGCCCTCTTCTAAATTTGACACTGCCTCATTCAGTTTTGAAAAATCCACATGATTTAACTCTTCAACGATGGAGCTATTTAATTCTTCGCCAAGCGTGAATGTTTTGCTTTCCGCTGCAAGAGTTTTTGGTGTGGGGATAATGGAAAAAATTGCAAGCAACAACGCTAGCAAAATTATGGCGACTTTGTTTGATGAATATTTTCGTTTTATCATAAAAGTGCCACCACCATGTCCACCACTGTCGTGATTATTGGTAAGGACAGCAGCAAGATAATTAGTTTGCCGGCAAAGAGCACCTTATCCGCAATGCTGCTAACCCCTGCGTCATAACAAATGTTTGCACCAAACTCGGCAATATAGCCTATTGCAATAATTTTGATTAATGGAACTAAAAGCGAAGTGTCCACCCCTGTGGAATTAAAAATGTGATAAAAAGAATTAATGACAGAACTCAACGCATTAACTGCCAAAATTATAATCACTATGCCACCCGCAATCGAAATTATCATGGCAATCTCTGGGCGGGTTTGCCTAACAATGACATGCGCCAGCACCGTTACTAAAGCAACGGCTAAAATTTTCAAAAGTTCTGCCATATTTCACCTAAAAAGTTAATAATGATTGAACGGTTGAAAACAAATTTTTCACTAAATCTAGCACCATTAATAAGCAAATAATAAGCCCCGCCAAAGTTGTGATTGACGCGATTTCTTCCTTCCCGCAGTATTTCAAAATTTGATTTACGATTGAGGTGATTAGCCCTATGCCTGCAAGTTTAAAAATTATTTCCATTTTTCCCTCCCCTATATCAACAAAATTGCCAAGCCGATGGCAAACAGCAACGAAAGTTTTAAAATCATTGGGCACAATTTTAATTTGTCCTCTTTGGCTTTTGAAAGTTTAAACTCTAATGAAGCAAGAAAGTTGTCTAATTGGCTTATTTCATTTTGTGCGTCAAACTTGCCAAGATTGGTGATTATGTTCATCAGTTCTTCCTTGTCTTCTTCATCTAAAAGTTTGATGCTATCAAGGTTGATATTTCCCGTTGCTAGATAGTTTTGATATTCACTCAAAAATAAGCTAAATTGCCTTTTTGGCTTTATTTTTGATATAAATTCATTAATTTTTTCTTTCCTAAACGCCACATTGATTTTAAATTGCTGCAAAAATAATTTAAGGTTTAATATAAAATCGTATTTATCTTTATATTGTTCGCTAACCGAGTGTGCGATGAGCATGATAATTGAAATGAGCACTATTATCAACAACCACTTCATTTTTCACCTGCAATAAACACAATCTAAATTTTCATCGAAAATCCCCGTTAATGTGCCCGGACCCTCATCGCCAGATAAAACCACAAATCTAGAAAAAAACTTTTCTTCTATCACCCGATTAAAATTTTTTTTCTTTTTTAATTGGCTTAAATCTTTGGCATGAATTGTGGCAATAACTGCCACGCCAGAATTGATTGCTTCTAAAATTGCGTTAAGGTCTAAATCTAAATCTATTTCGTCCGTTACAATCACATCTGGGCGCATGCTTCTAATGCCATTTTTAAAGGCGTATTCTTTAGTGCAGTTTGTGAAGATGTCGCAAAAACCGCCTAAATCGATGGCAGGCTTGCCATTAACAACTGAGCAAATTTCACTTCGCTCATCCGCAACTAGAATGTTTTTGGAAATGTTGTGCGCAAATAATTGATAGATAAAGTCCCTTATGAATGTGGTTTTGCCATTGCCGGGTGATGAAATTATAAGAGTGTTTTTAATTTCGCTATCGACCAGATATTCAAATGCGGTTAAGCTGCAATTTCTTACGCTATGCGGAATTCTAATGTTTACCGATTGAAAATCTTTGATTGTGATAACTTTGCTCCCTTCCATAACAACCGTTCCGCAAATGCCCACCCTAATGCCTTTTGGAAGAGTGATAAATCCGTTTTTAATGTTGTCGTTGAAAGCGTAAATCGAGTTTTCGCTGATTTTTCGAATAAAGTTTTCTATTATCATGGTTGAAGGCTTTATGTAATTTCCGCTATCATCTTTTAGATAATATTTTTTGTTTTTAACCACAATTATCAAATTTTCATTTGCCCGCATTCTAATTTCGTTTATGTCGGCAAAACTAAAATTTTTTATGATTAAATTATAGATTTCTCGTGGCAAATAGTCTTTTAACATAGTAAAAATTATTAAATTGAAAATTTTAAAATGATAAAAAAAAACAGATACTGCAAGAGTATCGTTTTTTCGACTTTAATTGTTTAAAAGTGCAATTTTTCACACTTTATAATCTTTCCATATATTCACCCGTGCGAGTGTCCACACGAATTCTATCGCCCTCATTTATAAAGAGTGGCAC
>CANQDP010000013.1 GCA_947593585.1 uncultured Clostridia bacterium
CTAAGCCACACCAGCAAATTGGGGATATTTAGTTGTTTTTTACACCTGCAAAATGCCACATTTTTGTCTTACCAAGGTGGTGCTCTACCCCTGAGCCACAGTAGCACAACTAATAATTGCCTAACCCATGCTGGCGGTTAAAATTACATTTGCTATTATAAATGAAAAAAAACATTCTGTCAACTATTTAATTATTATTTATTATACTTTTCCGTTCGTTTGGCGTAAAAAAAAGCCCGCATAGGGCTTAATGCTTTAAAAATTCATTTCTGCTTTTGATGTCAATAAAATCTTGCCTTTGGGATAGTGATTCAACTAAATATCTTGCCCAAGACAATTCTGCGTGCTGCAACACACTCAACAAACTTGATGAAATTGGTTTTGCAGTGGAATATATTTCCTGATTTCTTCTTTCATCCTGCTCTCTATGCCAAACGCGCAAAACATAGTTTTCTTCCTCAGCGCCCACTGAAAGATAAAATCCATGCAATAAAAGATAATCAAGATTACTATTTGGATGAGCGTAGCCATATGTGATATTTCTGCTCCACTTTAAAGCATCATCTTGCTTGCGCACATGAAGAGATGCTCTTGCCAAAGCAACACCTAATGTTTCCGCCATGACTTCACTCTCTTTTTGCACATCTTTGCCCTCACGAGAATAAATATCAACCTTTCTTATGTAATTTTTGGGGATGGATATTTTGAGCCAGAGCCCGCTTTTAACGGCTTCTTCCAAGCCTTCAAGTTCTTCTTTTTTCATATTTCTCCTTTTATAAATTAATTTTAACATTTAATTAAATTTTGTCAAGCAAATGCGGGAGGTTAAGAAATATAAAACAAATGTTCTAAAACTTATTGACATTGTCGAACATTTGTGCTATAATTGACATAAGGAGAGCCAAAATGGAGAAAAAGAGAGTTATATTTCATGTGGATATGAACAATTTTTATGCGTCCGTTGAGTGCTTATTAAACCCTAGCCTAAAAAATTACGCCGTTGCAGTGGCGGGCAACCCATATAAGCGAACGGGGATAATTTTGGCAAAGAATTATTTGGCGAAGGTGTTTGGGGTTAAAACGGGCGAAGCTATTTGGGAGGCGAAAAAGAAATGCCCCACCCTTGTTTGCGTTGCCCCAAAGTTTGATAAATATGAAGAATTTAGCAAGCGCGCTCATGAAATTTATTATCGATATACCGACCTAATTGAGCCGTTTGGCATTGACGAGTGCTGGCTGGATGTTACAAATAGTTTAAAACTTTTCAACTGCACGGCCATAGATTTGGCAAAGCAAATTCAAGATAGTGTGCTAAACGAATTGGGGCTTTCTGTTTCTATTGGCATCTCGTGGGGAAAAACTCTTGCAAAACTTGGAAGCGACATGAAAAAACCGCTCGGGCTAACCGAAATTAACGAAAATAATTATATCAGCATTTTAAAGAACACAAAAATTGAAGATATGATTATGATTGGCAAACACACAGCACAAAAACTGCACCAAATGAATGTGAACAGCCTATATGAGCTATATCTGCTCAAACCGCAATTTTTGAAAGAGAAATTTGGAGTTGTTGGCGTTTATCTGCACAATGCCGTGAGCGGAATTGACGATGACAAACTAATTGTGCCACGCGATGAGGACACAAAAAGCGTTGGCAATGGTGCAACCGCCGTGCACGATATGACTAATATTGACGAGATTAAAGATTTTTTGCGAGATTTGTCTATCAAAATATCTAGGCGATTGAGAAATCACGGATTTAGCGCAAAAACAATTCATCTTAGCATAAAGTTTGCCGATTTCACCTATCTTGGTGCACAAACAAGCACGAGTTTTTATTTCAGCAATGAGCACGATATTTATAAGTTGGCATTAGAGTTGTTTTTAGGTTTGGCAGGTGAGAAATTTGCACCAGTGCGGGCATTGCGCGTGTGCACAAGCAATTTGACCTCAAAAAACGAGCAGCAAGTGAATTTGTTTGCCGATAATAAAAATGAAAATTTATGCTTAGCGATAGATAAATTAAAAGAAAAATATGGCGAAAGCGTTATTGGCCTTGCTAAAGACTGCGAAAATTTCTAAGCCTACTCCCAATTATGCTCGCCAGCAAACCAAGCAGGCTCGCTTACGCGTTCGCTCGTTGGCTTAATGATGCAGCGATGCTCATAATCATAATTTACAGGGTCATCATCCCAAAACTGCTGACCTTTAGCATATAATTCAAAACTCTCAAATTCGCCGTTGCTATTAAACGCAATGGTCAGAGTTGGATTTAATTTTGAATAGCAATCTTTATATCTTTGATTGTTTTCATATTTTTCCATAAACTCTTCAATAGTGGTTTCCGACCAATCCCAACTATAAGTGATATAATCTAAAAGCGTGATGCCAAAGGTCAATTTAAAACCACTATCAGTTTTCTCGCGCTGAACACCCTCTTTAAACCTTTGCTCAAAGCCGTCTTCATCTAGCCACATTCTTGCATATTGTACAAACCTATGATTAGGGCCCAAGCCCGCTTCATCTAGCCCGTTTTTGATATAACGGTTTGAATTTTTATAATAGGAATAGGCATTTTCACCATCGCCATATTCATAATCTTCCGAGGTTAAAACGCCATTTTCATGAACTAAAAGTTCGTTTGTGTATCGCGAAAAAATGCCATCGTTATTCTCGATAATCGTTTTGAAATCTTCAATATGCTTGCCTGTGCTCATGTCTAAATCCGCATGACCACTAAATTCCACATATTTAAAGCACGCAAACACATCTTTCTGCCCTTCTGCTGATGCCATTGTGGAGATTGTGGCCTGCTCGTGATATTTATTGTAAGTTTTATCTGCCGCATCTAGCACAATTGCTTTTGCCTCAGCCAAAGTGATTGTGTCCACATCTTCTTTTTTCTTGCAACAGCCGGCAAGTAGCACGCTTGAAATAACCAGCAGTAAGGATAAAGATAAGAAATATTTAATCTTTTTCATTTTTCACCTCACTATAATTATAGTCTTACCCCCCCCCCTAAGTCAAGCAAAAAAAATTGAAAAATCAAAATTTTATCGATTTTGATTTTCTAGATATGAGATGACCTCTGTTAAGTTGTTTAAAATTGTGGCGATAGATTTAATTTCTTCTGTGGGCGGAGCGGTGTCTGGAATCATCACCGCCTTGCAACCCGCCTTGATTGCACCATAAATGCCGTTGAAAGCGTCTTCAAGCATGACGCATTCGCTCGTTTTTACACGCATCTTTTTTGCGCAATATATGAAGGCGTCTGGGTAAGGCTTTGGCTTAATTTCACTATCACCATCCACAATGACGGTGAAAATTTTGGGGTCTATGCCGTGAGAGGTTAAAAGCAAATGGATTCGCTTAATCGGACTGCCCGAAATCATCGCCAATTTGTAGTGATGACTAGTTAAATAATCCAACAACTCATACAGACCATCCATTGCCCTAATGTTGCCCTTCAAAATGCGTTTCTCTTGCTCAGCAATGAGGGCATCGCGATATTTATCCACAGCAAAATCGGGGAATTGCTTTTTCATTTCTTCCCTTACGAGTGCTTCACTTTTGCCTATGCAAGAAATACGATAAAACTCGTCTAACTTTATCTTAAATTTTTTGTTTAGTTTATAAAAATTTTCTTTAACAACCGATTCTGTGTCAAACATCAAACCATCGCAATCAAAAATCACCGCTTTAATCATGGAATATATTTTATATAATTCTCAAATTAAATGCAAGAAAATTAAACATTCTATCTGAGTATTTCGAATATTCTAATTACAAACTATATTTAAATTTTGATATGATAGATGTGGAACTGTTTGAACAATTTATATAAAAAATCCACAGGATTAACTGTGGATTTTTATATGATTATTGTTTGGTTTGAATAGATAGTGTTTTAATTCATTTCGGAATCTAAATTAGATAAAATTGTCATAATTTTTTCATTGTTGAAGTAATCGGGGTTATAGTAAATTTCTGAAAATTCTTCTTGGCATAAATTTGCCTGAAAAATTGACAAGTTTAATTCAACAGAATTTGTTTTTTTAATACGTTCCCAATTAAATAAAAATGTAGCTAAATCAATATTGTTTTTAAAATAAGTTACTTCTGTTTGAGGATCTAATTCTTTAAACAAATTTTTAATTTCGTTATGATTTTTTAATGATGGTATAAAAACCAAAATACAATCTTTTCTTGTTTGGTCTTTAATAATTTGATAATTGTTTTTATATGCCAAATCCGTTAGCAAATTTAAAGAATCTTGTCCAATTCTAAAAAAGTATAAAACAATATTTTGTTTAAAATTTAATCTGTCAAATAAAGTAAAGAATTCTTTTCGATTTATCATCAACTTTCCTTTAGTTGTATTAAACTGTAATCTTTCCACATTTGAATTTTTCATATCACTCCTTTTAAGATAGTTGTCTGAATAAAGATGAAAATACTCCAACAATAGAATTCCATAATGTTGTCAAAAGCTGAGTTCTTGGGACGCTTCTTCCAACAGTTGTGATACCATTTACAATCGACTGATAATGCATATGTATTCCATGTTGTATGCTTGCTTCTAGTCTAAAAGTTTTTCCAATTCTTAAAAAAGTAAAGTTTCCAGATTCTGACCCAAACATCATGTTCGTTGATTTGTTAAAATCAATTGGACGTTGTGCCCATTGTGTTTTCCCCAAAAGACCCAAAGCTCTTCCACCTGCGGCAAAAAGTGCTCCCATTGCAGCCCCTGTTCCAGCACCAACTAATGTATCTAATCCAACTTTTCCCCAATTGATATTTGAATAACCATTGGTGATACCTTGTGCAGCAATACTAAATCCCGCACCATAAATTGCACCAGAAACTGCACCTCCTATAGCACCGCCTATTGTTGCCGCCCAGAAACCGCCACCTAGCGCTGCGGTAACAGCTCCAGTGACACCGGCAGTGGCTACCGTTAGAGCAAGCGCAACAGCTACAACGACCACAGTTCCAACTATCTTTCCAATGGTGCTATTCCAAAATTTTCTAAACCAAGAATTGCCCGATTCATCTATACAATTTACGGGATTGTTAGAACAATACAAATAAAGATTTAAACCATTAATATCATTTGCTTCTAAATTTTCAATATTATCTGCATTAATAAATCTTCCAATCTGTGGGTCGTAGCAACGACTATTAAGATAATATAGTCCCGTTTCAGTGTCGTAGTAATATCCACGATATCTAAATGGGTTTAAGTTAGCAATAACTACATTGTTATTACTATGTTCATTATAGTCTAAACTAGAAGTAAAGTCAACATATTTAAAATTATACAATTATTAAAAAGAAATTGTTGAGTATAATAACTATATGAAAAAATGGGCAATCTCTTTAATTTTGATTTTTGTGTGCTGTTTGACATTGGCAGGCGTGAAAACTTTAACTGCCATATCCCACCCAATGAAATTTGACAATGAAATTTTAGAGCAGTGCAAAAAATATGATTTGAAACCCGAGCTTGTGGCTAGCGTGATAAACACGGAAAGTCATTTTAAAGCAAATGCTAAATCTAAAAAAGAGGCAATCGGCCTAATGCAGATAAAACTCTCCACGGTTGAATTTTTGATTGCGAATTTTAATCTAAATGAAAGTGTTAGCGAAGAGGCACTTTATGACCCAAAGACAAACATTAAATTTGGCTGCTTATATCTAAATTATTTAAACAAAAAATTTAGTGATGAGTTTACTGCGCTCGCTGCATATAACGCGGGAGAAACAATCGTGCGCTCTTGGTTGAGAGAAAAGAAATATAGTGATGATAGTAAAACCCTAAAAGAAATTCCTTTTAACGAAACAAAAAATTATATTAAAAAGATAAAAAGCAATTTGAAGTTTTATCAAAAAGTTTTTAAATAAAATTTAAAAAAACGAAAAAATAATGCAAAATTTTGCATTTTTTTGATTTTTTTGCGTTAAATTTTAAGAATTTGAATTATTTTTTGCAGTTTTTCATTTTTCTGCTTTAAACCTAATTAGCCTAATTGCAATCAACACGAGCATAATTAAAATGTAAACCGCACTGATTATGCCAGAAAGAACATATAGATATTTCACAATCACAGCGTAGCCACATTGCGAAAGAATTAAATTTGCAATGACCACAAGTGAAATGCAAAATTTAGATTTTGCCCCCTTAAACAAAATTAAATGCATATTATATGAGCAAATCATAAGTGTGGAAAACAGCGCTAAAATTAATGTGGCAAAATAGATATAATAAAACCAAACAGACACATTTGCGCTCAACTCAAACATTGGCATGTCCGTTGAAAAATTGTTGCTTGCGAGCACCAAAATGTTCATCAATATTATGGCACAAATTGTAAGGATAACTGCCGCTCTACCCTTGGTTTTTAATTTCGTTTCAAAGATGATTGGCAGAGCCGCAACAAAATTGTTTAATCCAAAAAGCAATCCAAAATAAACTGCCATCATTCCGCTCTGTGAAACAACCTCGAGATGCACATTTGCGGGATTGATATTTTTTATTGAATTGATAACTATTGCGGCAATCATGATTGGGATTATAAGATTGGAAACAAACTTAATTTTCCCCATGCCACCAAGCAACAGAACAAAAATGATTAGCGACAAAACCACTGACGGAATGTGATAGTGAACATTGAAAAATGTTTCAAATAAATAATCCGCACCGGCAAGCATTCCTGCACTTGTGATTGCAAAATTTATTAGCATCACCACATTAGAAATTTTGCAAAATTTGCCAAAAAGTTTTGCGTTAAATTCGTTATAACTATTTGTGTTTAATTTATGTTTTATATAGTTGATGACATAAAATAGATATAAATATAATAACCCAAAGGCAATGAGCCCCAAAAGCGAGGCTTGACCAAAATCAAAAAAGAAAATGCTTATTTCTTTGCCAGAGGCAAACCCCACCCCAATTATTGCACTCAAAATTAAAAAATAGTCAACAAATGTGCCAAAAAATGATTTTATTTTCATAATTTATAATATTTCTATAACTTTTATTTAATGATAAAAAAAACAATGATAGAAATCATTGTTTAAAAAATTTGAGGTTTTTTATTTATCTAGCATAATTATTCTGCCACAATGCTCACACGGAAGCATTTTTTTGGTTTTTAATTTTTCAACGAAGTTTAAAGGCAATTCAACCTTGCAGCCACCGCAGAAATTCTCTTCAATTGGCACATACACAGGGAAGATGCCCTTCTCTTTCATCTCTTTATATTTTTCATATTTATCTTTATCCACAATCTTTGGCTCTAATGCCTTGATTTTCTTTTCAATCTCTGCGATTTTAGGAGCAACTTCTTGCTTCTTTGCTTCTATTTTTTCTTTGATTGATTTTGAGCGAAGTTTTGCCTCCGTGAGTTTTTGGCTCAACTCTGCACTCCTTCTCACAATTTCTTCCGACTTCCTAACCAAATCTTCCACTCGCCTATTTTCTTCGCTTAAATCGCCAAGCAAACTATTGGCATCGCTTATAAGGTTTGAAATGTTATCAAGATTAATTGATGAGGTGTTGCGCTTCCTGATTATATCACTATCGCCTCTATATTTTGAAAATCTATTGTTGGCAACATTAAAGTTTTTAATTATTTCGCTTGCCTGTGCTTCCAACTGATTGAAACGCTCTCTGCCCGTTTGAAGCGCCGCCTTATATTTATTAAAATCTATGCTGGCAGGGCATTTTTCCACTTCTCGCTCTAAAGCGCGAATCTGCCTATCTAACTTTTGAATTTCTAAGATCGTTTTCATTGTGCTTTTTTCCTCCCTCGTTTTGTTGGTTTGCGCTTTTCTTGAACATACACTTCTTCCTCTGCCAAATCATCGCGCAGACGCTTTAATTTCGCTGGATGACGAAGTTTCCTTAATGCTTTTGCCTCAATTTGGCGGATACGCTCACGAGTTACGGAAAACTCTCTGCCCACCTCTTCAAGGGTGCGCGGATGAGAATCGTCCAAACCATAGCGCAAGCGGATAACTTTTTGCTC
This sequence comes from uncultured Clostridia bacterium, assembly GCA_947593585.1. Taxonomy (GTDB): domain Bacteria; phylum Bacillota; class Clostridia; order Christensenellales; family UBA1242; genus Onthoplasma. Next base: position 8,034 of record CANQDP010000013.1, read on the forward strand.
ACGCGGAGTGAGGCTTTCGAGCACGCCCATAAGTTGCTCTTTGAGCATGTTTTGCTGAGCAACTTCTTGTGGAGAAAGCATGTTTTCGTCTGGAATAAGGTCGCCAATTTTGCTATCTTCTTCGTGCCCCATTTTGCTCTCTAATGAGATTGGGTCTTGCGAAATCTTTTGAATTTCAACCACTTTTTGAACGGTTGTGCCAAGTTTGGCTGCAATTTCTTCAATTTGTGGGTCTCTGCCAAGTTCTTGCTGCAACTCGCGCGCTGCTTTGTTGTATTTTGAAATTGTTTCCACCATGTGAACAGGCAAACGCATAAGCCTTGCTTGGTCTGAAATGGCACGGGTGATGCTTTGCTTTATCCACCAAGTGCCATAAGTTGAAAATTTGTAACCTTTAGTGTAATCAAACTTTTCAACTGCTCTCATTAGACCCAAGTTTCCTTCTTGAATAAGGTCTAAGAATGGCATATTGTGCATATTTTGATACCTTTTTGCAATGCTGACAACAAGGCGAAGGTTGGCGTTGATAAATCTAGCGCGTGCTTCTTTGCTATTTTCTTCAAGCATCTGCCTTGAAAGCTCTTTTTCCTCTTCTTCTGTGAGAAGCGGAATGTTGCCAATTTCTTTTAAATACATCTTGACCGGGTCGTTTTTGTTGATTTGATTAATGATGTTTTCAAATTCTTTATCGTCCATTTCCTTAACATTTGGCATTGTGTCGGTGATTTTTATGCCATTTTCAGCTAGGAAATTTTTGATTTCTTCCACATCTCCCATGTCAACATCGTCATACCTATCTAAAAGCATTTGCCCGAGCCTATCGTCCGCAATAGACTTTTTATGCTGCTCATTAAATTGTTGCAACACTTTGCGTTTAACTTCTTCAATATTATCCATTGTTTTTCTCCTCAAACTCTTTTTTAATTTTATCTCTCACCCAAAAGTTGATGTAACTTTTAAGACTAATTTTTGCATCAGGCTTAAATTTTTGAATGGCAGTTAGCAGACCGACATTTGCCACCTGAACCAAATCTTGCAGGTCAACATCTTTATGTAAACTTTTATAGTTTATGCACATATAAAGCACTTCCAACAAATAATAGTGATAAATCACATCTCTTGACGCCTTGCTTTTTGTGGCTGAATAATCTTTCACGGCATTCGAATAGGCTTGCTTTGTGGGGCGCTTTTGCTTTTTTATGTCTAAATAATAATCTAAAATCGGCTCAATGTCTGAATCTTCAAGGTCTGTGGTAAGGCTTGGACGAAAGAATGAATTAAAATAGTTTTCCACATCTTTTCTTTTATATCTGCCATTTTCTGCGAGTTCTCGATATAATCCGTCCACATCCTTTGCGCCTAACGCCGTTAGATATTTATAAAGACTATCTGTTTTGTCTATGTTTATCACGCTTTCTCCTTCCTTATTTTTTCGTCTATTTCCTTTATTTTTAAAAGATAATTATATCTCTCCGCCTCACTAAATGTGGCAGAAGTCAATTTTATGAGCCTATCTTTTTCTTGCTGCAAAATATAGATTTTAATTCTCTTGATTGTGTCCGCCAACATTTTGGCAAAGACAGCATCATCTGGGAAATTATAATTAATCACTTTGTCTATTGGACTATTTGAAGCAATGTCAAATTCGTCAAACAAAGCCGAAATTGATAACATTTTGTTTGCCTTGACTTTTTCAACTAAGTTCGCGTACAAATCACTTAATTCATCGTCCCCGTCAAAAAATCCTGAGATTTCGTCAAAATTTTGCCATTTGCCGTGCAAAATTGCCGCTAGCACCATGATTTTTGCATTATATATGAATTTATCTTTATAGGCATCGTTGCTTTCCTCTAAAATTTGAGTTGAAGGGGCTTGCTTCACAGGCTGCTTCAAACTTTGCCTAAGGGCGTCAATTGGAATTTTAACCTTTTGCTGCACCGCACTCAAATAAACCTCTTGCTCTGCCGGAGTGGAAAATTTGGAGATGTAATTTAATGCTTCGTTGATATATCTCGTTTTGTCCGCATTATTATTAAGATTATATTTCTTAGCACTATCCTGCAAAATGAAATCGACACAATCAACAGAATTTTCGAGGCATTCCAAAAACTTATCTTTGCCAAACTTTTTTATATATTCGTCTGGGTCTTTTGCCAAAGTTAATCTAACCACGCGCACATTAAGGCCAGAAGCCTTTAAAATGTCTATTGCTTTATAAGTGGCGGAAGCCCCTGCATTATCTCCATCTAAGCACAAAATAACATTATCCACCAACTGTTTAATCTTTTTTGCGTGGATGTTGGTTAGTGCCGTGCCCATGCAACCAATCACATTCGTTATGCCCGCTTGATGGCACATTATAACATCAATATGCCCTTCCACCAACACCAAACTATCTAGCATGTGTTGTTTTTTTAAATCTCGTGCGAAGTTATAGCCGAACAAGATTTCACTTTTATTAAAAATTGGGGTTTGAGGAGTGTTTTTATACTTTGTGTGGTCGGGCGAAGCCTCTATTGACCTGCCAGAAAATGCCACCACTTCACCGAAGCCGTTAAAGATTGGGAAAATCACCCTGCCGCCATAAAAATCATAATAGCCATATTCATTTTTGCCAACCACGCCTGCCATATACATATCTTCTTCTTTAAAATTCATCTTTTTTAGATATTTTGGGAGTGCGTCAAAATTCAGCGAAACACCGATTTTAAACTTGCTGATTGTGTCGGCCGTGAGCCCCCTAGACTGCAAATATTTTGCCTGCTCACTATTTGGATTGGATTGAAGATTTTGCTGATAAAACTCTGTGGTGGCTTTTAGGATTTGCAATGCTGCATCTCTTTGGCGTTTTTGCTTGCGCATCTCATCATTTTGCTCGCTTGTTGGCAAAGTCATGCCTGCATTCTTGGCAAGAATTTCCACTGCCGTGAGAAAGTCCACATTCTCCATTTTTTGGACAAAAGTGATCACATTTCCGCTTTCGCCACATCCAAAACATTTATAAAATTGACCATCGTCCTTAATTGAAAACGAGGCCGTTTTTTCGTTATGAAAAGGACATCGTGCCCAATAATTGCCGCCACGATGAGTGAGTGTTAAATATTTGCTAGCAACCGACACAAGGTCGCTTTTAGCACGGAGTTCTTCCAAAAACTCACTTGAAACGCTAAACTTCATCTTTAGTTCCCCGTTTATCCCTTAAATTAAACATTCACTTAGAAAATCCTAACAAAAGCGAAAAAAATTTTATAATAAAATTATATCCACTAAATGCTCTTTTTAACTAAATATGCCAAAGTTTTTAAAACTCCTAAATTTTTATAAAAAAAGAGGCATCGCCTCTTTTTATTTAACCATTAATCGCTTAAGCTTATAATCAACATAGTCCACCAACTCTGCCTTTGTTTTTGGCGGAACTAATAATTTTTCGAAAGTTGAATTCACTATTTTTTCTAATTTACTTAATTTCATAATACACCTACCCTGACACACCCGCTGTGGTTTTCTTGGCTTTTGCCAACTCTTGCTGCATTATGAAATCTTTATATGGACCGAAGGTTTTTACAATAAAGTCTAAAGATGCAGTGTATTTTTCTATTTTCTTGTTAGATTCCTCTTCTATTTCGTCTGCCAATTTATAATTATCATTATATTCCGCCACTTCAATCTCTTCTTCTGCTTCAAGTTCTTCATTCCTAATTTTATTTTTTATTTCGCTATTAGCACTTTTTATGAAATGATTATAGAAAGTTTTATTTTTTAGCAAATCGTCATATTTTTCCTTAAACTCTTGCAGTCCGCCTTTGCTGAAAAAGTTAACTTCGTCCATAGCCTCCAACATCCTATTTTCAAGTGCTAAATTTGGGTTGGATTTAATTAATTCGCGCCAATTATGGATGTCGTTAAATGGAAATTCTTCAAAAATAAATGGCGAGTGGTCCGGGAACGATTTGATAAACAACTCTAGATTTTCTTGATTAAAGGTTATATGGCGAAAAGTCGTTTTAAAGCGGGAATAATATTCGTCTTTCCTCTCTAGAGGTGAAACCTTTTTGTTAAACTCAGTTAAACAAATTCTTAACAACTCTTGGTCATCCATTCTCCTGCCATGTGATAAATATGGCAAAGCACTAAAAACGTTAACATCTTTTTTAACCAATGCAATTTTTTGCTGGGTTGACCAAGTGTCATATATTGGAACATGCACCCAATCAACTAGAGTTAAAATGTCTGCACCAGACAATTCATTGGTTATTTCCGTTGCATTTTTTGAGTCGTTAAGCAAATCAAAGACCTTTTTTATGTCATCGACGCTCCATATTGGATTTTTTGCATGTTCTTTTAAAAAATTTAAATCTTGTTTTGTAATTTTTGTTAATGGCATATTTTCTCCTTTTATTACCCCTTATATTTTTATTTTAGATAATAAAGAAACTTTTGTCAAACGATTTAACAAAAAAGAGTGAAAAGCGTGTTCACCCTTTTGATGATTTATTAATCTTATCAAAAATTTATTTTCTTGGATTTTTGATGTTTGCTTGAGCAGCGGCTAGGCGTGCGATTGGCACACGGAATGGGCTGCAACTTACATAATCTAAGCCTATTTTGTGGCAGAATTCAATGCTCGATGGGTCGCCACCATGCTCACCACAAATGCCAGCGTGCAAGTGCTTGTTTGCTCCCTTGCCAAGTTTTATTGCCATATCCATAAGTTTGCCCACGCCTGTTGTGTCTAATCTAGCGAATGGATCGCTCTCATAGATTTTATTTGAATAGTATGAAGGCAAGAATTTGCCTGCGTCATCACGGCTGAAGCCGAAAGTCATTTGTGTTAAGTCATTTGTGCCGAAGCAGAAGAAATCTGCCTCTTTAGCGATGTCATCAGCGGTGAGTGCAGCACGCGGAATTTCTATCATTGTGCCAACTTCATATTTTAAGCTTGATTTGGCATCTTTGATGACCTTATCAGCTGTGTCAACCACAACTTTTTTAACGAAAGCCAATTCTTTCACTTCGCCGACAAGCGGAATCATAATTTCTGGCACGACGCTCCAATCTTTGTGCTTCTTTTGCACATTGATTGCGGCTTTGATTACTGCCTTGGTTTGCATAACGGCAATTTCTGGATAAGTAACTGTCAATCTGCAACCTCTGTGCCCCATCATAGGGTTAAATTCGTGCAAATCACTAATTAATTGCTTAATTTGTGCAACGGTTTTGCCCTGAGTTTTTGCAAGGGCTTTGATATCTTCCTCAGCGGTTGGCACAAACTCGTGAAGAGGTGGGTCTAAGAAACGAATGGTTACAGGCTTGCCTTTAAGTGCTTCCATCAAGCCTTCAAAGTCTTTTTGCTGCATAGGTTCAATTTTTGCAAGTGCTGCTTCGCGCTCTTCAACAGTGTCTGCGCAAATCATCTCGCGGAATGCACCAATACGGTCTGGGTCGAAGAACATATGCTCAGTTCTCGTTAAGCCAATGCCCTCTGCACCCAACTCAACGGCGCGTTTTGCATCGGCAGGAGTGTCCGCATTAGTGCGAACGCCTAACGCACGATATTTATCTGCCAACTTCATAATTCTGCCAAAGTAACCACTATTTGGGTCGGCTGGGATTGTTTTGATTATTGTGTCATAAATTTTGCCGGTTGAACCATCTAGCGAAATGCCATCACCCTCTTTATAAACTTTGCCTGCAAGGGTGAAACGCTTTTTCTCTTCGTCCATTTTTATATCGCCGCAACCAGAAACACAGCAAGTGCCCATGCCACGCGCAACAACTGCGGCATGAGAGGTTTGACCACCGCGCACTGTTAAAATGCCTTGCGCGTATTTCATGCCCTCAATATCTTCTGGGCTAGTCTCTAAGCGGACAAGCACAACTTTTTTGCCTGCTTTGCCCTCTTTAACTGCATCTTCTGCCGTGAAAACGATAGAGCCTGCGGCTGCGCCCGGGCTGGCTGCTATGCCCTTGCCCACAACATTTTTCTTATCAGCCTCTTTAAGAGCGTTAGGGTCGAAAGTTGGGTGCAAAAGCATATCTAATGATTTGGCATCAATCTGCATTAATGCCTCTTTCTCTGTGATCATGCCCTCATCGATAAGGTCGCACGCAATGCGAATGGCTGCTGCTGCGGTGCGTTTGCCATTGCGAGTTTGGAGCATATATAGATGTTTATCTTCGATTGTGAACTCCATATCTTGCATATCTTTATAATGCGTCTCTAGAGTGTTGCAAATATCTTTAAATTGATTGTAAACTTCTGGCATGACTTCTGCCATTTTTGAAATAGGCATTGGGGTGCGCACACCGGCAACCACATCTTCGCCCTGTGCGTTCATCAAAAATTCACCCATTAAGCCCTTTTCACCTGTGGCTGGGTTGCGAGTGAATGCCACACCTGTGCCACTTGTTTCGCCCATGTTGCCAAATGCCATCATTTGCACATTGACTGCTGTGCCCCATGAATATGGAATGTCATGGTCCATACGATAAACATTAGCACGAGGGTTATCCCAAGAGCGGAAAACGGCTTTAATCGCCTCAAACAACTGCTCTTTTGGGTCGGTTGGGAAAGGTTTGCCAATTTGTTTTTTATATTCTGCCTTAAATTGATTTGCGAGTTGCTTTAAATCGTCTGCTGTGAGGTCAACATCGTAAACAACTCCCTTTTTCTCTTTCATTTGGTCGATAAGTTTTTCAAAATGCTTTTTGCCAACTTCCATGACCACATCGCTGAACATTTGGATAAATCTGCGATAGCAGTCCCATGCCCAACGAGGGTTGCCGCTCTTCTTTGCAAGCGTTTCAACCACTTCTTCGTTTAAGCCTAGGTTTAGAATTGTGTCCATCATGCCGGGCATTGATGCTCGTGCACCACTGCGCACTGAAACTAACAATGGGTTTTGCTTATCTCCAAACTTTTTACCTGTGATTTTCTCCATTTTTGCAATGTATTGCATAATTTCGGCACGAATGCCATCGTTAATCTGCCTGCCGTCCTCATAATATTGAGTGCACGCCTCGGTTGAAATTGTGAAACCTTGTGGCACAGGAAGGCCAAGATTGGTCATTTCTGCAAGGTTAGCACCCTTGCCGCCAAGAAGCTCACGCATGTTTGCGTTGCCTTCGCTAAATAGATAAACATACTTCTTTTTCATAATTCTCCTTTAAAATTTTACCTTTTTAAGTGTAACCAAAATAAAAACAAAAAGCAACTAAATTAAAGTCGCTTTTTGAATTTTTAGTTTGTGCGTTAGTTTAGAGTGATTGTTTTTGCCCAATCGATGAATGTTTGCTGAAAATCTGCTTTTTTATCTGTGGTGCACGCAAATTGAACTAGCCAGAAAGCGTCCTTCCCCTTTTTGCAAACTGCAAAATAGTAAAATTGCCTGCCGCTCACCGTCTTTTCATAAGAAAAATTGACTAAGCTATTTTGCTCATCGTTTGAGGCGACCACTGAGCCATCGAGTTTATTAGCGTTTATCACTAAGTCAGCATACTCCATCTCTGTCATGCTGTCTGGCTCATATCCTCTCTCTGTGAAAAGTGAAAACTCCTCTTTGAGAACTGTTACGATTGAATTTTTACTCTCGAGATACATAGTTTGCCCAGCGATTTCCTTTTCTTTAAAATCACTGGTTACAGTGATGGATAGCCCACCGTCAACTGTGGTGAAAGTTTTTGCCTTTGAGCAAGCAGAAAGGAATGTGGCGCACAACATAAGCATTAAAACAGATGCTATAATTGCGATTTTAGATTTTAATTTTGACATATTTCCTCCTTTTTATTTATATTTCGCTATTAAAATTTTATCACCTTGCCCCCCCCCCTTGTCAATCAAATTTAATAAATTATATAAAAAAATTATATAAATTGGAAACTTTTTAAGTCAACACCAAATTTTAAATAAATAATGTTGTGCAACAAACGAAGAGATTGCTTTAAAATGTTTGAATTTAAATTGTCTAAAGGATTTCCGCCGCCAATGCTTTTTAAAGCAGCAAACACCTTTTTATCTATCAACAAGGCGTTTTCCACTCTTTGAGTGGTGAAATTGCCAGAAATTTGGTCGAGATAAGCAATGTCTGTGTCTGGGAAATCTAATTGCACGCCTGAAAAACTAAAAAACTTTAAGATATAGTCAATTGTGGCGACCAACTCGTTTGAATTCTCTACGTTTTTAAGAGCGGTGAGAGTGAGCAAAAAAATGTCCTCTTCCGGCTTTTGGGTTGGCAAGATTGAGCGCACCATATCTAACACAATATATCCACACATCGTTTTGCCATAATCTAGCAAAATTTTGCCAAAATCATCTAAGATTTCCGCTTGTGTGATTGTGATTGACTGCCCTTTTTGGCTCATCACAAAATCAGCAAACACAAATGCCCTTGCAACCGCTTTAAATTTGGCTTTGTCCTTCTTAACGCCTGTGAACTTGGCTGAAATGATGCCGTTTTCAAGCGAAAAAATAGTGGCAAGTTTATCTGCCTCTTTGAAATCTGACGCCTTAATCACTATGCCCTTAAACTTCTCTTGCATAATAGAATTATAGCATAATTATTAAAAATTTAAAAAGGTTTTGCAAATAAAAAAATTTTGCACGAAGCAAAATTTTATATTTGATTAACATTTTCTTTTTCAACCGGAGGAAGCGACATATCCACCCCATTTTTGGCGGCTTGTGAGGCTAAAAAGAATTCAATACGCCCTGTTTCGCAAAACAATTTATAGTAACTATTACTTAAAATCATTTGTTTAATAAGCACAATGCACCTCCCCAATTATAGTTTTTGCAGCATTTGGAATTTAATGCGCTTTTTTATATTTTTATTATATAAAATAAATTTGAAAAAGTGCCATTTATTTTAAAATATTTAATAAAATTTTGCGTAAATTTTTTCAATTTTGCAAGCCTTAACTAGATGTTGTGGCTGTGGATAACTAAACCACATTTTTAGCCTTCAAATTTCAGTCCAAGTTCGGTGATTGACTTGATGTCATTTCGCCAATTAGGCTTCACTTTCACAAAAATTTGCAAGTAGATTTGCTCGCCAATCAATTTTTCAGCCTCTTTTCTGCTGGCGGTGGAAATCTTTTTAATCATTTCACCAGACTTGCCCAATATTATTGGCTTATGGCTCTCCTTCTCGCAATATAGGTCGGCAGAAATGTGAATTGGAAAGGTATTTTCTTGATAGTCTGTAACCAGCACTTGTATGCCGTGTGGCACTTCGTCATCAAGATATAGCAATGCTTTTTCGCGAATTATTTCAGCCACCATTTGCCTTAGGTTTTTATCCGTGTAATCTTCTTTTGGGAAATAACGCATTTCAAAGCTGTGAGTTGGCAAATATTTTTTTATCATTTCAATCAGCACTTCGCAATTTGTGCCTTTGAGTGCACTGACAGGAAGGATTTCGTCCACTTTCGCAACGGCCGACAATTTGGCGAGCTCTGGATATAGTTTTTCGTAGGTGGACATATCCACCTTATTAATAAGCAATATCTTTTTGGCGGTGGTTGACACGCGCTCTATCAATTTTTGATATTGAGGCACAAGAGGCTTATCGGCAACCAACATGAGCAAAACAATTTCTGTGTCCTCCACTGCGTTGGCAATATGTTTTTCCATTTCATCGTCAAAAGTGTTTTTGCGTTTGTGATAGCCGGGAGTGTCCACAAACACAATTTGGCAGTTATCGTCATCATAAATGCCAAGAATGCTTTCACGCGTGGTTTGTGTCTTTGGGCTGGTGATTGCCACCTTCTCGCCCACTAACTTGTTCATGAGAGTGCTCTTGCCCGAGTTGGTTTCGCCAAGGATTGTTACGAACCCAGATTTGAAATTGATTTTGTTTGTTGATGGTTCGCCCCCTTGCCCTGCTTCGCGTGTAATATTCAGTTCGGTTAAGATTTCATCTTGCAAATCTTCCATAAGTTTTGCATCCGTTTTTGTTTCATGGTCATAACCTAAAATGTGGAGCATGCCGTGGCAAAACAAAAAACAGATTTCTCGCAAAAGTGAGTGCCCATATTCTGCTGCTTGCTGCTCGGCGCGTTTCTTGCAAATATAAATATCGCCTATTGTGAGAATGCCATTTTCATCCAAATCAAATTTATAGTCTTTCAAAGCAAGTTTTTCGCCCACCTTTAAATTGACATAAGGATAAGTTAGCACATCTGTAACTTTATCAATTTGACGGGTGCGAGCATTCAACTCTTGAATTGCCTTTTCACTAACAAAACTTAAGTTTACGGATATTTTTTTTGGAAGAAAAAACTTTTCACTCACCTTATCTGCAACTTTGATTAGACCTTCCTTTATTTCCTTATTGACTTGCCCAAAAATCTCTAACATCATTACCTCTAATAATAATTTATCACAAATTTGGATTTTTTGCAAATCAATTTTTTCATAAAAAATTTTTAAAAAATCAAAAATTTTTACAAAAAAACATCATTTTTTTGCAATGTTTTACGCTATTAATCCATTAATGGTGAGATTTACGAACACAAATAGCGAGCCTTCAATGATTTCACTTTCAACACTCTCATCTAAAAATTCAATCGCTTTTGGCAGTTCATTATAAGCCTCATCAACTGCCGATTGAATTATGCCATCTCTCTCTTTTGAAAAATCATGAGAAATAATTTGCGGACACAATTCATAATATGTGATTATTTTTCTTTTCATTGGCACGAGTGAAAATAAAAATTCAAAACGCTCCTCACATTCATATAATTCAAACTTATTCTTTGCCCTGCCGGAATATAATTTTTTATTGAAGAGAAAATATTCATATCCAATTTGGATGTTGCCTGAGCGGACTAAAACAGTTTCTTCTTTCGCCACCTTTTTAATATTCACTATATACATTTTTGCATATATCTCAGCAATGGGGTTTACCGGGATTTGCTCATTGTTGAAATCTAAGTTGAACGGGAGCACTAAGATATCTCCAACATTCACAAAATCTCCAACCTTAACATTAACTGTGCCAGTTATCACATTGATTTTTGAAATAATTCCGCTGCGCTTTGCTACGATAGGCTGAAACTCGCCTTTTTCATAAACGAGTTTCTCGCTTAGATTAATAATTATGTGTGTCCCTTTCCTAATAACAGAAACTTGTGCAATTCTGTCGTAGTTATTTTGCAGGATAGTTTCAATTTCTTCGCTAGATTGAAGATTTATTTTACCCGTTCGTATTCCGTTTTGACTTAACACTTCAACAATATCATTTGTTGATAATTCTTTCGTTCCATAAACTGTTATCTTCCATGTGAAGTTTGAAGCGAACATAAAAAATATTATGCCAAAGAAAACTCCTAAAACCACACCTAAATTTAAAAGCACAAATTTGGGAAAGCGGCGAAAGAGATTTTTAGTTTTGTTCACTTTAAAATTTTTAATATAGCGTTTTATTTTATTTTCAAATTTATCTTCTGCTTCAAATGTGATATGTGATTTATCTAATATGTTCACATTATATATTGCCACTCTTTTTAGGTGAAGAGTTTTTAAAAGATTTTCGCCGTCATAACCCGTCAAATCAAATTTCATGAAGCCTCCAAAAATTTTTAATTTTTTATTTTTTTGCTTGTTTTTTTTCAAGTTTTTTTAAATTTTTATTGCTTTTTTACGCATATAGAAAAAATTTCGCCACGCAAAACGCAAGTGAATTTATCGAGATATTTAACTTTTAAATTTTCGCCAGACACAACAAGCAGAGTTTTTTTCAATTGAAATTGCATTTCGTTTGAGCCGAAACTAACCACTTGTTTTATCCCTTCAATATATAGTGATTTGCCACCTAAATTTATTAGCCTATAATTTGCAGATGCCCCAACATCCAACATCATTTTTTCTATTTCATCTAACATTCCCATAAAAGATTATATGAAAAAAACTTTTGCAATATCTCAAAAGCAAATAAAAAAAGCGGACTTTTGCCCGCCTATTTCATTTGTGTTTCGACATACGAATCATAATCAATTTCTTTATCGTATTCAAGAGTTTTATTTATGCGCATAATGCGATTTGCCACAGTGGAAATTATTTCTTCATCGTGAGTGGCAAACATCATGCAACCTTCAAATTTTTCCATGCCCTTATTTAAGGCAGTTATGCTTTCAAGATCTAAGTGGTTAGTTGGCTCATCAAGCAGCAAGAAATTGCCGGATTGAAGCATCATTTTTGCGAGCATGCAACGAACTTTTTCGCCACCTGATAAGACCTTTGCTTTCTTATCCGCTTCTTCTCCGCTAAACAGCATTCTCCCTAGCCAACTGCGAAGGAAGGTGGCATCATGCTCCTTTGTGAACTGCCCTATCCAATCAACAAGCGAGAGTTCGCAATTTTCAAAATAACTATTATTATTTTGTGGAAGATAGGTTTGTGAAATTGTTTTGCCCCACTGCACTTCGCCCTTATAATTTTTATCTTTGCCAGATAGGATTTCAAATAGCGCAGTAACCACATTGCTATTATCACTCATTATGGCAATTTTATTGTCTGGACGCACAGTGAAAGACACATTTTCAAACAATCCTTCCTTCGTTAGATTTTTTACAAACAAAATGTCGTTGCCAATGCGTTGGTCAAACTTGAAATCTATATATGGATATTTTCTGCTAGAAGGCTTGATGTCTTCAATGGTCAAACGCTCCAACTCTTTTTTTCTGCTCGTTGCCTGCTTAGACTTAGAGGCATTTGCCGAAAATCGAGCAATAAACTCTTGCAACTCTTTTGCGCGCTGCTCTGCTTTTTTGTTTTGCTCTTTTTGTTGCTTTAATGCTAATTGGCTAGTTTCATACCAGAAATCATAATTGCCTAGATATAAATTTATTTTGCCATAGTCGATATCGCAAATATGCGTGCAAACTTTATTCAAAAAGTGGCGATTATGGCTGACAATTATAATTGTGTTTTCAAACTTTAAAATAAATTCTTCAAGCCAACGAATAGTTTTAACATCCAAGTTGTTTGTGGGCTCATCTAGGATTAGATTGTCTGGGTTGGAAAAAAGTGCTTGTGCGAGCAAAACTTTCACTTTAATTTTGCTATCTACATTCGCCATAAGCTCATTGTGAAGAGATGTGGGAATGTTTAAAGAATTTAATAGGTTTTGCGCCTCACTTTCAGCATCCCAACCATTTAACTCCATAAATTCAGCCTCTAACTCGCCCAATTTTACGCCGTCTTCCTCAGTGAAATCTGTTTTTTGATAATATTTCTCTTTTTCGTCCATGATTTCCACAAGGCGCTTGTGCCCCATTAAAACTGTGCGAAGTACTGTGTATTCATTATATTTTTCTTGATTTTGCTCTAAAACGGACAGCCTTTCTTTTGCAGGAATAACCACTTCACCTTTGTTTGGCTCTAACTCACCTGATAGCACTTTCATAAAGGTGGATTTGCCCGCCCCGTTTGCACCTATCACGCCGTAGCAGTTTCCTTTCGTAAATTTTAGATTGACTTCATCAAACAACTTTCGGCTTCCAAATTGAACTGCAACATTATTTACTGTAATCATAATTCTCCTCAATAATTTTCAATATAGCATAAAACCAGAATTTTTGCAACACTAGTGTTTTATAATTTTTTCATAAACAACGGAAGATAATATCGTGAGCGCACCTCCAAGCAAAAGACCAGCCAAAATGTCGCTTGGGAAATGTACGCCTAAATAAATTCTTGTGAAGCCAATGAAAATTGGCAATAACAAAAGAATTGCCACCAATGTGATTTTTAAAGGCTTGTTTTTCAATCGTTTTAATGATAGATATGCAAGTGCGCCATAAAAGGCTGCTGAGAGTGCTGCATGAGCGGAAGGAAAACTAAAACCAACCTCTTCAATTAGCATAAATCCCTCAGGACGAGCACGGCGAACTATATATTTCACCACAGTGCAAACAACCGCAACCAACACCAGATTTATTAAGGCAAAAAATCCGTCTTTTTTGTTTTTGTTTGCAAGCAAAAATATTAGTGAAAACACCCCAAGCACAACCACCGAACCTAAATGTGTGAGTATTTTAAAAGACGATGTGATAAATTTGTGCCTATGCTTAGATAAGAATGAAATAAATTTGTCTATTTTAAAACTATATTTGTTTGCCACCAAAATCATTATGGCTAAAAACCCGGCAAACAATATTGCCATGCAGACATATCTTAAAACATTTTTTGCTTTTGCGTTCATACTTCATTAACCAATTAAAAAAGCAAGTTTATTGCTCTTTTAATTATAAATCCTTCCCTTTTGGCTGAGATAAATATATTGATGTTCTAGACAGGGTGCTCTTAGGGCTTTTTGCTTTTAAAGAACTTTCATCTGCACTCTTATCTTTATCTGGCTGTGTTGATTTTGCTTTTTTGCCCTTTGGCTGAGATAAATATATGCTCGTGCGTGAAAGCAATTTCTTATCGTTATTTTCCATATCGTTTCCTTTTATCTATTAATAAATCTTCTCACGCCGTCAAAACTGTTGCAATCAGTGTGCTGTGTGAAATAAACCAAGCAAGCCATAGCGCTTAATTCAAGCAAAACATCAATGGCTATGCGCACAATATCTTGCGTGGAAATCTCTTGCTTTTGAAGAGCAAAAAGTTGATTTTCAATTTTTGAAACGATTTCGTCAACTGAGGATTCAATATCCGTGCAGTATGTGGCATGGCGAATGCTATCACGCAATTTTTCCACCTTAAATGGCTCACGCATATTATCCACATTCGTAACCACCATAGGGTTATTTTCAACCGTTTCATAAGTGGTGAAACGCTTGCCACATTTCAAACACTCTCTGCGCCTGCGGATGGAACTATCTTTTAAATATCTGCTATCCACAACCTTGCTTTCGCTATTTCCACAAAATATACATTTCATAACTAACTCCTAACTCTATTATTGCACAAATTAAAAATTTTTACAAACATTTTTATGGGATATTTCAAATTTTATAAAACAAATTAATCAAAATGTTGTGCTTTTTATTAAATATTTATCTATATATGGATTAAATGTTTAAAAGAGTTGCAAAATATTCTTGAATTTCCATGCCTATTTTTATCCCGCGTTTTAACGCCAACTCACGCTCATCTTCCATAAGCATAGATAATTTGTGCAACAATAAAAATCTAATATCTTTATAAATTTTAAAATTATCTTTTAATATATTTTTTAACTTATCTTCTAAATCTAAGATTTCTTGACAATCTCTTATGCTTATAACCTTATCTTCAATTAAAAACATATTAAAATATAAATCATATAACAAACTCATTTTTATCCTCCTAAAAATTATTTTAGACCTAAAATCTTAAAATGTCAACTAAAGTAGACCCAAAATCTTAAATTTAATTAAAATTTTAAGTTTTTGGGTATATTGTTTATATGGAATTTAAAGATGTTTTAAAAGATTTAATGACTGAGAAAAATATAAAGATTGCTGATTTAGTTGAAAAATTAAATATTAATAATTTAGCTATAGTTTATGGTTGGCTAAAAGGTGAATATAAACCCAGACTTGATAAATTAAATGAATTGGCAAATTTGTTTAGTTGCTCGTTAGATTTTCTTTTGGGAAGGACTGAAAATTATGAGATTGTAAAGCCAAAAGATATTAATCCTCTATGTGTAAATTTAACAAATATTTTAAAAGAAAAAAATATAACGAGATATAAATTAAAAAAAGATAAAATCATATCAAATGGCCTCGATTATTCAATTTTTAATTGTAAATACACTCCCAATGTGGAGACTCTTATTAAACTTGCCGATTATTTAGACGTTAGCATAGATTATTTGGTGGGCAGATTATAAAAAAAATAGGCTTAAAGCCTATTATTAATAAGGGACTTGTTTATTTTCGAGCGCAATCACATTTGGCTGTTTGCGTTTTGGAGGGGGCGGTGGTGGTGGATTTTCGTTCACATAAAGTTCCACCAAAATAACATCAACCCCAATTTTGCACACGCAATTAAAGGGAATGAAAAGGTCTTTATTTCCCTTAAACATCCCCCAAAAGCCACAGTTTGGCTGAGGGACAATAAAGCCAAGCGCATTTGCCGTTACAACATCAAAAATAATGTCTGTGATATGTCCCAGACATTTGCCGTCCACTGTGTTGATGACTTGCTTCCGCCTTAGCTCTAGGAACGACGCTTCCATATTGTAAAATATGAAATAATTTGTAAAAAGTTGTCAAACTTTATAAATTTCGTTAGTCTGCTGTGAACTTTGAGTTATTTGCAAATTTTGGCGTTTTAAAATCTTTTTTAAAAACGCATTAAATTCAGGCAAGGTGATTCGGCTTAGCATTTTTAAATAGTTGTCATTTTGCTTTGCGTTGAAATTTTGCAAATCTTCTTTTTGGGCAGAAATCACTTCTTGCCACATGAGCTCATCCGAATTTTTTTTGAGATTATATTTATAGTCTAATATCATATTGCGAACATGCTTTGGCAAAACCACGCCAGGCAATTTCTTTTTGGACATTTCCAAATTGAATTTTGCAAGTTTAAATTCTTGCTGTGTTAGCCCAACATCTGCCAACCTATCAAACCATTTGGTCAACTTCTCTTCAACAATTTTTGAATTTTCTTCTTTGTGCATTGCCGAAACGGAATAAACAAGTTGGTTGCCCGATTGCAGCACACCAGATTTTGTGCGATAAGCGAGTTGGGATTTATGCCTTAGTGGTTTCTTTATGCCTATTCTAAAATTATTATTGAAATAAGTGAGAAGGTTAAGCATTAATTCTTGCTTTTTCGTAAGTTTTAAAGGCAAGACAAACTCTAAATTTGTTGTTTTTGAAGAATGCTTCACGATTTCTCCTGAAGTGCTCTTGAGTTCGCTATTTTTTGTGCTAAAATCCACTTTCATAGACTTGTTGCTTCTTTTTGCATGAGGGAGGCTATTGGAAAAATTGTCTATCAACCTCTTAAGTTTTTTCTCGTCCAAATTTGAAACAATGCCAATCTCTAGATTTTGAGCAATGAAATTTTTTGCCATATAATCTTTAACCATTTTGATTGTTATTGATTTTAAAGATGAAATAAGCAAGTTTAAATCTTGCCTATTAAAAGCATCTGCCGTGTTTAATTCTTCTTCTATTATTATTTTTTCTTTTTCGAGTTTATCTTGCGTTAAATCAACATAGTTTATCATTTTGGCAATGGTGGAAAACCTTTCTTTTAATTGTGCAAGCGTTAGCACCGAAAAAGAAAACTCAAGGCGGTCAAACCTCGTGCGCGCATCTGCATTGTGAATGCCCATATATTTGTTTGCTGTGCGTTTATTATTGATGACAAAGTTGCCCATAATCAAATGTTCGCACAAGTGAGCAAGTTGAGGGCAGGACTGACTTGCCCACCCGCCAACAAAACTGACATTGACATATGTGGCATTATTTATTCTATTGCCTGTCAAAAACAAATCTACATTATTTTTTAACCTTATTTTCTGCATATTAGTTTAGGTATAACCCCACTTCTTTAAGGGCAATCTTAGACTTTTTGATGAGCGGTTTGCAAGCACTGGTGCGAGATTGAATTGGAATGTCGTTTGTGTCCACAGTTTGAATTTCGCCATTTTTATCGCACAGCACCACTTCGCCCGTAACTATTGGTGAAATAATTGCAAAGATTTTTTCTTTGCCCACGATTAGTTTTAAGCCCTTTCTATTTCTTGCGCCGACAGGAATTTCATTCAAACTAAATTTCTTAGCGCACGCATCAGGCGTTACAACCAACACTCTATCAAGTGTGCTAACCTGACTTGCGAAAATCACTTTGGCTTTTTCGTTTAGGCTCATGCCGATAACACCGCCGCTATTGCGCTTGGTTAGTGGCACAGAAGCATATTCCACATTAACAGCCATGCCATCATCCGCCACCATTAAAATTGACGGCGTGTTGTCATTCACCTGAACGGACACGAGGCGGTCAAAATCTTTCAATTTAAGCGCAAGACTGCCCGACTTTAAACCATCATATTCGCTCGTTTCTATGCGCTTAATATAGCCATCTTGCGTGAGCATAATTAATTCTTTTGCTTCTTTCAATTCGTTTTCGTCAAATAGAGCCACAATCTTTTCTTTGGTTTCCGCATGAGCAATTTGGCTAAATGCCGTGCCCTTTGTGTTGAACTTGGCATTTGGAATTTCGCGAACTGCCACGCGGAAGAAATTGCCAAAATTTGTGAACGCACAAACCGAACTATTCATGCTTGTGTGCACGATTGTTTTATGCAGGGCATTGATGTTGTCGTATTTATAATTCGCGCTTGCGTTTTGAATTTGCTTAATATCTAATGTTTTTAACCTCATGCCATCGTTTGTGAGCGCAACGGCACACTCTGTGTCGAGCAATTTTTCGATTGGAGTGATGTCGTATGTTTCAAATGATTTAACGATTTTGGTTTTTCTTGGTGTGGCATATTTGGTTTTTATTTCAAGCAGCTCTTTCTTTATAACTTCATATTGCTTATCTTTGCTGTTCAAAATTGCTGTCAATTCTTTGATTAATTTTTTTAGTTCGGCAAGTTCTTGCTGCAATTTCTCTGTTTCTAGGCTGGTCAATCTGCTTAGGCGCATATCTAGGATTGCCTGAGTTTGGATGTCCGTTAGATTAAAACGCTGCATTAATTTGATTTTTGCATCTTGAGTGGATTTGGAAGTTTTGATTATCTTCACCACTTCATCAATATTTTTAATTGCGATGCACAAGCCTTCCACAATGTGAGCGCGTGCCCTAGCCTTTTCCAAATCAAATTTGGTGCGGCGGACAATCACATCTAACTGAAACTTAATGTAATAATTAATATAGTCTAGCAAACCTAACTGCTTAGGGCTGCCATCTGCAATTGCAACCACATTATAGTTGAAATTGAGTTGCATATCTGTGTGTTTCAACAAAAGCGCGATGATATTATCCACATCAGCGTCTTTTTTCACTTGAATTACGGCGCGCATGCCGGTTTTATCACTTTCGTCTTGAATTGCGGAAATATCGGCAAGTTCGTCTTTCAATTTGTCTTTAAGGTCGCTAATCGACTTTAAAAATTCTGCCTTGTTCACCTGATACGGCAGTTCTGTGATGACGATGTTGGTCTTGCCATTTTTGTCATCTTCCGTGTGGAAAACTGCACGCATCATGACCTTGCCACGACCGGTTGTGTAGGCGTCAACCATATCATTTGACGCACAAACCATGCCACCCGTTGGGAAATCTGGACCTTTGACAATTTTTAACATATCATGAAGGGTGATATTTGGATTTTCAATAAAAGCAACGCAACCATCAATCATTTCGCCCAAGTTGTGAGTTGGAATGTTTGTTGCCAAGCCAACCGCTATGCCAGACGCTCCATTAACAAATAAGTTTGGAAAGCGGCCGGTCATATAATCAGGCTCTTTTAATGTGTCATCAAAGTTGAAACTAAAAGAAACTGTGTCCTTATCCAAATCTCTCATCAGTTCAAGTGCAAGCGGGGTTAGACGAACTTCTGTGTATCGCATTGCGGCTGGTGGGTCGCCATCAATCGAGCCGAAATTGCCGTGCCCTTCCACCAAGCGCTCGCCCATAACGAAATCTTGCGCCATTCTCACCATTGCACCATAAACCGAACTATCGCCGTGCGGATGAAATTTGCCGAGAGTGTCGCCCACAATACGCGCAGATTTTTTAAAAGGTTTATCTGGCGTGATGCCCAATTCAAACATATCAAATAAAATGCGGCGTTGAACAGGCTTTAAGCCGTCTTCCACACGCGGAAGCGCTCTATCCATGATGACATATTCGCTATATGGCAACATGGAAATGGACATGATTTCTTCAACTGTTTTTTCATACATATTGCCTGTGGTTTGCTCTATTTTTTTCTCTCTCATTATTTATCCTCGCTTTCTGGTTTTTCAAAAGTGTCTAATTTATTGAAATTGGCAAATTTATTGATATAGTCCTTTCTTGGACCCACTTCATCACCCATCCACATCGTGATCTCTTTATCTGCTAGCACAGCGTCTTCAAGAGTTACCCTAATCATGCTTCGTTTTGATGGGTCCATAGTGGTTGTCCAAAGTTGCTCAGCACTCATCTCTCCAAGCCCTTTATATCGCTGAATGGTGTAGTTTTTCAAATTCTTAGTGTAGTCTGCGAGTTCTTCATCCGAATAACAATATTTTTGTTTGCCCGCTGTTTCCACCATATAAAGTGGCGGCATTCCCACATAAATATTGCCATTGGTGATGAGCGGACGCATATAGCGGAAAAAGAAAGTTAGCAATATGCAACGGATGTGCATACCGTCCTGGTCCGCATCACTTAAAATGATGATTTTGTTGTATTTTAAATTTTCAAGTTTAAAGTCTTCACCTATGCCCGTGCCTATTGCACCTATGATTGTGCGAATTTCTTCGTTGGCAAGCACTTGGTCAATGCGCTTCTTCTCGCTATTGAGCGGTTTGCCTCTAAGTGGCAAAATGGCTTGATAGTATCTATCTCTGCCCTGCTTTGCCGTGCCGCCTGCGCTATCTCCCTCAACAATAAACACCTCATTAATGTCCGCATTGCGGCTTGTGCAGTTTGCAAGTTTTCCAATGAGCATGCTGCCTTCAATCGAGTTTTTGGCACGAGTTAAATCTTTGGCACGTTTTGCAGCAGCACGCACTCTCGCTGCACCCTTTGCCTTTTCTATGATAATGTTGCCAATGTTTTCGTTTTTCTTGCTTTCAAAAAATTCTGTGAGCCCCTGAGTGCACACACTCTCCACTCTCGATTTGGCTTCTGTGTTGCCCAATTTGGTTTTGGTCTGCCCCTCAAACTGAACATTTTTCATTTTGATGGATATAACCGCCACCAAACCTTCTCTAAAATCATCGCCTATAAAGGTGATGTCCTTATCCTTACTGGATTGGTGCTTCTTTGCAAAATCGTTTAGCACTTTTGTGAGAGCAGATTTAAAGCCAACTTCGTGTGTGCCGCCCTCTGGTGTTGGAATGTTATTCACATAACTGAAAATGCTTTCAGTGTATGTGTCCACATACTGCAAGGCTACTGACACATAAGTGTCTTCAATTTCATTTTCAAAGAAAATTGGTGGGATGAAGAGCGGCTTTTTATCCATGGTTAAGCTTGTTACATAATCTCTAATGCCGCCTTCATAGCATAAAGTTTCTTGCTTGTTTATGCGCTCGTCTATCAATTCAATATGAACGCCCTTATTTAAAAACGCAGTTTCTTTTAATCTCTCCAAAACGGTGTTGTAATCAAACTTTGTGTCCTTAAACACTCTATCATCTGGCAAAAAGCGGACATAAGTGCCTTTAAGAGTGGTGTTGCCAACCTCGTGAAGTTTATCCACAACCACGCCGCTATGAATTTTCCCGCCACGCTCAATGCTTTCAAAACGCGCAAAATATTTTTTGCCATCTTTATAAACTGTTACTTCCAAATATCTTGAAAGTGCATTCGTTACACTCGCACCAACGCCATGCAAACCGCCAGAATATTTATAGTTGGTGTCCCCAAATTTGCCACCTGCGTGCAACTGAGTGAAAACCACTTCAACGCCGCTAACCTTCAACTTTGGGTGAGGGCTGACAGGAATGCCTCTGCCGTTATCTAAAACCGATGCCGTGCCATCTTTATGAAGCGTTACCACAACTTTGTTGCCATAGCCATTTGCAACTTCGTCAATGGCGTTGTCAATAATCTCCCACAACAAATGATGCAAACCTTTAACGCCCGTTGTGCCTATGTACATGCCCGGACGCATGCGCACTGCATCAAGACCTTCCAAAACTATCAAATCCTTACTATCATAACTACTAGCCATAAACACCCCTTTTCCTTAAAGTTTTATAATTTACCGCGCTAATTATACCAAAAATTTTTAAATAAAGCAATTAATTTTGCCTGCACGCCAAATTTGCAATTTTTAAAAAAATTTTTAAATTATGCCTTAATTTTAACAAAAAATTGAGTTTTTTATATGTTTTTTGCCTTCTAAAATAAAAAACAGCCGATTTGGCTGTTAGATTTTTTTGTTTAGCACATCGGTTTTGAAATAGGCAAATTTTTGAGGTTTGGTGGCATTAGCAATTAGTTTTTCAATCAAGGATATGTAGTCTATTCCCAAATCTTCATAGAGATAAAACGCCATGCTACCCGGGATTGTGTTGATTTCATTGAAATATAATTTGGCGTTGGCTTTATCGTAAATGTAATCTATGCGAGCCACTCCATTCATGTTTAACGCTGTGTAAATTTTTTGAGTGTAATCACAAATTTGCTTTTTTAGTTTGATAGATATTTTGGCGGGAATAATTCGGTCTTGCCCCTTTGATTTTGGTGCGGTGTATTTTTCATCAAAAGTTAAAAAGGCAGATTTTGAAATTGGATTTTCAATCGCACTTAAAACCAATTTGCCGTTATCAATAAAACACGCTTGATTATACTCTGCCAAATCCGTTATCCGCTCTTCGACAAGCGCGCTGTCGTTGAGAGCAAAAATGGCGTCAATTTGCTGAGTGAAATCGTCTTTGCCGCACGCCTTAACCCCAATGCTTGAGCCAAGTGCGTTGGGTTTCACAATTAAATCATCTGCAAATTCTGATTTGATTTTCTCAATCTGTTTTGCCCTGTTTTGCAAAGTTACAAGTTCGCCCTTGATTGTTGGCACGAGGTTGCCAACAATGGTTTTCGTTAAATTCTTATCCATGGCTATATGTGAGGCGAGCGCAGGCGCACTTGTGCATGGTATTTTATTTATATTAAAAAATCCAGACAAATCTCCATCCTCACCCACTCCGCCATGACAGCAATTTATGGCACAAGCAATGTGGCAATACTTTTTTAAAAACAAATTTTTTAGATATATTGCTCCGTTTGAAATTATTATTGGTTTTAGTTTGATTGTTTCTTTATCTTGGAAAAAGGCAATATCATCAACGCTTGATGCCAAATAAAAATTATTGTTTAGGTCAAGATAAATTTTTTCAACTTTATATTTGCTCTCTAAATTTTTTGCTAGTTGCATGCCCGTTATAATTGAAATGTCATGCTCTGTGCTAGCCCCACCAAAAATCACACATAATCTTTTCATAACTTTATTTATGAACTAATTTTTGATTTAGTGCGAGCATAAAAAAATCCGCACGAGCGGACTTTTATAATGTTTCTCCGTCTGTGTAATACGAATTAAAATCTTTTTCTTCTTTGTGGGTTTTATTTTTTAGTTTATATTTGCGCACTTCGCTGATTGATTTTGCCATCTTTGAAAAGAATGCAGATGAACCAAATTCTCCTCTTTTGAGCTCAATCGTTGCTTTATATTGTTGTTTTAGGCTCTCGATTATTTTTTCAATTTGGGCTTCTTCAGTTTTCGATTGCATCATTTGCCATGTTTTAAAACGGAGAAAATGCTCCACACATTTTGACAAAAATTCTTGTTTTTTGCTGCCACGCTCAAAATATTCCTTTGATAAGCTATTAACATAATCAATGCCTTGCGCCAGCAAGCCTTTATAGATTTCTGAAGCTTCAATTTCTTCTTTTTCGCGAGTGTTCTTTTTGCTTTCAAATTCTGCAATTGTTTGGGATAAGATTTTAAATTTTGGATTGTCAAAAATCGCTTTGTTGATATAGTTTTGATAATCATAATCCGCTGGCGTTTTATCCTCAATTTTCAGCACACGAAACATTAGATCGTATATCACATCTCTTGCCTTTGGCCCAATCTGCCTAAAATAAATAAGGCGCTGCAAATTATCAAACAAATCGCCAAAAGTGTTGACGTGGCGCGAATCAAAAGAAGAAGCAATCCTCACGCCTATCATAGGCATGGACAACTCTTCTGTTGCAATAGTTTGAATTGGAGTTTCTCTCAACTTAACATATTCATCAATGCTTATCATAACAACCTCTTTATTTATTATCTAATATTTTCAAGAATTTGTCAATAGGGAGGTTTGAAATTTTGCCATTTTATTGCAAAAATCAACAAAATTTTTTAAAATTTTCAAAAATTTGCTTAAAATTTAAAAGTTTTACATATATTTTATTATGAATTTTATGTTTTTAGGCGATGTGATTGATTATGATTTTTTATGCCAAAACTCCGAAACAAAAGATTTAGAAGTGAACGCAATTATTTTTTTGCATGGTTGGGGAGGGAATAAAAACTCTTTTGCTTCAACTATAAATTTATTGAAAAACAAATTTAACATACTCACAATTTCAATGCCAACAATTCAGCCCACAACAGTGGCTTGGACATTGTGGGATTATGCAAATTTAATTTGTTCATTATGCGAGGCGCATAATCTAAAAAATGTTTATATCGTATGCCACAGTTTTGGATTTAGAGTGGCGTGCTTATTAAAACAAAAAATTGATGTTAAAAAAATTGTGGTTACGGGCGGCGCTGGGCTAAAAAAGTTTTCCATTTTAAGAAGAATTAAAACAGACAACAGTAAAATTTTGCTAAAGCAAGCAAAATTTAATTATTTATATGACAAAATTGCAAGCGCAGATTATAAATCTCTATCGAGAACGAATAAGAAAACTTTTAAAGCGGTGGTAAGCATTGCATTTAATAAGAGTTGCAAATTTGAATGCCCTATGCTTTTGTTTTGGGGGAAACACGATAAAGAAACTGCGCTATGGATGGCAAAAAAAATAAAGCATGAAAATCACGCCCAACTTATTATAACGAAATCTAATCATTTTGCATATCTAGATAAAAATGCACTATTTAATAATGAAGTGGTGAAATTTTTATGTTAGTTTGGTTTGCAAATTTAATAATAGTGTTTTTCAATTTAGCTTTTGTTGAAAAATATTTGCATATATTTCAGCTGAAAGACTACAATGCAAAAAGATATTTGAGTCATTTTCGCATAAAAATTTTGCATTTTTCTATTTTTTTGCTTGTTTTTTCACTTCAAATGGCTCTTAAAAGCAATATTTTATTAATTGTGTCAAATTTAGTTGTCTGTTTGTTAAACGCAATTTATAGTGCAGAAATAATAAAAGGCAACAAAACTCCACTTGTGAAAACTAAAAAACTTAATAGGTTAATGTGGATTTCCTCAATAATTATTGCCCTACCCTGTTTGTTTTTTAGAGGTGGAATCGTGTCCACTTTTGTGTTGCTATACTCTCCAATAATTGCAAACTTATTAAATTTCTATGATAAAATTCAAAACAAAAAATTTATTGAAACGGCGAAAAAGAAACTAGAAAATAGCAAAGCAAAAATTATAGCAATAACGGGAAGCAATGGCAAAACTAGTGTGAAGAACATTCTATGCTCAATGCTGAATGACCATCATGTGCTGGCTTCACCAAAAAGCTATAACACACCACTTGGATTGAGCAAATTTATTAACGAAAATGAAATCGAAAATTTGGATTTCATAATTCTTGAATATGGTGCGAGGCATATTGGCGACATAAGAAAACTATGCAAAACTTTTGGCGCTGATTACGGCATAATAACAACTGTTGCACCTCAACATTTAGAAAGCTTTAAAAATATCAACAATGTGGCTAAAACAAAAGCAGAACTAGCAGAATTTCTAGGCTTAAAAACTTGCGTGTTTAATTTAGATAACATTCACACATATAAAATGTGGTGTGATAAGCCTGGTGAAAAAATTGGAGTGTCCATCTACTCACCCGCGCAGATGTTCATCACAAATTTGCAAATTAACGAGAGGGGGATGAACTTTAAAATCAACACGCAAAATGGTGAATTTAGAACGAAAACAAAACTGCTTGGCAGACACAACGCCACAAACATTCTGCTTGCCACAGCAATGGCTTTAAAACTAGGCGTTGACATTAAGCAAATTGTAAAATCAATAAGTAAATTAGACTATACCCCTCATAGGCTTCAACTAATTAGTGGAAAAATAAACATACTTGACGATAGTTATAATTGCTCGATTTTAAGTGCAACTGAAGCATTGTTTGTGCTAAAAAATTTTAAAGGGAAAAAGGTGGTGGCAACTCCTGGCATAATTGAATGCGGTGAAATGGAGTTTGAAATTAATTTCAAACTTGGCGAAATGTTGGCAGAGTGTGATGAAGTGATAATAATCGGGCAGAAAAATAAAAGAGCAATTACGCGTGGTTTGCAATCAAAAAACTTTAAAAAAATTCTCTATGCCGACACTTTGGATAATGCAAAATATTTTTTCAAAAAATTAAATGAGGGCGACACACTTCTATTGCTAAATGACTTGCCTGATGATTACAAATAAACATAGAAAAAGAGGGAAAACCCTCTTTTTCTTTATTCTTCTTCCTCGTTATCTGGATCGTCGTCGTTGAGGTCTTCCACTACTCTATTCCTCTTACGCTTAGTCGCTATCCTCTGCAA
>CANQDP010000014.1 GCA_947593585.1 uncultured Clostridia bacterium
TAAAAAGTCGGTAAAGGCAAAGGCGTAAGGAGTGAAGTATGGAAAAAGAAATAAATAGAAGACACAAATTCTACAACGAAGTGGTTAGAAAGAGCCTTCAAGAGAAGTTTGGCTATAAAAATGTGATGGAAATCCCAAAGATGGAAAAAATCGTTTTGTCCCTTCGCTTGGGCAAAGAGAAGGACAATGCCAAAAGTTTCAATGCTGCAATAGATGAACTAACTTTGATTGCTGGTCAAAAGGCAGTTATAACCACGGCTAAAAAGTCAGTTGCAAACTTCAAACTTCGCCAAGGTCAAAAAATTGGTGCAAAAGTAACATTGCGTGGCGAAAAAATGTATGAATTTTTCGATAGATTAATCTCTGTGGCTCTTCCAAGAGTGAGAGATTTCCAGGGTTTAAGCACCACATCATTTGATGGCAGAGGAAATTATAGTTTTGGTGTGAAAGAGCAAATGATATTCCCAGAAATTGTATACGACAAAATCGTGTCAGTCCACGGGTTTGACATTATGATTATTACCACAGCCAAAACCAATGCAGAAGCGCTTGAACTTTTAAGGTTAATGGGCGTTCCATTTAAGAAGGGTAAATAGGAGTTATTATGGCAAAGAAATCAATGATAAATAAACAGCAAAAGCCTCAAAAGTTTAAAACTCGTGAATACACGAGATGCTCTATTTGCGGTCGTCCTCACGCCGTGCTTAAAAAGTATGGAATTTGCAGAATATGTTTTAGAAACTTGGCTAGCAAGGGAGAAATCCCTGGCGTTAAAAAGGCAAGTTGGTAAAAGGAGGAGTTTATGTTTATAGATCCAATCGCAGATATGCTAACTCGCATTCGCAATGCAAATATGAGCAGGCACGAGAGTGTGCTTGTGCCAGAGAGCAAAACAAAATCCGCAATCGCTCAAATCTTGAAAGAAGAGGGCTATATCGTGGATTATAAATCCGTTGAGGCAGAAGGCATGAAAATGCTTGAAATCACTTTGAAATATGGTCCAAATGGCGAAAAGGTTATCCAAGGGCTTAAAAGAATAAGCAAACCTGGCCTTAGAATTTACGCCAATGCAGACCAACTTCCAAAGGTTTTAAACGGCTTAGGCATAGCAATAGTTTCAACAAGCAAAGGTATTGTTACCGATAAAAACGCACGCAAATTAAACTTAGGCGGTGAAGTTATCGCCTATGTGTGGTAGGAGGTGAAATATGTCGAGAATTGGAAAATTACCGATAGACATTCCTGCTGGCGTAACAGTTGAAGTGAAAGACAATTTGGTAACAGTTAAAGGCCCTAAGGGTACGCTTAGTCAAGACTATTCTAAGAATGTTACAGTTGAAGTGAAAGACGGCGCTGTGCATGTTTTAAGAAACGATGAGACCACAGATAGCAACGCAAAGCAAGGTCTTTATCGTCAACTTATTCACAACATGGTTGTTGGAGTTAAAGACGGATTTAAAAAATCTTTAACCGTCAAAGGTGTTGGTTACAAATTGAATAAGCAGGGCAAAAAACTCGTTTTAAGCCTTGGTTATAGCCACCCAATCGAATTTGAAGAGGTTGAAGGTGTAACATTTGAAATTCCAGACAACAACACAATCATAGTGAACGGTGCAGACAAACAGCTTGTGGGCGAGGTTGCAGCAAAATTAAAAGCGTTGCGTCCGGTTGAGCCTTATCATGGTTATGGCATTCGTTACACAGGCGAAACAGTTATAATGAAAGCAGGCAAATCTGCTGGTAAGAAGAAAAAGTAGGAGATAGGTTATGATTAATAAGATAAACAAAAATAACGAGCGTGTTAAGCGTCATATTAGATTGCGTCATCACCTTTCTGGCACGAGTGAGCGTCCTCGCTTTTGTGTTTACAAGAGTTTAAATCATATCTATGCTCAAATTATAGATGACGAAAGCAAAACAACCCTTGTTGCTTGCAGCACCACGCAAAAGGACATCAAAGAGAAAGTTAAAGATATGACAAACAAAGAGCAAGCCCGATATGTTGGAGAGCAAATTGGCAAGCTCGCTTTAAAGAAAAAGATTAAAACTGTTGTGTTTGATAGGGGTGGATACCTATACACAGGCAGAGTTAAAGAATTGGCCGATGGCGCAAGAGCCGCAGGCTTGGAATTTTAAGGAGAGATTATGGCACAACAACAAAAACGAGAATTTAGAAAACCAAGAGTTGAGGAAAAGGACGAATTTGAGAAGAAAATGCTCAATGTCCGCAGGGTTGCCAAGGTTGTTAAAGGTGGCCGCACAATGCGTTTTTCCGCTCTTGTTGTGGTTGGAGATAAAAAGGGCAGAGTTGGAATGGGCGTAGCTAAGGCAGCAGAAGTTCCAGCCGCTATTGATAAGGCCACAAAATCAGCCAAAAAAGCTCTTATCACTGTGCCTGTGATTGACGGCACAATTCCTCATGAGACTGTGGGCAAATTTGCTAAAACTAGCGTTAAGATGCTTCCATCAAAGCGCGGTTCTGGTTTAATTGCCGGAGGTGCAGCAAGAACAGTTTTCGAGTTGGCAGGTTTCACAGATATCACTGCAAAGATTTATGGTTCAACCGACAAAATCAATGTGGTTAGAGCCACTCTTAATGGTCTTAAAGGATTGAGGACTAAAGAACAAGTTGCCTTGCTTCGCGGCAAGTCAGTTGAGGAAATTTAAGGAGGGCAAAATGGCAAAGAAACAAGAAAAAACACTCAAAGTAACTTTGATTAAAAGCCCAATCGGGTTTAATAAAGCCCAATCCAAAATTGTTGAGGCACTTGGCTTTAAAAAACTTAACGAAACTCGCATTTTGCCAGACAATGCAAGTGTGAGAGGCAGCATTTTTAAAATAAAACACTTGTTAAAAGTGGAAGAGGCTTAGGAGGGGAGTATGTATATTCACGATTTGAAAAACGCCGAAGGCGAAAAACAATCTAAGAAAAGATTGGGAAGAGGCATAGGCAGTGGCATAGGCAAAACCTCAGGCAAAGGTCATAAGGGTCAAAACGCTCGCTCTGGCGGTGGCGTTCGCCCAGGCTTTGAAGGTGGTCAAAACCCTCTATATAGGCGTATCCCATCAAAGGGTTTTAGCAATGCCAAATTTAAGAAAGTCTATTCAACTGTAAATGTTGCAGATTTAAATAGATTTGAAGCAAACGCAGAGGTTGACGCAATCAGCCTTCTAGAAATGGGCATTCTTTCAAAAATTGAGAAAGATGGCGTTAAAATTTTGGGCAATGGTGAATTGAAAGTTGCACTTAAAGTGAAAGCAAACAAATTCACAAATTCGGCAAAGGAGAAAATTACCGCAGTTGGTGGAACAGTTGAGGAGGCATAATGTTTAAAACGCTTAAAGACGCCTTTAAAATCAAAGAGGTTAGAAACAAACTGCTTTTAACACTTGCACTGTTGTTTGTTTATCGCCTCGGGTGCTGGTTGCCAATCCCCGGCATAGATAAGTCCGCACTTGGCTTCGCCACAACCGACACAAACACTTTCTTGGGCTTGTTGTCTGCTGTGAGCGGTGGTGCGCTTTCTCAGGGCTCATTTTTGGCACTTGGCGTTTCGCCATATATCACCGCTTCAATTATCATTCAACTTTTAGCGGCGGTTATTCCAAGTTGGCAAAGGCTTTCAAAAGAGGGTGCAGACGGTCAGCGTAAGATTAGCAAATACACTAAGATTGCAGCCTTAATCATATCTCTTGCTCAGGCAATAGGCATTGCGGTCGGGTTTGGCACAGTTGCCGGCGGCACGCAGTTAGACCTATTCTTCGGCAAAGAATATTTATGCTATTCATTCATTGTGCTTATGTTGGTGGCCGGCTCAATGTTCACCGTTTGGTTGGGCGAAAAAATCACAGAAATCGGCATTGGCAACGGCATGAGCCTGTTAATATTTGTCGGCATTTTGTCTAGTTTCGCAAACGCTATTATGAACAACTTCAGAACCATCTTTAGAGGTGGCGAAGATGTACAAACCGCTGTTTGGCAGTTGGTGATGTTCTTAATCGTGTTGATTGCAATCTTTGCTCTTGTGGTGTTTGTTGACGGCGGCGAAAGGCGTGTTGGCGTGCAATATGCAAAGCAAATGAAGGGCAGAAAGATGTATGGCGGTCAATCCACTTATATTCCAATCAGGGTTAACGCCAACGGCGTTATGCCAATCATCTTCGCAAACGCAATTCTCACCTTCCCACAAATGCTCATGAGCATTGTTGCTCCTAATAGTAATAATGGTTTCATTAGATGGTGGAATAATTGGCTTGGCACAGGCACATGGGTTTATGCAATAGTTATGTCGCTTTTGATTTTGGCTTTTGCTTACTTCTACACAATGATCAGTTTCGACACGGACGATATTGCTCGCAATATCCAGCAAAATGGTGGCTTTATCCAAGGCATACGCCCGGGCAAACCTACTAGCCAATATCTAAATAGCATCAACAAAAAAATCACACTATTTGGTGCAATATTCCTTGCGTTTATGGCACTTATTCCAACTTTGTTGTTCTCAAGCGACCTAATCGGGCACGCTGGCTTAACCTCAGCCTTCACGGCAACAGGTATGCTAATCGTGGTTTCGGTTGCACTTGAATTCGATAAGCAGTTGGAAGCGCAAATGATGATGCGCAATTATAGAGGGTTCTTAAAATAGGGGTTAAAAAATGAATATTGTTCTTCTTGGCATTCAAGGTTCGGGCAAGGGCACTCTTGTGGCGAGCCTTGAAAAAGAACTTGAATTTGACTTGATTTCAACGGGGCAGCTTTTGCGAGATGAAGTTGCCACGGGCTCGGCACTTGGCAGACATATTAAAGAAGTTCAAACGAGTGGAAACTTGGTTGAACTAGACACAGTGCTTAAAACCATTCAAAAAAAGTTGAAAACCAGCAAAAGCAAAAATTATGTGTTTGACGGCTTTCCAAGGAATTTGGAGCAGGCAAAGGAAATGGAAAAGATTTGCGATGTAGATTTGGTTGTGTGTCTAAATCTCACGCAAGAAGTTGCCTTAAAACGCCTATTAAACAGGCTCACTTGCTCAAAATGTGGCAATGTGTTTAGCAAACTTAGAGTTAAATCAAATGTTTGCCCAATTTGCAAAGGCAAATTGGAGCAGCGCTATGACGACACTCCAGAAGGCATAGCCAAACGCTTTGAAGAATATTTCAGGCAAACTCATCCACTAATCGAGTTTTATAAAGCAAAACATTTATTAATCGAAGTTGACGCAAACCGCTCGCCAGAAGAGGTGGCGGAAGATGTTTTGAGGGCAATAAATGAACGTAACAATAAAAAATAGCGAACAGATAGAAAAAATGCGCAAAGCCGGCAAAATTTTAAGCGATTGCTTAAAAATGTTGGAAGAGCACATTTTCCCCGGCCAAACCAGTTTGCGCCTTAACGATTTGGCCTATAAATTTATAATTTCACAAGGCGCAAAACCTTCCTTCTTGCACTATGAGGGATTTCCGTTCACAATCTGCGCAAGTGTGAACGAACAGGTTGTGCACGGATTTTGCTCAAATGTTCCTCTAAAAGAAGGGGACATAATCAGCATTGATTGTGGCGTGATTTGGGAAGGATATCACAGCGATGCGGCAAGGACATTTCCTGTGGGGAATGTGTCGCTAGAAAAAACAAAACTAATTGAAGCCACAAAGCAAAGTTTCTTTGCAGGCATTGAAGGCATCAAAGCGGGTTCAAGGCTGGGGCACATCAGCCATCGCGTGCAAGTTTATCTTGAAGAGCGCGGTTATGGTGTGGTGAGAGAGCTCACCGGCCATGGTGTGGGCGAAGACCTGCACGAAGACCCACTCGTGCCAAACTATGGCAATTACAACTCTGGCATCGTGCTTCAAGAGGGTATGACAATCGCTGTTGAGCCTATGTCCACAATGGGCAAAAGGGCGGTGTATTTGGAAGATAATGATTGGACTGTAACCACAGTTGACCATCAGCCAAGTGCACATTATGAAAACACCATTTTAATCACAAAAGATGGTGTGGAAATTCTTAGTTTATAGGAGTGTTATGGAAACGAATTTTGCCGTTGGAGATGTGGTAAAACCTATTCTTGGGCACAACAAAAATAGATTATTTTTAGTGGTTTCTATTGACAAAAATAATTATCTTGCTATAATAGATGGTAAGGCACGAAAAAAGGATAATCCAAAGCGCAAAAATCCAAAACACGTTGAATTTGTGGCACATAGTGACGAGTTGATTGAAAAGTATAATTCTTCCACCGTTACTAGCACCGAAATCTACAATCTATTAAAAGGTTTTAATAAGGAGTAAGAATGTCGAAAAAAGATGTTATCGAAGCCGAAGGTGAAGTCGTTGAAGTTTTGGGCAACACAAATTTTAGAGTTAAAATTATGAATAATCACCTCATCACCGTGTATATCTCAGGCAAGTTGCGCACAAATAATATCCGCATTTTGGTTGGAGATAAAGTTAAGGTTGAGATGAGCCCGTATGACTTAACAAAGGGCAGAATCGTTTGGCGAGATAAAAACTAATTTATAAATAAGGAGAAAAAAATGAAAGTTAGACCATCAGTTAAACCTATGTGCGACAAATGCAAGGTAATTAAGCGTAACGGCCGAGTTATGGTTATTTGCGTTAATCCTAAGCATAAGCAACGCCAAGGCTAAGATTAATTTTGAAAATTGGCACAATGTCTCGCGGCATTTTGGCATTGTGTGTTTATAAAATATTTTTTGGAGGAAGAAAATGGCACGTATATCCGGTGTGGATTTACCAAATGAAAAAAGAGTTGAAATTGGATTGACCTATATCTATGGTATAGGGCGTGTTTCTGCCAACAAAATTTTGGCAGCCACAGGCATCAATCCAGACACAAGAGTTAAAGACCTAACCGAAAACGAAATTGCTTCAATTCGTAAATATATCGAAGCAAATTATGTTGTGGAAGGCGAAAAGCGCAAAAATGTTGCATTAGACATTAAGCGTTTAAAAGAAATAAGATGCTATCGTGGGCTTCGCCATATTGCAAACTTGCCTTGCAGAGGGCAATCTAGCAAGCAAAATGCGCGCACCTGCAAAGGTCCTAAGAAGACGATAGCTAATAAGAAGAAGTAAGGAGTGAATAATGGCCACTAGAAAAGAAACAAAGAAAAAGAAAATTTTAGTTAGCAATGGCGAAGGTGCTGTGCATATTTTTGCCAATGCAAACAACACATTGGTTACATTAACCGATAGTTACGGCAACGCTTTGGCTCAAAGCAGCGCCGGCGCTCGTGGCAATAAGGGTGCTAAAAAGACCACCCCTTACGCTGGTCAGGATGCGGTTGAAACAGTTTTAAAGAATGCTCCAAACTTTGGCATCACAAAGTTGGCAATCTATATTAAAGGCTCTAATCCAGCGCGTGAAGCAGCAATTCGCGCAGTTGGAGCTGCTGGTTTGCAAGTTACGATGATTAAAGATGTTTCTCCAATTCCGCACAATGGTTGCAGACCACCTAAGAGAAGAAGGTTATAGGAGGAATTATGGCAAAGAATTTATATCCTGATTGTAAGCAATGCCGTAGAGAAGGTTGCAAACTTTTCTTGAAGGGCGAAAGATGTCTCACAAAATGCTCGTTTGATAAACGCCCAGTCATTCCGGGAGTTCACGCAACAGGCAGAAAGAAAGTTAGCGAATATGGCATTCAGCTTAGAGAGAAGCAAAAAGTGCGCAGAGCATATTGCATTCTTGAAAAACAATTTAGAAACTATTATGAAAAGGCCACTCGTAGCAAAGAGAGCACAGGTTGGGCACTTTTAAAGATGCTTGAATTGAGGTTGGATAATGTTGTTTATCGCTTAAATTTAGGTTCTTCAAGAACTGAAGCTAGGCAGATTGTCAACCACGGGCACATCACAGTAAACGGAAAGAAAGTGAATATACCTTCTTATCAAGTTAAAGTTGGCGATGTGATTGCTGTTAAAGAAAGCAAGCAAAATCTTGAAATGTTTGCAAGCCTTAAAGGTTTGAAGGTCAACACACCTAAATGGTTGGAGTTTGACACAAACACTCTCACCGGCAAAGTTTTGGCTCTTCCTGAAAGAGATGATATAGATTTGAACATTCAAGAACACTTGATTGTTGAATATTATTCAAGATAATAGGAGAATAAAAATATGATGGAAATTGAAAAACCAAAAATACTTTTAGAGGAGCAAGATGGAGGCTCTCACGCAATCATCACCGTTGAGCCTTTGGAGAAGGGCTTTGGCATAACCTTAGGCAACATGCTTAGGCGCACATTGCTTAGTTCACTTCCAGGTGCAGCAATCGTTGGCGTGAAGATTAAAAATGTTTTGCACGAGTTCACCACAATCAAGGGTGTAACTGAAGATGTGCCAGACATTGTGCTTAACCTAAAAGCCATTGCAGTTAAGACCGAAAGCACTGAGGAAGATTTTAGAGGCACGATGACGCTTAAAAAGAAAGGTGCAGGCGTGCTTTATGCAAAAGATATTGTTTGCGAGGACGGCATCACAGTTATGAATCCTGAGCAATATATCTGCACACTTGATGAAGACGCTGATTTAAACATCACAATGTATGTTGGCAGAGGGCGCGGATATGTGCCTGCTAGCGGCAACAAAAACTTTTCAGATGAGGTGGATTTCGTGGCAATCGATTCACTCTTCACCCCTGTTAAGCGCGTAAATTTTGAAGTGCAATCTAGCCGTGTTGGTCGTAGCCTAGATTATGACAAACTTGTTTTGGATATCCAAACTCGTGGCACATCAACGGCAAAAGAAGTTGTGGCTCTTTCTGCAAAACTTTTGAACGATTACGCAACAATGTTTGTTGAATTGGTTGAAGGTATGGATGGTGTCAATATCCTAGTGGCAAGGAAAGAGGATGAACGCACAAAACTATTCGAAAAACCTATTGAAGAAATGGAGTTGAGCGTTCGCTCATATAATTGCTTAAAGCGTGCCGGAATAGACACTATTGGCGACTTGGCAAAGAAAACTCGTGGCGAGATGATGAAGGTTCGCAACATGGGTGCTAAATCTATGGAAGAAGTTATAAATAAACTTGAAGCCTTGGGCATTGTTCTTGAAGGCAACGAAAATTATTAAGGAGAAGACAGATGAAAGTTATGAAATTAGGTCGTCCCACAGAAGAGCGCTTGGCAATAATGCGAAATCAAGCCACCGACCTTCTTTGGAAAGGCAAAATTGAAACCACTCTTGCAAGAGCAAAATCTTTGAGAAGTTACACAGAGAAAATCTTAACTCTTGCAATCAACTCTTATGAAGATGTGGTAACTGTTCAAAAGAATAGCGTGAATAAAAAAGGTGAAAAAACCACTCGCGAAGTTATGAATGACGGCCCTAAAAAACTTGCTGCTCGTAGGCGCATTAAGGCTAAATTATACACAGTTAAAGAAGAGCGCAGAAAGGGCGAAAAGAAAGCAGACTACCTTGCGCGTATAGACAACATTAAAGACCCATTGTTGGAAAAAATATTTAATGTTTACGCTCCAAAATATGCCGCACGCGCAAAAGAGCTTGGCACAGCAGGTGGCTACACTCGCATTCTTAAAACAGGTTTAAGAAAAGGCGACAATGCCGAAATGGCAATTATCGAATTAATTTAATGGGCAAATTTTTGTCCATTTTTTATTTTGCGAAAACAATTCATTGTTGGTTTTCTTTTTTTATTAAAATGTTTTTTGATAAAAATTTTTAAAAACATATAAAATTTGCGCAAATTTGCGTGATTTTGCCATGATTTTCATATAATTCAAAAAATTTTTTGTGTTAAATTGCTTTGCATGAGCAAAATTAAAAACTTAAATTTTCAAAACGCCATTAAATATTTTTGTTTGTTTTTCGTCTGCTTAGTGCTTTCAAACGCCACAATAAATAATCTCTCACCATTTTTATTTGCGTTTTATTTTGCGTGCATTTTTGTTGGGTTAAACGAAAAATTGTTGGCAGTTTTCACTCTTTCTTCTGCCGTGGCAGTTTCGCCAAATTTAAAATCATTTTATGTGGCACTCACAGTTGTGGCAGTTGGCTTAATCGTCTTTTATCTTCATCGAATATTAAAAAAGCGAATTGCCTTGTTTAGCATATTTCTTGCTTTTGTGTTATCGTTAATCACATATTTTTATTATAATCGCACAGATATTTTCGCAATCGTCTTTTATCTAATCTTGGGGATTATTTCGCTATATGTGATGATAACCGTCTTGCAAGTGTTGTTGCTTAGAAAAAATTGCTTTAAATTGACCATAGATGAAAGCATTTGCTTTTTGTTTGTGGCGGCACTTTTAGGGGTTGGTATAGCACCGATTAAAATTGTAGATTTTGCCGTCTATCGAGCCGTGATAATGCTGTTGATTTTTGTGCTGTTGCGCACTGAAAATTTGCCTATTGCAGTGGCTGTGTCGCTCTCGTTTGGATTGGGAGTGTCGCTTAGTCAAGTTTCGCTCGTGCCGATTGCAGAATTTTCCATTCTTCTGCTTGTGGCAAACATTTTTCCCGCTCAGAAAAAATTTAGAATTGTTTGCCTCACATTTATTTTAGATGCTTTCATTCAATACTTTTTCTTATCCACCGGAGTGGAAATGCTATACGCGTTAGCACCAATCGTTTTGGCGGGGATAATGTATCTTCTTTTGCCAAACAAAATCATGTCGGCACTAGCAGATTTGGTTTATGTGAAGAGCACGGAAATAAGTTCAAGAAATCTCATCAACACCACACGAAAAAATATACGCAAAAGAATGAGTGAACTTAGCAATGTGTTTTTGGATATGAAGCAACTCCACCTAAATATGGTTAAGCGCGAGTTGGGGAAAGAAGAACTGATAAAAATGCTCACAAGAGAAGTTTGTGCAAACTGCTGTAAGGATTGCTTAGACAAAAACAAATGCACTCGCTCGTTGGGGCTTGACACCCGCTCAAATTTAGAAAGTTTAATTGAAATTGCCATAAATAAAGGCAAAGTTTCATTGTTAGACATTCCAAGCGGGCTTTCTTCTAGGTGCGGGAAATTGAGTTATTTAGTCAATTTAATTAATAGATTGAGCGATGAATATAGGCAATATAAAAACATGCAAGCCGATGTGAATAATGTGAAGATTTTGCTTGCCGAACAAATGGGTGCGGTGTCCCAACTGCTTTTGGATATAGGAGAAGAGATAGACACAAATGTAACCTTTGATATGGCACGCGAAAATAAGATTGTCTCCCGCCTATTGAGTGCAAATGTTGAATGTAGAGAAGTGCTCTTATATGAAGAAAAAAACAATGATTTTTCCGCTATGTTGGTGGTGAAATCGGGCTCGCCTCATCCCGTTATTGAAAAGGCGGTGAGCGAGGTTTGCCGTTTGCCAATGCAAATCACGGCAAGCACACCGATTGAAGAAGGAAATTATGACACAATCACCCTTCACAAACTAAATAAATATGATTGCGTGTTTGGGCTTGCAAGTTGCAATAAATCTGGCAATGAAGAGAGCGGAGATTGCCATAGCATCATTCGCTTGGGTGGCACAAAATTTTTGCTCGCCTTGTGTGACGGCATGGGCAGTGGAAAATCTGCACATAAAATGAGTGCCATGACGCTCGGCCTTATTGAAAATTTTTATCGCGTTGGCTTTGATAATGAAATTATTTTAGAGAGCGTGAATAAACTTCTTGCAATCAACAATCAAGAGAGTTATTCCACTCTTGATGTCTGCTTAATAGATTTGGATAAAAGCCTTGTAGATTTCATAAAGGTGGGCTCGCCTTTTGGAGTAATCAAGAGGGAGGATAAAATCGAATTGGTGGAAGGTGGGGCGCTTCCTATTGGCGCACTCGATAATATCACTCCTGCCACGAAGAAAACCACCATTTCCACAAAGGACATAATTATCATGGCAACGGACGGAATAATAGATGCTTTTGCCAGCCAAGAAAACTTCATTGAATATGTTTCAGCCCTAGCCACAAACAACCCTCAAAGCATTGCCGAAAGCATTTTAAATGAAGCAATGGCGCTAAACGAAAATAGTGCAAAGGACGACATGACCGTGCTGGTTGCTCGCACATATCTAAAAAACAAATAATTCAAAAAAATTTTAAAATTATCAAAAAAAGCATTAAAAACTGCAAATTTTCATTGATTTTTGCGGTTTTTTTCAAATTTTTAAAAAATGCTATTGCAAATTTCTTGTTTTTGTTGTATAATAAAAGCGAAGTTTAATCACAAATGGAGATTGATATGGAAGGTGTTTTAGATTATATTAAGAAAAACAAAATGATTAACCGCGGCGAAATAATCGGCGTGGCTTGCTCGGGCGGGCGAGATAGCATTGCTCTATTGCACTATCTCAACTCAATCAAAACGGAGTTGGATTGTGAAGTGGTTGCGGTTACTGTAGACCACGGCATTCGCAAGAACAGTGCAGCAGATGTTGAATTTGTTATGCAGTTTTGCAAGGACAATAAAATTCGTGCCTATAAATTTAAGGGCGAGGCATTAAAGGTTGCCAAGGAAGAAAAATTGTCGATAGAGCAGGCTGCAAGAAAAGTTAGATATGGTGTGTTTGAAACCTTAATTAAAAAAGGCTTGGTGGATAAAATTGCACTCGCTCACCATATGTACGACCAAGCAGAAACAGTGCTTTTAAACATTGTGCGCGGGGCATCACTTGCCGGTGCGCGTGGCATGGAGCCTGTGCGTGATGGCATTTACATCCGCCCATTGTTAAACACTCCACGCGAAGAGATAATGTCTTATCTAGACGAGTTTGGTCTTGAATATGTGGAAGATGAAACGAATAAGGACAACACTTATTCTCGCAACTACATTCGAAATGTTGTTATGCCAACTCTGCGCCGCCAATTTAGGCAGGTGGATAGAAGCATCGTTAAGTTTGCAGAATTCTGCGCAAAAGATGACGATTTCATCAATAAGCAAATCAATCTTGGCACTGTGATAGACGGCAAAGATTATGTGAAAGTTCCACTATCTTATTTCTATCAAGATGAGGTGCTTGTAAATCGCATTTTGATGAAGGTGTTTAAGCGTTTTGCCCTTCAGGACATTGAAAGCAAACATATCAATATGGTGCGCGAATTTGCTTTGGAAGCAAATAATGGCAGCATTATCAACCTTCCTTTCAAATTGAAAGTTTGCAAGGAGTATGACTATATAATAATCGGTGCAATAAAAAAGGTTGCAAGCCATGGAGAATATCAATTTAGGCACGGCAAACTAAAAATAGACGATTATGGTGTGATTCGTGCAACGGCAAGCAAGGTTAAAACCGAGCCAAAGCCACATCAGCACATCGTAGATTACGAAGCAATTCCAGAAGATGCAGTTTGGCGTTTTAGGCAGGAAGGGGACACATTTGCGCCACTTGGCTTGAAGGGCAGCAAGAAATTGAAGGACTATTTTATTGATAAGAAAATCCCACAGCGCATGAGGGACACAATTCCTGTGTTGGCGGTTGGCAACAAAATTTTAATTATCGCAGATATTGAAATTAGCGATGAAGTGAAAGTTACGGATAAAACCACCCAATTCTTCAAAATCAACTACGAAAAAGATTTAATTTAATAGGTTAGTAAAATAAAAAATTGTCAGTAAATTTGCCAAAATCTATTGACAATTCTTTTTTTTTATAATAAAATTAATTCGTTATAGTACAAAATGCTGTTTGTAAATAACGACCCCCACATTGTAGCGGTGGGGATTCGGCGCTTTGCCCTTAGCAAGTTTCACTTGCGGGCTGCGGCTCATAATTGAGTTTAGGGCAAGCGAAGTGATTTATTAACAAATTTTCAAGGAGGAAAAATGCCTACAATTAATCAATTAGTTAAAAAAGGCAGAGTTAAGCAAACTCAAAAGAGCCAATCTATTCTTTTGGATAAGTGCCCCCAAAAGCGTGGTGTTTGTTTAACTGTAACCACCACCACACCTAAAAAGCCAAACTCGGCATTAAGAAAGATTTGCCGTGTTCGCCTTTCAACGGGCAAGGAAACCACTTGCTATATCCCAGGCGAAGGGCACAATTTGCAAGAGCACAATGTTGTGTTGGTGCGTGGCGGTCGTGTGCCAGACCTTCCAGGTGTGCGTTATCATGTTGTGCGCGGTGCGTTGGATACTGCCGCTGTGCAAAAGCGCAAACAAGGTCGTTCTAAATATGGCGCAAAAAGGCCTAAATAATAAATTTGTTAGCACACAAATTAGTGTGGCTGTGTTGAATTTATGATTTAAAAATTAAAATTTAAAATAAGGAGAAATTATGTCAAGAAGAAATCAGGCTGTCAAAAGAGAAGTGTTGCCAGACCCGCTTTATAATTCAGTTTTGGTCACTAAACTTGTAAATCAGGTGATGATGGACGGCAAAAAGGGCATTGCACAAACAATCGTTTATAGCGCAATGAAACTCGCTGGCGAGAAATTGAAAGATGAACCACTTAATATTTTAACAGCAGCAATTGAAAATGTTAAGCCTAAGCTTGAAACAAAAGCAAGGCGTGTTGGCGGAGCAAACTATCAAGTTCCGCTAGAAGTGTCTGCCGAAAGGCAGCAAACGCTCGCAATTCGCTGGTTGGTTATGTTTGCCCGCAAGCGTAATGAGCGTGGCATGGAAAACAAACTTTCCGCAGAAATTGTGGACGCATTTAATCAAACAGGCGGTGCAATCAAGCGTAGAGATGATATGCATAGGCAAGCAGAAGCAAACAAAGCGTTTGCTCACTTCCGCTTTTAATTTAGGGGGATATTATGGCACGACAAGTTCCATTAGAGAAAGTTAGAAATATTGGTATTATGGCGCATATCGACACGGGCAAAACCACCACAACCGAGCGTATTTTGTTTTATACAGGCATAAATCATAAGATTGGCGAAGTGCACGATGGCGAAGCCACTATGGACTGGATGGCACAAGAGCAAGAGCGCGGCATCACAATCACATCTGCCTGCACCACTTGTAAGTGGCAAGATTGCTCAATTAATATTATCGACACTCCAGGACACGTGGACTTCACTGTTGAAGTTGAGCGTTCACTAAAGGTTTTGGACGGAGCGGTTGCATTATTTAGTGCACGTGCTGGTGTGCAAGCGCAGAGCGAAAATGTTTGGCGTCAAGCAAGCAAATTTAATGTTCCAAGATTGTGCTTTATCAATAAAATGGACATTAACGATGCAAACTTTTTAAAGGCCGTTCAAAGCATTAGAGATGTGTTGGGCGCAAATGCCGTTCCTCTTCAACTTCCTATTGGTGAAGCGGAAACATTTAAAGGCATTGTTGACCTAATCAAGATGAAAGCATATGTTTTCTATGATGATTTAGGCAAAGATTATAGGGAAGAAGAAATCCCTGCCGATATGCTTGCTCAATGCAAAGAATATAGGCAAAAAATGATTGAATCTGTTGCTGAAACAGATGAAGCCCTTTTGGAGAAATTCTTCGCAGGCGAAGAGTTGACCATTGATGAAATCAAAAAGGGCATTCGCAAGGCAACTTGCACACTTCAAATGTTCCCTGTTTTATGTGGCACCGCAGCCAAGAATAAGGGCATTCAGGAGTTGTTGGACGCAGTTGTTGACTATATGCCAAGCCCAGTTGATGTGCCTCCAATCAAAGGCAAATTGCCAGATGGCACCATGGTTGAGCGTAATAATAACGATAACGAGCCATTTGCGGCTTTGGCATTCAAAATTGCCACAGACCCATATGTTGGACGAATCACATTTATCCGTGTTTATAGCGGTAAATTGAGTGCTGGTAGTTATGTGCTTAATTCCACTAAGGATAAGAAAGAGCGTATAGGCCGTTTGCTTCATATGCACGCAAACGAAAGAACGGATATTCCAGAAATCTTGGCTGGTGATATCTGCGCAGTTGTTGGTCTTAAAAACACCGGCACGGGCGACACCCTTTGCGATGAAGACCATCCAATCATTTTGGAAGAAATGGAGTTCATGAAGCCGGTTATCGAGCAGGCTATTGAGCCAAAAGATAAGGCTGCACAGGAAAAGATGGGCATCGCCATTGCAAAACTTATGGAAGAGGACCCAACCTTTAAGTCTTACACAAACGACCAAACAGGCCAAACAATTATCGCAGGTATGGGCGAATTGCACCTAGACATTTTGGTGGATAGAATGCGCCGCGAATTTAATGTTGATGTTAATGTTGGTAAGCCACAAGTTGCTTATAAAGAAACAATCCGCAAGGCAGTTGAGGCTGAGGGAAAATATATCAAACAGTCGGGCGGTCGCGGTCAATATGGCCATTGTAAAATCAAAATGGAGCCATTGCCTCGCGATTCCGGATATGTGTTTGAAAGCACAGTCGTTGGTGGTGCAATTCCTAAAGAATTTATCCCACCTATTGATGCCGGCATAAAAGAAGCCAAAAAATCTGGCGTTGTGGCAGGTTATGAAACAATAGACTTTAAAGTTACAGTTTATGATGGCTCATATCACGAAGTTGACTCGAGCGAAATGGCATTTAAAATTGCCGGCTCGCTAGCATTTAAAGAAGCAATGAAAAAGGCAGACCCAGTGCTTCTTGAGCCAATAATGAAAATTGAAGTGAATGTGCCAGATGAATATATGGGCAATGTGCTTGGCGGATTAACTTCAAGGCGTGGCGTTCCAACAGGAACTGAAACCAAATACGGCAACACGATCATCCACGCAGAAGTTCCATTGAGTGAGATGTTTGGTTATTCCACCGATTTGCGTGGCTCAACGCAAGGCAGAGGCACTTTCCAAATGTTGTTTGACCACTACGCTGAGTGCCCACGAAATGTTGCAGAAAAAATCATTGGCGATAGAAAGAAATTAACTGAAAACAATTAGTTTCGTTCGCTTTTCGATTACTCTTTAGAGTAAAAGAGAAAATTTAAAAAAACATAAGTAATTTGCTTGACTTATGTTTAACAAATAATATAAAATGGAAATATAAAATTAAAGGAGAAATTTATTATGGCAAAAGCTAAATTTGATAGAACCAAACCACATGTAAACATTGGTACTATTGGTCACGTAGACCACGGTAAAACAACCTTAACAGCTGCCATCACAATGGTTTTGGCTGCTGAAGGTAAAGCTCAAAAAATGAGATACGACGAAATCGATAAAGCCCCAGAGGAAAAGGCTCGTGGTATCACAATCAACACTGCGCACGTTGAGTATGAAACTGAAACTCGCCACTATGCGCACGTAGACTGCCCAGGACACGCAGACTATGTTAAAAACATGATCACTGGTGCCGCTCAAATGGATGGTGCAATCCTTGTTGTTGCAGCAACCGACGGCCCAATGCCTCAAACTAAAGAGCATATCTTGCTTGCTCGTCAAGTTGGCGTTCCTTATATCGTTGTGTTCATGAACAAAACTGACCAAGTTGATGACCCTGAAATTCTTGAATTGGTTGAAATGGAAATTCGCGACTTGTTAAGTTCTTATGGCTTCCCAGGGGATAAAACTCCTATCATCAAGGGTAGCGCATTAAAGGCTTTGGAAGCAGCATCTGCTGGCAACGCTAACGACCCTGCTTGCCAATGCATTAAAGACTTAATGAAGGCTGTTGACGAATATATCCCAACTCCACAACGCGACACTGATAAGCCTTTCTTAATGCCTGTTGAAGATGTGTTCACAATCACAGGCCGTGGCACAGTTGCAACTGGTAGAGTTGAGCGTGGTGTTGTTAAACTTAACGAAGAGGTTGAGCTTGTTGGTATTAAGCCAACTCGTAAAGTTGTCATCACCGGCATCGAAATGTTCCGTAAGTCTTTGGACGAAGCTCGTTCAGGCGATAACGCTGGTTTGTTGCTTCGTGGTATCAATAGAACTGAAATCGAAAAAGGTCAAGTTCTTGCAAAACCAGGTTCAATCACTCCACACACAAAATTCAAAGCTGAAGTTTATGTTTTGAAGAAAGAGGAAGGTGGTCGCCACACTGCATTCTTCAATGGATATCGTCCTCAATTCTATGTTAGAACAACCGATATCACAGGTTCAATCAAGCTTCCAGCTGGTGTTGAAATGGTTATGCCAGGCGATAACGTTTCTATGGAAGTTGAGCTTATCCACCCAATCGCTATTGAAAAGGGTATGAAGTTCGCTATCCGTGAAGGCGGCAGAACCGTTGGTTCAGGTGTTGTTTCCGACATCGTTGAGTAATAAAAAATAAAATTCCGCATTATGCGGAATTTTTGTTTGCTTAATTTGGTTTTATTGCTAAAATATATATGTAAAAAAATTTTTAAAAAATTTAAAAAATCTATTGACTCTCCAGTTAGGTGTAATGTTATACTGCGGGCAGAAAAGGAGGAAGGAATGCTAAAAATTGGTGAATTAAGCAAACTAACAAATGTTCCAATCAAAACAATTCGCTTCTATGAAGAAGAGGGATTAATTAGTCCTGCCGAGGTCGACCGCTGGACGAGTTATCGCTACTACGATGATGCTAGCATAAATAGATTAAGCGAAATTGTTTACTTGAAAGGACTTGGCTTTTCATTAAAAGAAATAAAAAACCTTGATGAAAAGACAATCAA
The DNA here is from genome assembly GCA_947593585.1 of uncultured Clostridia bacterium. Classification (GTDB taxonomy): domain Bacteria; phylum Bacillota; class Clostridia; order Christensenellales; family UBA1242; genus Onthoplasma. Next base: position 18,544 of record CANQDP010000014.1, read on the forward strand.
AACCAAGTTGAAAGAACTGAATGTTACGCTTAAAAAAATCAAAACAAACATAGCAACCTTAACTTCTTTTCAAGAAGGAGGAATTATGAAAAATTTTGTGAATGACCCACGAGTTATTGGCAAATGGAAGCGCATTGGCGTTGTTAAAACAGAAAAAGATTTTTTGGCTGGCAATTTTAATGGCAATAAAGAAGTGTTTGATTTCTTTAAAGAAATTTACTTTTTGCCAAATGGTCAAGAATATTGGACTTTGGGCTGGACAAAAGGCAAACTTTTTGTGGGCGATTCTGCTTATGCCTACAAATTAGTTAATGGCAAAATGTTGATTTTCGTTACTGATAAATATAACGGAAAAGTTGAGGATATCCTTGTGTATGAGCAGGAGGATAAAATTGCTCATAAAGAAGAGGACATCATTAAAAATGACGATATCAACATGCCTTTCGTGAACGATGAAAACATTCTAGGCTTGTGGAATACGGTTGACTTTGTTGATGCTAAAAACACATCAAAATTCAAAACCGAGCCAACAAAAGAACTTTATGTGAAACGCGTCATTGCAGATGCAGATGGCAGATTTAGTTATATCTGTGGCGAGAAAAATCATGTGCATGATAACGCCACTTGGACAAAAGGCTATGTGCTAGAAACCGATGGCAAATTTTCAACCGCTTCTAAATATAAGATAGTCAAAAAGCAAGGTGCAACATATATGATTTTAGAGTGGAAATCTGGTGACTATTCTTATGGCGGGCAAGTTGTGGGCTGCTACGTTTTCAAAAAAATGTAAAAAACTTTAAAAAACCCTATTGACAAACCAAAATTATTAGCATATAATAACGGCATAAAAAGGGAGTAGTTTCACCTTTATTGGTGTCCGTAAGGCGTCATTTCGGCGTTTTGCCCGCTTTATGGAGTGTTATTACATTAACAAGACTTTTTGTTTAGAGCAAAAAGTCTTTTTCTTTTTGTCTAGGGGGGGGGGGTTAATGTAAAAAACAGATGTTAGGAAAATTAGCATTTAATTAACCAAAAAAGGAGGAAATTATGGGTTTAATTAAAAAAATTGCAAATGTTAGCGTGTCTGCACTAGGCTTAACTCTAGCACCAATATCTATGGCGGCGGAAATACCTTTGCTGGTTAGAAACATAAAGAATGGTGCAAAAATAAACGAGGTTGAAACGCAAAGCAAACTTGTGTGCGTTTTGAGTGAAAAATTAAATGATGAAATGGAGCAACTAAATTCTTCAACTCTTGAAATCGATAATTACACTGTTAGTTTTTTAGATATAGATGGGCAACAAAAATATGAAAACATTTATAGTCAAGCGGTTAAAGAATTGAGCAGGTTTGAAATTTCCACGCCCATTTCTAAAGATGAGTTTGTGCGCTTTATGATGGAGCATGGCAAAGAATTGGAAGAATACATAAATAGTGAAACTTTTAAAGTGCAACTCAATCATTTAAAATCGATTTTGCAAGATGAAACAAAATCTTCAAAAGAAAAAGTTGACACTCTAAAACTCTCAATCGAAAATGATGGAATGCGTTTTTCAAAAGAGGCAAAGAGCAACAATTTTGAACTTTGTGCTTACATCTTTTTAATAGGTGGACAAATCTTAGGGCTCTGTGCGAGTGCCGGTTTGGTGTTGAGTGCACACGATGACGGGCTGTTTCTTAATGAGCCATTAGAAACCGCCGTTATGTTCCTTTTGGGTCCATTAACGGGAAATATCATCTGCGAAAATTTGATAAAATAATAAAAATCTTAAAAATTTTGCGTAAAATTCACAAAAAAACGAGAAAAACATGCGTTTTATCAAAAAAAACTAAAAAACTGCCACTTTTTGATTTGCAAAAAGAAAATGATGCGGTTTGCAATTTGTTGTTTTAAATTTTAAGTTGTGCTATAATTAAAGCATGAAAAAAGTTTTATATAGTGCCACAAAGCCAACGGGCTATTTAACGCTAGGAAATTATTTAGGCGCAATTAAAAATTGGTTGCCGTTGCAAGACGAATATTCTTGCTATTTTTGCATTGCCAATTTGCACGCACACACAGTTGATTTGCCAGCCGACTTTGTTAGGGATAGGACGCTTAGGCAACTCGCCATGTTTTTGGCGTGCGGGCTAGACCCAAATAAAGCGGTGATTTATGTGCAATCTCAAGTGAGTGAGCATAGTGAACTCATGTGGCTATTGAATTGCAACACCATGATGGGCGAAGCCAACCGCATGACGCAGTTTAAAGATAAAGTGCAAAAGGGCAAAACCAGCATCACCACCGCACTTTACACATATCCTGTGCTTATGGCAGCGGACATTTTGCTCTATAACACTGACATCGTGCCTGTGGGGGAGGACCAAGTTCAGCATGTTGAACTCACTCGCGATATTGCCAACCGCTTCAATCATAGATTTGGGCAAACTTTTGTTATTCCAAAAGCGGTTGTGCCAAAGGTGGGCGCACGCATAAAAGGTTTATTAGACCCCACCACTAAAATGGGCAAGAGTGATGACGACCCAAACAATGTCATTTTCTTGCAAGATAGCGATGAAGAAATTGCCAAAAAGATTAAGCGTGCTGTAACAGATAGCCTTAATAACATTGCTTATGACGAAAAAAATCAGCCGGGAGTGAGCAATCTTTTATCTATCATCTCCGCGTGCGAAAACACACCTATTGAAGAAGTGGTTAAATCGCTATCCGGTCAGGGCTATGGTGCACTAAAAAAGCGCACCACTGAAGCGGTCATCTCAGTTGTCCGCCCGATAAGAGAAAAGTTTGAATATTTGATGAACAATCAAGATGAACTTTTGCGCCTCGCGTCATTAGGTGCAAAAAAAGCAGAAAAGGTGGCGCATAAGACATTAATCAAGGCAAAAACTGCCATGGGGTTAATTTAGATAAAACTCCTCTGCTGGCCATACACATAGCAATTATCACGGCCGTTATTTTGCCCATAAGCGCCAAGCGCCAAAAGCAACAATAGCAAAAACGATGTGTTGTTTGCCAAATCAGTGTTTGTGGCTTGCGCAATCACCGAAATAAGAATTGCAAATAAAATGTAAAGTGCAGTTGTGTTCATTTTCTTGCTCCTTATATAAATTATTTTCTTTATCTTATTTATTCGTCAAAATTAGATATTGTGAAACTTCAATAAAAATTTTTTATATGTTAAAATATTCATATGAATTTAAATTTTAAAGAGGAATATTCAATTAAAAATTTAATGCCGTCTAAGGCGGATATGAAAAATCTCACCACATTTTTCTATGCGTTTAGCGATGACACGCGCTTGCGCATAATAATTTTGCTTATTATTAAGCCGCTATGCGTGGGAGATATCTCTTTTATTTTAAATTGCAATCAAACAACCGTGAGCCACCAATTAAAGATTTTAAAATCGCTAAACATTGTGGCGTGCGACCGAAACGGAAAAAGCATCACTTATTATATAAAAAATCCTAGCATCCAAAGCGTGTTAAATGCAACGGTCGATTGCATTTAGAGGAGGGGCGCACAAAAGTTTTCAACTTTTAAAAAGGCACATTGTGCCTTTTTTGTTGCCCGCTCGCGCGGGCAACCGTGCGCCCCTAATAAATTTCAAAACATACTAAATTTTGCTTGACCGAGGGGGGGGGGCAAGTGCTAAAATAAAATTAGAGCGGAGTTAAAACTCTAATGGAGGGAATTATGAAAAATAAAAAGTCTTCACGCAAACCAAAGAAATTAGCAGCATGCCTAGCCTCATTGCTTGCAGGCGTAGCATTGTTTATCCCTGCAGGCTGCGGGGATAAAAATAATAACACCAACCCTAATCCAAACAACAACTTTCAAATTGTTGTGGATTCTTCAATAGAGGAGGAAAACCAAAATCTGTCAGTTACTGCCGGCACAACCATAGCCACACTAAAATCTCAATTAGAGGTTGAGGGCTATGACCTAGAGGGATTATATAAAGACGAAGAATATACTCAGCCCTATGAGGATAGTTATGTTTTGCAATCTGGAGATAAAGTATATTGCAAATATGAGATAAAGCATTTCACAATCACTCTAAATGATGAAGATTGGTATGAAATTGTGCCTGAGGGCGAACTCACTAATGTAGAGTATGGCAGTGAGTTTAAATTTAAGGTTACCTATACTGAAGAGAGAGATGAAGCCGCAATAAAAGTAACCGCTAATGATGAAGTGTTAACTAAAGGGCAAGACGAATATTACACCACCACCATTAAAGCAGACACAACCATAAATGTCCAAATTAAAACATATACCATCACCATCCCCGAGCAAGTCCGTGTTACATATAAGTCTGAGCCATTGCAAACGGGAGCAATAGTCCGTCATGGCGATGAGATAACGGTTAGTTACACCAAAAAAGTCGGCTACACCCAGACATTAACCGTTAATGGAGAGCCTCAAACAGACGAAACAAAAACTTACATCGTAACAGAAGATATAGTCATAACCTATGAAGAAGTGGCGACTCCATATACATTAACTATTAATGAGCAAGATAAATTAAACATCACCCTAAATGGAGAGCCATTAAATTCAAACGAAGTTCACATTGGCGACATGCTACAAATAACAGCAAAAGAAACTCTTGAGAATTACAACCAACTCATAATAGTTGAGGGAGCAGATAAGCAAGAAGATGAAACTTATAAAGTTACAGGCAATGTGGTTGTAACTTATCTTGAGATAGATAAGCAGCTAAGGTTCACTTATAAGAGCAATAACGAGTGTTATGAAGTTGAAGCATTAAATAAATATATTTCAGGCAAAATAGTAATTCCGGCTATCTACACTGATGGCGAAAGTGGTGTGCATAAAGTTGAAATTCCAGATATCGCGTTTAGTTCGGCCTCTAAAATAACTGAAATAGTGATAAGCGAAGGAATAGAAAAGATTGGAACTCGTGCATTTTCTTATTGCTCTGGCATAGTGAGTGTAACCCTGCCAGAAAGTTTAACCACCATTGGCGATAATGCGTTTGAATATTGTCGAAAATTGATTGAGGTTATAAATAAATCTCAAAATATCCAACTAGAAAAGGGCAGCGATGCATTTGGCGGCGTGGCAAAATATGCTTATGTTTTGGAGGCGGACGAAAGCAAAAAAGGCGACTTTACTAAAGTAGAAAATGGCATAAAATATTATGAAAACACAAATGTCCAAGAGCCTGCGCTTATAGCATTGGGCTTTGAGAAGGCAGGAGATAGTAGAAAAGAATTAACTTTTGAACCTTCAACCACCGCAATAGGCTATCAAGCATTTATGAATAATCAAAAAATCACCACCCTAATATTGCCAGAAGGGTTAAAACAGATAGGCTATCAAGCATTTATGAATAATCAAAAAATCACCACCCTAATATTGCCAGAAGAGTTAAAACTGATTGACGACGGCGCATTCGATAGCTGCACCAAATTAACTAAAATAACTTGGCCAACATCGGGCAGTTTAAAGAGAATTGGTAAAGCTGCATTTTATTCTTGTTTCTACACATTCACCAATTTAACATTAGAATTGCCAGAAGGGTTAGAGAGCATTGGTGGCGGTGCTTTTAGTGATATGAGTTGCCTAGAAAATGAGGTAAAGATAGTTTTGCCAACAACTTTAAAGACTATTGAAGGTGGTGCGTTCTCAATTGATATCCCTACTGATGGCCCAGCCGCACTACATACGCCAGGCAAAATAGTTAGCGTAACCGTGCAATCAAATATAGAATTTCCAGATAATGAAAAGGTGTTTGGCAATGACGGATTAAATGAAGTGATTGTGCGCAACGCCGAAATCTATAAAAACATCACTGACGCACAAAATTCTCAGGGCAATTTATTCTATGATATGCAATCAGGAGCAACTATCAAAGTGCTTAAATCTATAGTTGACGATGCAGAAAATAACCCAATGCCAGAATATTTAAGCGAAAGTTTCACAAAATCACCAGATGACACCGACCAAGAATATTACATTTTCACCAAAAATGCGGAATAAATTAAAGCCTAGCAATATGCTAGGTTTTTTAAACAAAACTCAAGCAAAAACATACTATGAGGTATGAGAATTGTTTGCGTGGCGGGCGGGAGTTATAAGTCGTTTTATCTCAATTATTTTAGCAAATTATCTAGGTGTGATTTGCTCGTTTTTAATTTCGGCATCATTTATGACTACAACACTTTTAATGAACTTATGGGCGATGCGCTCGTAACCAAAGAATTGATGAATTTATCTAAGGCTTTGAGATGCGTGGTGGCGGCGGGCGTTTATGTGGTGGGCGAGGAGAGGGTCAAGTCGATAATCGTCTGCAATGGCGATAAAATCCAGATAGATAAGTGCACTTTTGGCGCGCGCATCCAAATAAAAAAGCAAACTTTTATTGTGGGTGATGAGCAAACAGATTATAAAAAAGCGAATAAAATCATATTATGTGATAAGCGGATAGAGCCCAATTTAGCACACTGCTCAAAACGAAAAATTTACATATTTTGCGATAATTTCGGCGTAAATTTTGTGCAAAACAAAAAAATGACGAGAAAATTCTATAAATATTCTAAATTTATTTTGAAATAAAATCTGGATATGTTAAAATAAGGGTACTACCATAGGAATATTCTACCTTAAATTAAGTCTGGAGAAAAAATGAAAAAAACAATTAGAGATATTGATGTTGAGAATAAGCGCGTGTTGGTGCGAGTTGATTTTAATGTGCCAATGAATAGCGACCTTAAAATTACTGATGACACACGCATCACCGCCACTCTTCCCACAATTAATTATTTGATAGAGCATGGCGCAAAGGTTATTTTATGCTCACATTTAGGCAGACCAAATGGTCAGGTTGAGCCAAAACTTTCTCTTCGCCCTGTGCTTGCAAGGCTATCTCAACTATTAAATAAAGAGGTGGTTTTTGTTGAAGATTTTTTAAACAAGCAGTCTGCCGCTCCGCTTAAAGATTTAAAGAGTGGTGATGTGGCATTGCTGGAAAATATCCGCTTTTATAAGCAAGAAGAGAAAAACGATGAGGCCTTTGCTAAAAAGTTGGCAGCGCTCGCTGATGTGTTTGTGCTGGAGGCGTTTGGCACTGCTCACCGCAAGCATGCTTCCACTTATGGCGTGGCAAAGTTAATTCCTGCTGTGTGCGGCTTTTTGGTGGAGAGCGAACTTGATGTGTTTGATAAAGCCCTCAATAACCCTGAGCGCCCATTTGTGGCAATTTTAGGCGGGGCAAAGGTGGCAGACAAACTCCCTGTGATTGAAAATCTCTTAGATAGGGTGGACACGCTTTTAATCGGCGGCGGAATGGCGTACACATTCATTAAAGCGATTGGCGGAAATGTGGGCATGTCGCTAGTGGATAGCAGCAAGTTAGACCTCGCAAATAAGATTATGGATAAAGCCAAAGAGAAAAATGTTAAAATCCTTTTGCCGATTGATAATGTCGGCGCAAAAGATTTTAGCGAAGATGCAGAAACAAAGGTGTTTAATAGCGGATTTTTTGCCGATAATTATCAGGGCATGGATATTGGGCCAAAAACGATTAAATGCTTTAAAAAAGAGATAAAAAAGGCCAAGACGATTATATGGAATGGCCCGCTCGGTGTGTATGAATATGATAAATTTAGGCGCGGCACGAATAAGATTGCCAAATATGTGGCAAAAAATAAGGGAATGTCGATAATTGGTGGTGGCGATAGCGTGGCAGCAGTGCAATCATTGGGTTATAGCAGGCGCATCAGCCACATCTCCACAGGTGGCGGCGCAAGCCTAATGCTATTGCAAGGCAAATCGCTCCCTTGTGTGGACTTGATTGAGGATAAATAATGTTAGTTGTTGCTAACTACAAAATGAATGGCAATGCCAAATTTTATGCGACCGTTCAAGAAAAACTTAATAGTTTAAGGGTTAAGGGCACAAAGATTGTTTTGTGTCCGCCTTTTGTTTATTTGTCCATTTTCAAAAAAAGTGTGCACTTTGCTCTTGCAAGCCAGGACATATCTCTTGCTGCGGATAGCAAAAGCACGGGGCAAATCAGTGCACAGATGCTGAAAGAGTTTAATGTGCAATATTGCTTGATTGGGCATAGTGAAAGAAGGGAAATTGGCGAAACGGATGCAATGGTTGCAAAAAAGGTGGAGAATGCGTGCCAAAATGGCATTATTCCAATAATATGCGTTGGCGAAAAGTCTAAGGCGGACAAACAATCAGGCATAGCAAACCAAGTGAAAAAGGCACTTGAAAGCGTGGGCAAACAAGAGATTGTGTTTGCTTATGAACCCGTTTGGGCAATCGGCACGGGCGAAACGCCTTCCTGCTCTCACATAAATCGTGCGGCAAAAATCATAAGGGATAATTGCAAAAAACTTGGATATGAATGCAAAGTGCTTTATGGTGGAAGCGTCAATGAAAAAAACTATTCAAAATTTTTGCCGTGTGAGATTGACGGGTTTTTAATTGGTGGGGCGTCAAAAAATATTGATGAATTTATAAATATCGTAAAGGGGTGCGTTAGATGAAAAAAGGTGTTTTCATAATTTTAGATGGATATGGCGAGGGCAAGCCAAATCAATTTAATGCGGTTGCCAACGCAAACACTCCATATTTAAAATCTCTTAAAAAGGGCTCTTATTCGCTTTTGAAAACAGATGGCGAAGCTGTTGGTCTTTTTAAAGGCGATATGGGCGGAAGCGAAGTTGGGCACATGACATTGGGTGCGGGCAGGATAATACCAAGCACGCAAAAAAAAATTCAAGATGATTTTTCGAGCGGAAATTTCAAAAAAAATCCAAA
>CANQDP010000015.1 GCA_947593585.1 uncultured Clostridia bacterium
TGCCCAGATAGCTCAGTCGGTAGAGCAAGGGACTGAAAATCATAAAAGGCGCGCTTTTTGTGATTTTTTTTATTAAATTTTAATTGGCTATTCATTCGATAATTACGAGCGAATAGCTATTTTTATTTTAAACAAGTATTTTTTGTAGAATTATGCAAAAAGTTGTGTCAAAAGTTGTGTCAAGCTTTTTAATTTTCAATGTTGTATAAATTATTATATAATTTATTTATTTTTTCTGCTGACAAATGGTAGTCAATATCTGTGTAAATATCTTTGGTTATTTGACTCTTTGAGTGTCCCATTTCTCGTGAAATTACAAGCTCTGGTTTGCCTAAGTAAAAACAGTTGGTTGCGAATGTGTGCCTGCAATTAACAATGCTTCCTTTTATTCCCAATTCTTTTAAAACTTTTGCAAAATCTCTGTAAGCGGTTGTGGCACAATATTTGTGGATGATATTTAAGTTGTTTTTTATGAGGTTCAGAGCTTCCTGTGAAAGCTTTATTTCCTTATATCTGACAACAAAATTTCTTCCTTTTAAATTTAAAGCCTTCAAAATACGATTGTCAAAATCAATGTTTTGCTCAATGCTTTTAAAATTAAATTCAGTCTTTCTCAGGCCCGTTATAAGATAGATTTTTATTATCACATCCAATGGTGTGCCTTTAAGTTTGTTTAAAATGGCAACTTGCTGCTCGTATGTGAACGCTTTTTTGTGAGCGTTAGACTTTAAAACACGAACGTTTGCGCAAGGGTTAACTTTAATTGTGCCTTCGTCCAGTAAATATTTAAAGAACGCATTTGCATAGAGCCTCGTTAGCTCTTTTGTTCTGTTGTCTGGCATTTTAATGAAGAAGTCGGTGAGCATTTGTTTTGTGATTGCCTTAACATTATTGGAATGAAAAGGTTTAAGTCTATCAAGTGAAGTAAGAATTTTTGCTTGTGTGCTTTGACTTGTAAAACGTTCTTTTTCTTCATGAAACCACTTCAAATACAAATCTTTAAAAAGAAATTTAGTATTGTCTTTCTTTTCAACATTGATTTTGAGAGCCTTTTTTATTTCTGCTTTCAGTTTTTCGGCACATTGAAGTTGTGTTTTTGCATATACAATTATTTTTTGATTTCTTATTTGTTTTCGGCCAATGTATCTTTTTTCCTTTGGTCGATAGGTTATGTTTTTCATATCTATATCTCCTTTTGGTTTAATTTGAGATATAGACAAAATGTTTTTGTGTTGTTTTTTTAGCTCAATGACATCAAAAGGCTTGTTTTCTTCGTCATAGCCTTTGATATAGTCATCAAATTTTTCCATTTTTGAGTTGAATTGGTTTTGAACCTCTTTCAGTTCATAGTAGAGTTTTTATATATGTTGACATCTTATTTTTCCTTTATTCTGCTTTGTGTCTTTTTATGACTTTTTATGACAATTTATGACTTTTTATGAGTTGTAAATATAATATTAAATTTAAAATTAAAATTAAATTTAAAGTTAGAGATAGAGGTGGCGAGCAGTCTCTCTTTTATTTTCTAAATCTTTGCAACGTTCTTTCATGTTCTCTTTCTCCCTCAATTAAGCCGGAAATGTATGCTTCGGCTCTTTCACAAATACTATCACTCATTTCAGGCAATAATTCCAGTATTGTCCTTTGTTTTTCTGTGAGGGTTGACTTGTCCAACAGATACGGGACATCATGCCCAAGCAAAGCGTCAATAGTTGTGTGAAAGTAATCCGCCAAAACAATTAAAGTCTCCATGTCGGGTTGCGTTTTTTCATTCAGATAATTACTTAATGTTTGCTGAGAGATACCTAATTCCTTGGCTATTTCTTTTTGTGTTGTTTGTCTGGTTATAAATTTTTTCAAGTTTAACATTGCTTTTTACCTCCAACAGAATTATAAGAAAATCTTTATCCAATTTCAATAGTCTAAAAATTTTTTTTAAAAAATCAAAAAAACTTTGTAAAATTGTTTGGAAAATTAAGAAAACTTTGATAATATAATAACGAAATCAAAAAAATTTTGATAAAAACGGAGGTTTTATGGAAAAAGAAAGCGAAATCAATAGCGGGGAAAAGGAAGTAGCAGAGATAAAAGTCCCGGCAGTTTTGTTTCTGCTTACTATGAAAAAATACCTAGATGATTTAACTAGAGAGGAGAAAGGTGAGTTTTTGGAAGATTACTTGGCATATGGCATGAATAAAACAATTCCCGAAGCCTTTTCTTCTCCGCTACTAAAATTTTGTTTTACGCTTGCAAAAGACATAACCGATGAAAATGAGAGAAAATATATAGCAAAATGCAAGAGAGCTAGAAATTCTGCAAACACGAAAAAAGCAAAAAACAAGCTGTCAGACGAGGGTGAAGGCGAGGAAAAAGTTGAGGGCAGGTCAAGAGAGCCAACGGGCAAGGACAAGCCCCCTGGCGAGGTCCAGCAGGGCAAAATGACTGAAATTCAAGCAGGGTTTCTCAAAGCTTTCAAAGAACTTTGCCCAAATCAAGCCATAAACTGCACAATTTCCGACTTTCCGGATGTTGACCTAAATGCTCTTATGCTTGCCATTCAAAGAAGCCCACAATACCTCATGAACGCCGAGAAAAATCAAAATCTTGGCGGCTTGCGTTGGTATTTGGAAAACGCTACAAAAATCATTGCCGGCAGATATAAAAAATTCGAGGACGTTGTGGAAAATAAAAGTCGAGCGAGCCAGTCATTTACAACCGATGAACTTGAGCAACTATCAAAACCAAAGGAGTGAATATGGAAGGACACCAACTTTTATCAGATGAACACGCAGATGAAAACGGCTTGCCAATTTGCAATGTTTGTGGCGAGAAACGTTACATAATAAATCCGTTGAACAACAGGTTATGTTATTGTCTGTGCAGTTGTCAAAAAGAGGCATTAAACAAAAAAGAAGAAGACCTGAAGAAAAGACAACAAGATGTAAAAATTGAGCAGTTAAAACTTACAAGCCTTCTTGGAAAAAGATATAAAAATGTCACCTTTGAAAACACGGAGGTTGACGAGGAAAACTTGGGAATTTATAGCCGAGTTAAACGCTATGCGGAGAAATACGACGAAATGCTTAAAAATGGCTATGGTTTCTATGTTTACGGAAAAAATGGCGTTGGAAAAACACATTTATTGGCGTGCTTATGCAATTATCTTACAGAACGTTTTCAAACCTGTGCTTTTACAAATTTTTTAAACATTGCAGAAGAGATTAGACAGTCTTATAGCGATGACCACTTTGAAAGTGATGTCATAACAAAATATTCAAAGGTCAGTTTCTTGTTTATAGACGATTTTGGAAAAGAAAGTTACAAAAAACTTAAAAGCGACACAAACAACCTTTGGCTTGAAGAGAAAATCTTTGAAATTTTAAATAACCGATATAACAATATGCTTCCAACAATATTTTCAAGTAACTATTCTTTAAAAGAAATGGTTCAAGCATTCGGTTTTGATAAAGCTATCATTGACCGAATCTTTGAACTGTCAACACAGATATTTGAAATGAAGGGCCGAAACCGAAGATACGATTTAAGTAGTCGAGGGTGCTGGTAAGCATTTTTAAAAGGAGAAATTATGGTTGTTATTATTAAAACAAAAATTGGTCCATCCACCTATGAAGATGTTACAAATATTGCATTGAGAGGAGACCATATAAGGTTGACACTTAAAACTAAAAATCACGAGAATTTTACTGCTGTATATCCTACCGAAGATTTGGTAGAAGTTAAAATTTTAGATTTTTAAAAGGAGAAGAACGCATGAGTGCAAAATACAATTTTTTAAAAGATTACATAAGCCGAGTTAAGACACGTGAGGACAAAGATATTGACAGGGCCTTGGAGTTTTTAAGCGAGTTTTGGGAGGCTCTTCCAGAGCGCTCACGAGGCCAGGAAAGGCGAAAACAGTGGGCAATTCTCACAAATGAACTTGTTAACGCTTTTGACAAGCAGATTGAAAAAATAGCAAATTGTCCATTTGTTAAGATTGAAATATCCGACCAGACCGAGATAAAGGACTTGCTTGTAAGCTTGAAAACTTATGCTGACATTGACTTTTTAAAGAAAGAGGCCGAGGTAGAGGAGGAAAGAAAATATGACAAGTTTAGAAGAAATCAAAAGAGTTAGAAGTTTTATCTCTGAGGATGCGCTGAGGCGAGGGCTTATGACGCTTGAAAAGAAAGATGTTGTTGACCTTTACCTTGAACTCAGATTTGACAAGAAAGCAAAGGACTCTCCAAAACTTGTCAATTTGCAAAAACAAAACGACCTCTTGATTGAAGAGGTGGCAGCCCTCAAAAGACTTGTTGAGGAACTGCGACACGAAAACGAAATTTTAAAAGGAGAAAATCATGATAGTAAAAATTAAAGATTCTGACGGCAAGATGCATTCGCTTTGCGATGTAGAACAAATACTTTGCGTGAGTGCAAACTTAACTTTATGTGAGGAATTAAAAAATAGCATTATAGTGATTCATGGTAGTAACCATATGGAAAAATACAGGCTTTATAAAGGCGGAATTATTATTTCCGTAGAAGAGAACTAGGAGGCGCTATGAGATTTAGAGAATGGTTAAAAAGAAACAGGGTGTGGCTGACAAGCACAATATTTCAAATAGTTGTCTTGTCAATATGCATCTACATAGCAGGACACTTTGCATTGCCGGAATTTGTTCTTTGGATACTTATTGTTTGGGAACTCTTTACTTTTTTTGCATCCTATCAACTAGCAAAGATGTTTTACAGGTATTTGGATGAGCGCAAGGAAAGGAAGAAAGTGGAGGTCATAGATGAGAGAAAGATTGACGATTAAAACAGAAACAGGCTACGCGCTTAAACTTGACGAGCCACAAAATGACCAGGAAGCAAGAGAGCAGTTAATGAGACAATTCAAACTTGCTTGTGAGAAACTTGGAAAAATTGAGGATGGCGAGGAAAGCGCTGCCGAGTCTTGGGTTATCAAGAATAAAAAGGGCGAATATCTTTCAAGCATAAGCGAGCGCACATTTACAAACATTCTATCTTTTGCCACACTGTTTACGTATAAAAGCAAAGCGAATTTTATCATAGGACTTGAAAACTTTGAAAACTGTCATCCAGCCAAGGTTAAAATCAGCGAGGTGGAAGATGAATGATAAAACTTATTGTGAAAGATGTGGTAATGAGTGCAAGCATTCTGTATATATTTCAGAAATAGACAAAACACTTATCTGTTTTGATTGTCGGAGTAATGAACAACCTAAAGCACTCATGAAACGCATTAAAGAACTTGAAGAAGAAAACGTAAGACTTGAAAGTTATAACAGTCAGTTGCGTGAAAATTATGAGAAGTGTATTGACGCTTGGAAGCAGGAAAACACTAAACTTCAAGAGCAGTTGAAGACGGTCGTTATGCCGAGATATAAAGTAGGACAAGTTGTTTGGTTTGTTGACGAAGATGACGGTGAAATAAGAGACGCTAGAGTTTTGTCTATTGAAATTGAAAGCAGGACTCTTCTTTACACAATACTTTGGGGAGAATTTTGCGAATTGTATAGGCAGGAAGAATTTCTCTTTGAAACAGAAGAGGAAGCAAAAAATTATGTGAAAGAGGTGGAGGAGTGAATAAATCAAGCCGGCACGACCTTATGATGAATTACCTGAACGCGGTCAGAGAATTTGGCTATTGCAGTCCAGAAGTTGCGGAAGCATACGAAAAACTTGTTGAAAGCTATTGCAGTCCAGAAGTTGCGGAAGCATACGAAAAACTTGTTGAAAGTAAAAGGAGAAAAAATGAATAAACAAGATTTGTTGTTGAAAATAAAAGCATTATCTGAGCAAGGAGAGGGCGGAGAGAAAATAAATGCAAAACGAATTCTTGCACGATTGATGAAAAAGTTCAACATTTCAGAAGAGGACCTACAAGAAGAGAAAGTTGAAGAGTTTGATTTTATTGCAAAAGGACAGTATGAAAGAAAACTTTTAAACCAGGTTGTCTATTCTGTTTGCGGAGATATAGACGAAAGGAAAGGTTTGTGGAAATACACAAAGGCAAAAAATAAATTTTCTGTAAAATGCACAAAGGCTGAATTTCTTGAAATTGATGCAAGGTTTAATTTTTACAAGTCCTGTTTTTACAAAAAATTAGATGTTTTTTACTTGGCTTTTTTACAAACGAATAACATTTATCCGCCAATTCACCTAACAAAAGAAAGCAAAGAAAAGAGATTTTTTCTTAGCGATGAGGAAAAAGAAGCACTAATGCTCTCAGAGGTTATGGAAAAGTCAAATTACTTAAAGCAAATTGAAAATGCAAATTAGGAGGGATTATGAAAAAGCGAACGTATAAAATTGAGAAATCAACAAACAAACGAGGCTTTGCCGAGGTTTATACTTTGGACGAAAGAAAGGGTTTTTACAGGTTTATAAACTACATACCTATTGAACAAATTGACACTTTTCTTAAAGCGCACACAAAGGATGACGTTTTACTAAAATTTCCAACCCAGGAGGCGTCATGAAAAAACGATTCAAGGCTCAAAAAATTGATAGTGACGAATGGGTTAAGGGAACTCTTTGGACAACAATTGACGGAGAGAACTACATCCTAGACTGTGAAAGCAACAATGTTTTTCTAGTTAAGAATGAAACAATAAGCGAAGTTTTTGACTAGATTAAAAGGAGTTGATATGACAGAAGAAATTTATAAAAGCGAAGAGTTTTATAAAAATCTTTTTAAAGCTTCAAAAATTGCTGTAAATCAATATTTTAGACATTCTTTTAATAAAGAGGCCTTAGTTGACGCTGGCATTGACTACGTTTTAAACAAAATTGAGACAATAGATTTGACCGGCGAGCAAGACCATGACTTTGAGCTGTTAAAAAGGAAATGCAGCACCGGAATGAAGATTTATATTAACAACCAAAGAACAATATTCTATGAAGACATATCAGACAAAGACGCTCATATTAAAATGCTTAAAAACTACACTCAAGATAACTTAGCATACGAAAATCTTAAGGAACTGCTAATAACTTTTTTGGGCGGATATGACTTTGAGAGCAGAAAGATAATAATATTAAATATTCGACTAAAAAACATGACGGAGACCGCAAGAGACCTAAAAATGTCGTTGCCCAAAGTGACAAAAATTATTAACAGTTTTAGACAAGAATTTGCCAACTTTCTTTTGGAATGTGGCTTTTTAGAAAATTTAGATGTGCTTATAGACCTTAAATCTCAAAAAATTATTGAAGCTTGCAAAAGATGTAATTTGCGCAAGAGGGGACTTTTATCTTTTGAGAGTTACTTAAATGATTTTAAGATTTATAAACTTTTAAGACAGGAGAGAGATTTAAAAAAGTTTGCTGAATGTATAGACAAGCCAGTTGATTATTTGGATAAGATAATCAATCATAAGGTTAAAAAGTTAAATCTAACTTATTATGAGATTCAAAAGTTGAGACAGAACTTTTATCCAAATTTCTCTTTTTTGGACCTTGTGGAGGCTTCATAGTGTTGTATATAAAGCGACTTTGTTTAGACAATAAAATTCATTATAAAGAAATTTGTGGTCTTTTAAATGTCTCTCATTCAACTTATATGTGTATTCTTAACAATTCAGGTCCTTTTAAATTGGAATATCTTATCAAAATAAAAGAGTATTTTGTTCTTAAGAATATTTTAACTGAAGATTTTGATGTTGGTGATTTCTTAAATGATGTAGATTGAGTATGTTTTTGTTTTACAGTAGTTTATTGAAAATTTATCTCTTAATTTTTGTTTTTAAGTTAAAAATTATCTTCTTTAATCATACTAAAAAACCCAAATTTGTATATGCCGAATGGCGTATGCGAATTTGGGTTTTAGTATGTATATAATGGAAAAATTTTTAACTTTAATAAATTTTATGAGATAAATTTTCACAAAAACGTAAGTCAAACAAATAGCATACCAAAATATAAAATTTTAGATAACACTAATTCAATCTTGTGAAAATTTATTAATAAACTAAATGCTTGGAATGGAGATAAAATAAACCAATTTAATAAACCACCGCTTGCGGTGGTTTTTGGTATTACAAAGTAACACCCATACAATAAAAGCTGATATTTATTTAATTACAAAGGAGAAAAGGCTGCAATGACGGTTATAACATTCAAAGCGAGCGAGGAAGACATCTCAAGACTGGACTTTTTGGCTCAGAGATATGACAGGACAAAGTCTGACATTATTCGAAGAGCCATTAAAAAAGTTTACAAAGAGGTGACGGGTGAAAAGTGATAGGAATAAAATGCCAAAATGGCTGAAAATCCTATTGTTTGTCCTTGTTTTTGCTATTATCACAATTTTCTTTGGGTCAATAGGGTTTTCGCTTTTGAAATACATATTTCAGTTTTTTGGCATGCTTGCAAATTGGTTCGCGACTGCGTTCGGCTGGCTTGCGAGAGTTGTGAACATTTTTGGCTTTGGAGTTTTTTAGAGCGGAGGAGAAATGGCAACTAATAATGAATCTAAACCTAATATTATCATAGTCATTATTGTGGCAATATTGTTTCTTATTGCTACATTTTTCAACTGTTGGATGCTTTGGTATGAACTTTATTTAAAGAATAACACTCAGGTCGTCCATTCTTACTTTGTTGACGATGGCGCTTACACAGACGACGGCAGATATTTTATGGAAGTGCAGGTTTTTAAAAATTGTCTTGAAGTGAAGATTAACCACTACATAGAAGCAAGTCTTCCACAAAAGAATGAAGACGGGGAATACGATGATAAACTTGTAATTGCAACAGGCGTTCAATTTTATGACGCAAATGTCGCAGAACGATGTTGTGAAACACATCCATTTGTTGATGATACATATTATTATAAATTACAAAATTGCGTCTTCTATTCTCATCCAGATGGATTGGAAACCGCATTTAAGTCCGGTGGAGTTAGTTTTGAAAATGAAAACAAATGGATATGGGACATTGGAGGAACTCTTTGCGAGATTCAAGAAAAGGGTAAAGTCCAATACGATAGTTTTTTATGGATGCCACAATATGAAAAATACGATGTTTCTAGACTAATTTTTGACCATGCTTCAGCATTCAAATCATTTAGGAAAGGGGTGACAGTTGCTCCAATCAATCTTTCTCCGTATTTTAATATCCTGATGCAAGGTCAGGATGGTAAATTTACTAAGGAAGTTGTTGACCAAAATATTTTAACAGAATTCACACATGTAAATGTGAAGATAACGGTCAATGATGTAAATCTTATCTCAGCGCAACAGTCCATGTTCAAATCTTACTTAGGAAATCCTAATTATGAAAAGGACGGACAGTCTTCTGAAACTTATTGGAAAGACGAAACTATTTATGACGTAACCTCAGATGATTTCAAATATGACAAGGCAGAAGGGGGCTACACAATTTCACTTAAAAATTCATTCCTAACTTTTATAAAAGAATTCTCAAATGTTGTGCTTAATGTTGAGATAAACCTTGACGATTTTGACGGCATAAATGTTCTTGGTTTTTCAAAGAATCCATTTGAAAGCTTGCCAATAGAAAAAATTAAACTGACATCTTCACAACAAAGAAGTTTCACGGTCTTTGAAGACTATGAGATTGAAACGCAAAATGTGACAGTCGTAAAAGGTGGTGATGCCTAATGATGAATTTCTTGTTTGGTGACTCTTGGCTGATTCTTGCAATCATGCTTGTTGTGGTGTTGTTGGTATTCGCTTTTGTCAAATACAACAAACTGCAGGCCCTGGGTTGGATTTTGTGTATTGCCTACATTTTCATGGGCGGTTACAGTGCTATGAGATATGTAATCTACACAAAATCAACATCTGTAACAATTGGCACGCCGGAAATTCACGACCCTTATGAGGACTTTAACTTTTTTGAATATGACCTGTCAAACATTGTTTGGTATGAGGTTAAGGAGGGTGGTTTTGACTTCGAGACCGAGTATGCAACGCATCTTGACTTTGACGGAGACACTCACAAATATCACCTGCTTGTAAACAACGAACCTTGCACCGAGACAACTTCCACCACAGGGCGTTTGAACGCGGTTATGAATAAAAAGTTTAAAGACATTGACGGAGCAGAAATTAAGACAATCAAAATTACATTCGATTTTGCCTTTTATTCCTCAAAGATTGAAATTCACATTGTTACAGATGCAAGCAAAGACGACATTGGACTTTTGCGAGAATACGTGAAGATGAATGGCTTTAAATTGAGAATCATAGACAGAATTTACAATTCAACATTGGAGGCTAAAATATGAGTTCAAGTTTGAAAAAAGTAATTTCATGGGTGGCAATACTTGTAATTCTTGGCGCAACAATTTTTGGCATTGTTTGGGTTTCCAATAACTTTGGAAAGTTGCAATCCGGAACTGACCTTTACACAAAAGAACAACTTGACGACAAATACAACGAAGGCTACAAAAAAGGCCAAGAAGAGGGCGAGCAGTGGAGGGTAAAATATCAGGACGCAAATAGCCAACTTTCAGAGGCTGAAGAGAATGTCAAAAAATTGCAACAGAACATGGCCGACTTAGAGAAGCAAATTCAAAATTCTTCAGGTGAAAAGACCCAACTTGAAGAGAGAATTAAAGAAACTGAACGCCAATTGCAAGAGCAAAAAAATGAAGTAAAAAGATTAGAATCTTTGATTGAAGAATATGAGGCTCTTAAAAATGGTCGCGCAGAGGTAAACTTCTACTACACGAATTATGCAGGACAAGACGAACTGCTCACAACAAAACTTACTACAAAAAATCAGATTATGAAAGACATCCCAACATTTGAAGGGGCAGGGTATAAATTTGAAGGTTGGACAATAAATAGAAACGACGTTGTTGAACTGCAAAGCACTGAAATTCAAGAAGATACAAACTTTTATGCTAAAACAACATTTAAAACCCTTGAAGAATGCTCTTGGGATGAAATTGACACAATCTCAGAAAGTGGTTACGCTTCGAATGTATTTAATGTTGGTGACGAGAAAACCGTTCATATTTCCCATAGCAATGCGAAATATTATGATGAAGACTTTAAGTTTCGCATCTTAGACTTCAAACATGACGACCTTTCTGATGGCAGCGGTAAGGCTGGAATTAGCTTTGGGATGGTGAGTTGCTTCCCTGAGCATGTCCACATTGTTCCGGGTGGAGAAACTATAGATGTTTATGTTGGTTGGAAGGATTCTGGTGTAAGAGATTTTCTCAACAACGATGTCTTTAGTAGACTACCTGCAGATTTGCAAAGAGTTATAAAAGCAGTTGATAAAAAATCCTCCGAAGGCGTTCTTTCTTCTTATGTAAAAGGTGACTGCAACATAGGACCAATTGAAGTAACTTCAGACAAATTATGGGAATTATCTTTCTCAGAAATTGCATCTAAAGAACTCATGTTAAATTATGATGCCGACGATTCTGAATTTAAAGACTATGTTGTTCCAAATCTCTCAATTTATTTTCAAGAGGGAGAACAATATGCCTTTTTTAAAAATCTTCTCAAGGATTGTGAAAGTTTACACTACCCTTATGCTAAGGGCGAACTTCTGGAGCATACTCTGCACGACAACTATTATGATAGGGATGACTCATTCGAATTCGTATCAAGGAGTTTCTACAGATCTGGAGGTCCATATATGGGGGTATTAACATTTGAAGGAGAGAGGGTTAATGCAAATATTGTCCCAATGACGGAGGCGCAATCAAGCGAATCTGTTTCATCATTCTGCTTCTGTGTTTAAAAATTTATTTTAATAGGAGAAAAAAGTGAATAAATCTGGAAAGATTGTTTTGGTGGGACTTGGAATTGCCGTTGCGTTAGGTTGTTTTATAGGTGGCAGCATTATCGGGGAAAAGCATAGTTCTGTTGGATATTCGATTTCAATTCAAGAGCAAGAAGATAGATTTAATGACTTACTACAACAAAAAGATGACGAAATTTTTCAACTCAAAAAAGAGTTGGCTGAATTCAAAGGTTTTAATACATTAAAAGAGTCTGATATAGACTGTTCCAACATCTCAGGGTTCACTGCAGAGCGAGTTTGGTCAGATGGTGAAAACACATATTATTCTCATAACACAGACCACTATGTCTTAAATGGCAAGGCTTGGGAGCGTAAAACCTGGAATGGACTTGAAAAAATGACAGCATTTAGGTCTAAATTCATTTGGCACTATAAAGGCAAAACCTATTACTCAAATCAATCTACCTATATGTTAGATGGAGACACATGGAAGCCTGTAATTGTTAAGGGTGAACGCCTGTATTTTTACGGGGACCATATATGGATTGATGGTGAAAATATATATGATACAACTTTTAATGATGTTATCAGGATTTTAATTGGTGGAAATGGAGATTTTTCAACAGAGCCTGTAACTTTCAACAATTTGCCAATGGACGGGTTTGGAGGCAAAATAAACTCTATTTCCTCTTCTGATGTTTGGAATGATGGCGTTAGCACACATTATTCATCTCAAGCAGAGCAATATGTTTTGAATGGTGATACTTGGGAAAAAGAAATTTGGAAGGGTTTTGCTCCATTACAGGCAAGTTGTGTTTGGGCTGCCAGTGGAGTTCAATATTACTCACGAAATTCAAATCAATATATTTTAATTGGTGATACTTGGGAAGAGAAATCCTGGACGGGACAAGCTTCCTTTACAGGGTTTGAGGTTTGGACAGACGGGACAAATTATTATGCTTATACTGGCGGACAAAACTACATATTTTCACACGAATAAAAGCGATGGTGGGGACTTTTAAAACACTACCCACCACCAGGAGCGAAGCGAGCTACAAATTTCGTTTTGCTCTGAGCGAAAAATTTATAACCCAGGAGGGAAGTAATGAAAAAATCAGGAAAAATAGTTTTAGCAGGACTAGCACTCGCCACTACGCTAGGCGGTTTCATTGGAGGAACCGTCGTAGGGGTAAATAATAGCTCTGCTGGATACTCAACAACTATTCAAGAGCAAGAGCAGGATAATAAGAAGTTGTCTGAGCAGTTGCAACAAAAGGATGAGCAACTTTCTCAGAGAACAAAAGAGTTGAACTCAGCTCAACAGTCTCTTATTGAGAAAGAAGAGCAAATTCAACAAAAAGATTCTGAAATTGAAGGATACAAAAGTCAAGTCCAAGAGAAAAGCTCCGCTTTGGAAACTGCTACACAAGAGAATGACTCTCTTAAGCAAGAGAAACAAAGACTTGAAAGCCAAGTTGAAACGCTTACTGAACAGGTTTCTGAGCTTGACACTGTGAAACAACAATTGACAGAGAAAGAGGAAGAGATTAAAGAAAAAGAGACCGAAATTCAAAGGCTTACAACTGAAGGACAACAAGACAAATCAGCTCTTGAAACTGCCAACTCTCAATTAGAGCAGCTGAGAAAAGAAAAGACGCAACTTGAAGGTCAAGTTGAGGAACTTACTCAGAAAGCTTCTGAATTAGAGACAACAAAATCTCAACTTGCAGAGAAAGAGCAAGAGGTTCAAACAAAGCAGGCAGAAATAACAAGGCTTGAAGGCGAGATTGAACAGGCTCAATCTGACCTACAAACCGCCAACGGTGAAAAGACACAACTTCAAGAAGAGAAACAAAAGCTCGAAGGTCAAGTTGAAACACTTACTGAACAGGTTTCTGAGCTTGACACTGTGAAACAACAATTGACTGAGAAAGAGGAAGAGATTAAAGAAAAAGAGGCTGAAATTCAAAGGCTCACAAATGAGGGACAACAGGATAAATCAGCTCTCGAGACCGCCAACTCTCAATTAGAGCAATTGAGAAAAGAAAAGACACAACTTGAAGGTCAAGTTGAGGAACTTACTCAGAAAGCTTCTGAATTAGAGACAACAAAATCTCAGCTCGCAGAGAAAGAGCAAGAGGTTCAAACAAAGCAGGCAGAAATAACAAGGCTTGAAGGTGAACTAGAAACCGCACAATCTTCTCTTCAAACTGCCAATTCAGAAAATGAACAGTTGCAACAAGAAAAAACTAGGCTCGAAGGACAAGTTAAGGAGCTAACTGAAAAGACGTCTGAGTTAGAAACAACAAAATCCCAACTTGCAGAGAAAGAACAAGAGGTTCAAACAAAACAGGCAGAAATAACAAGGCTTGAAGGTGAACTCGAACAGGCTCAATCTGACTTGGAAACCGCTAATGGTGAAAAGACCCAACTTCAACAAGAGAAGACAAAACTTGAAGGTCAAGTTGAGGAACTTACTCAAAAAGCGTCTGAGTTAGAAACAACAAAATCTCAACTTGCAGAGAAAGAGCAAGAGGTTCAAACAAAACAAGCAGAAATAACAAGGCTTGAGGGCGAACTTGAAACTTCTCAATCCTCTCTTCAAACTGCAAATTCTGAAAAAGAACAACTCCAAAAAGAGAAAACTCAATTGGAGAGTCAAATAAAAGAAAAAGAATCTGAAATCCAACGCTTAACAGATGAAAATACAACCCTAAAAGAACAAATTGAGCAGTTGCAATCTCAACTTGCAGATTTAAAAGTTTTGAATAACTTAAATGCTGTAGAGATAGGGTTGGCAATTGATTTTTCTGCTCAATCTGTTTGGACAGATGGTGAGAATACATATTGTTCAAGCGGTTCTAAACAATATGTTTTAAATGGTGATACATTGGAAGAAAAATCTTGGAGTGGCTTAACATCTTTTTCTGGTTCTTATATTTGGACAGATGGAGAAAATACATATTATTCAGGTGGTTCTGAACATTATGTTTTGAATGGTGATACATGGGAAACTAAAACTTGGAGCGGTTTGTCTTCTTTTATAGTTTCAAAAATTTGGACAGATGGTGAAAATACATATTATTCTAATGGTTCTCAACAATATTCCTTAAATGGTGATACATGGGAAAGTAAAACTTGGAATGGTTTGACTTCTTTTGGCGGAGACTGTGTTTGGAGTGATGGCGTGAACACATACTGTTCATTTAATGGTAAAAATTATATTTTAGATGTAGATACGTGGAGATCTAAAACTTTTAAGCTTCTTAATTATATCACGGGTTCCGATGTTTGGACAGATGGAGAAAATACATATTATTCGAGTGGTTCTAAACATTATGTTTTGAATGGTGATACATGGGAAAGTAAAACTTGGAAAGGTTTAACTAATTTTAAAGGTTCAAATATTTGGACAGATGGAGAAAATACATATTATTCATCAGCTACAGAACAATATGTTTTAAATGGTGATACTTGGGAAGAAAAATCTTGGTCTGGCGTTTTTATAAATTTTAATGCTAGTTATGTTTGGAGTGATGGAGATAATACTTATTATTCTGATAACACAGAAAACGAGTATTTTTTGAACAAAAATGTTTGGCAAAATAAAACTTGGACAGGTTTGGAATTTGCAAATTCCCTTAGAGGAAATTATATTTGGAATGATAATCAGAGTATTTATTACTCTTTTCAAAATCAACAATATGTATTTGTTGATGGTCAATGGTCAAAAAAAACATGGAATGGGTTAACAATGTTTTTTGGTGACCATGTTTGGACAGATGGAGAAAAAGTTTATTATTCATATGATAATAATCAATATGTTTTAGTAGGTGACACTTGGGAAGTTAAAACGTGGACAGGTTTATCTTCCTTTAACGCAAGTAATGTATGGACTGATGGTTTTAATATTTATTATTCAAAGGATACAGAGCAATATATATTGAAAGGTGATACTTGGGAAAAACATACTTGGACAGTATTAACTTCTTTTAGTGGAACGGATGTTTGGACAGATGGTTTTAACATTTATTATTCAAAGGATACAGAACAATATATATTGAAAGGTGATACTTGGGAGAAACATACTTGGACAGGCTTATCTTCTTTTGTCGCAAGTGATGTTTGGACGGATGGAACAAATTACTATGTTTATACAAACGGACAAAACTATCAATTCTCTCACGTGGCGGCTTGATTGAGAAATTTGTATTAACTTTTACATTCAAAAAAGCGATGGTGGGGACTTTTAAAACACTACCCACCACCAAAGGCAGGGTCTTTTAATTCTTCTCGTCCCTGCCTCTCCACTTGCTTTAAGCAAGAAAATTTAACAAAAGGAGGATTTTTGTATGAAAGCTAAAAAGACTGGTTGGCTTAAACCAACGTGCATTGCGGTTGCGACAGTTCTTGTTCTTGGCGGTCTTGCAGTGGGCATTACATGGTGTGTAAGGCATCTTGCAGTGAAGGAAGAGCCAAAAGCAAAAGCAGAAAACATTCTTGTTCAGAAAACCGAAACACACAATGAAGCTTGGCAAGACAACGCAGTTAAAGAGATTGAAAGCAGAGTTGCAAATATGTAAAGCGCAAATTTTAACATAGAACCTTCTTAATTTTAATTATTTTAAACAAAACCATTTAAAAGGACGGGCAAAATATGAAAGACAATAAACTTATTAGAGAGCCAATTAAAGAATACAAATTGCCTCTTATAGAAAGGCTTGCATATTGGCGTCCTGTCTTTAAATGGTTTTTTTGGTTGGGGCTGACTGCAACGATTGTTGGTCCAACAATTTATTTAAACTATGACAATTTGTGGTATTATATTTCACTTTTGCCACTGCTTATATTCTTCTTCCTAAGCATAAAATCATTCATCCAATTTGTTTGCTACACAATTAAGTATAAATCAATTATAGACGAAGAGGCGGAGAACGATAGTGCATACGAGAACTACATGGGTCCGCCGGGGAGTGGAAAGAGTTTTTGTGCGAAAGAAATCTCATATGCAAAGTCAAAGTATTCTTGGGAAGAGTTGCAGTTTGAGTATTGGCTTATTGCCTCAAAACTAAAAGACCCAAACTACAAGCCAACTGAGGAAGAGCAGGAAATTATTGAGAGCTATGAATTTAACTCAAATTCGCCATATATTCCTTGCCTTGCCACAACAATTCCTTGTTATTCGAAGTTGTATAGGAGAAAATCGCACGAACTTGAAATTGACCACTTAAAGCAGGAAAAGAGGCTTCCTTATAGGATTTGTATGTTTGCAGATGAGATTGGAACATTCTGCAACTTTTCTATACAAAACGGAGTTTTGTCAAATAAAAGCAACTCAACAGACATGGACGACTTTGCAAGGTTTATTCGTCACATGTTAGAGGGCAGGCTTATTGGAACTGAGCAGGACGCAAACAACATAGCAATTTTTATGAGGAGAATTGCGTCTGATAATAAAAGATTTGACCGAAAACAATGGGTTTTAAAGCCCAAGTTTTTATTTTGGCTTTATATGAAGTTAAAGCGCCGGTTCATAAGGCGAATGAAGATGAAAGACGCACGTTTGTTCGCAAAGCCAATGGCTTTATTGAAAAGATATATCTTCTCATGTGGTTTTTTCAAATTTACATATAAATCTTGCGGAAATTTGGTCACACAAAGCAAAACTGAAACAATTGTTGTTCAGATGCAGAAGGAAAAGTCCACTTGCTTTTATTTTCCACGTGCAAGCGAACTTGTATATGACACCAGGGCATTTAGAAAAGCATACAAACCTTTGGACAAGCCGATTGAGTTAAACGGGTTCACCGCAATGAAGCTGACGAGACCTCAGGCGCAAAAATTCTTAAAAAGTTCCAATTTAATTAAAAGCAATAAGGCGAGCAGGCGTAAGAATGACGAGGAAACAAGCGAGGTGATGGCATTTTGAGAAAGGATGTGTTTAATTTTAGGATAACCGAGCATATGGAAAAGGTCGGTGCTTTTGATATGCCAAGGGTTAAAAAGTTTGATGAGAAAGAATTAAACTGCAAATTCTTGCTTGTTACACCATTCAATTGTGCAATGACGGAGATTGAGCCGGAAAGCAAGATTTGTCATTTCTATATTGATGACTACCAATTTGAGCGAGTTTGGGCAGAGCCACAAACTTACATGGAAATATTGAAAAGATTTAATGCGGTGATTGGCCCGGACTTTTCCATGTATTCCAACTTGCCAAAACCTCAACAAATTTACAACAATTGGCGAAACAAGGTTTTAATGGCGCAGTTTCAGGCGCAAGGAATCAAGTTAATTCCAAACATACAATGGGCAGACAAAGATAGTTTTTCCTATTGTTTTGACGGAATAGAGCCGGGCGGAGTTGTGGCAATATGTTCTACAGGTTGCCAAAGAGGCAGCAGCAAAGAGCGCTTTCTTGAGGGGTATATTAAAATGCTTGAAGTTATCCGGCCAAGCAAGATTATTTGTATTGGCAAACTTCCAAGAGAGCTTGACGAAAACGAAAGAATTCTACAAATAAATTCATTTATGGAGGTAAAAAGACAATTATGGGCGGAAGAGGAGCAGAATTTAGACCAGAAAAAGCAAAAGGAAAAATAGTTGATAAAGTTGACTTAAAGAATGACAGTATGATAAACTCATATTGCAAGCAGACATTAGATTATCTTTCAACAGTCCAAAATCGTGAGGAATGTGTTATGATAACAAAAAATGGTGAGGTGTGGCATTTCAAAGGTGACAAATTTAGCGTAAGAATACCGCAAAAATTTGCAAACAGGATTAAAATAGATATGCACAATCATCCACCATATGCAAAAGGCTCTTTTAGCAAGCTTGATATGCAAAGCTGGAAGCCAGGTGAAACATATTTGCTCACTGACGGAGAATATGATTACAAGGCTATGATTAAGCAAAGTTACATTTATGACCCTAATGTTTTTATTTATTCACAACAATATGGTTATGAAAATAATCTTACAAATGAAGAGGAACAACATTTAATGTGCTTGTATTTAAAGAGTAAAGGAATGATAGAATATGAAAGATTGGAAAGACATACCTGAATACAATCAAATATGGAAAAAAATTTTTGAAGGTGCAAAATATTATGACGATACATATGATGAAAGACAAAAAAAACAAAAATTTGATGTAGATTTAGAATATCGCAAATTTCATTTAGAAACACGCAAGTGGTTGGCTGATTTTCAAAATGATTATCGCAAAAAACATCCCGAAGAATTTGATGAGAATGGAAATTTTAAGGTGTGATTTCAAAAACTATTGCTGGCAATAAGTTCATAGTTTTGTGCCGTTGTATCCAGGAAACATGATGCCAAGTAGATATGCAAAAAAAGGTGGTGTGCTTGAGTGGTTTGCCGAAGTCTTTGCTGAAACAAATTTACACACAACAGACAAGCCGTATGTAAAAGCTATGGAAGAATTTTTAAGGAGGGAGAGTAAGTCATGAGAATACCATATTTTATTCAAAATCCAAAATGCTATTATAAAGACCCAAGGGTTACGAGGTATAAGGTGAGGGACGCAATTTCCAAAAAAGAGCTTGAAAGTTATTTAAGCTATTACTCTCAGGAATTTCCAGATGTGCCATATGAGAAAATATGTGAAAAAGTTAAGCAAGATTATTTGGAATATGTTGAAAACAAAGACCGTTACACTTTTGATGACCATAACACTCTTGTTGCAATAGATGGAAAACCAATTGTGGTTGACGGAGATAAAATCTTCAATGCCATTCTTAAAGGTGACGGCGGCTTTTTAGATTAAGATTGTTGAAAAACTTGCAAAAAAGAAGGTGAAGTATGACAACGGTTATGATGCCAGAGTTTTTAAAACATAAAGAGTGTTATTTTGAAGACCCAAGGGTGTCAAGATATAGGTTGACAGACAAGGCAACAGAAAAGGATGTTGACAGTTATATTGACTTCTATTTAAGACCAGGCTACCCATATGTGCTTGAGCCGGTTCTTACTGTTGAGCAGATTTGTAAAAAGATTAAGGAAGATGTAGAGGACTACATTAAAAATAAAGAGCGCTACACAATAGAGGACAACAAATTGGTTGCTATTGACGGAAAGCCTGTTGAAGTTCCAGAGAAATCCCTAGTTGAAATTTTGAATAGTAACGGTGACTTTTTAGACTAAAATTTTAGGCATAAAAAAGAAGGTATATTAAGTGCCTTCTTTTTTAGTTAAAAAAATTTGAAAAACTTGTGAAAAAAGATTGACATTGTTTATCAAACTATGTTATATTTGGAAAGTCAAATGTGAAAAATTTGATAAAAAAGTTGTGTCAAAAAGTTGAGTCAAAAACATTTTTTGTCTACATCTCAGTGGCTAGATAGCCCTAAATTACGTAACTTGCCCAGATAGCTCAGTCGGTAGAGCAAGGGACTGAAAATCATAAAAGGCGCGCTTTTTGTGATTTTTTTTATTAAA
>CANQDP010000016.1 GCA_947593585.1 uncultured Clostridia bacterium
GCCACTTTAACGCGCCTATTTTCTCTGTCTATTTCAAGCACTTCGCCTTGTTTTCCCTTATCTTTGCCGGATAGCACAAGGACATTATCGCCTTTTTTAACACTAAATTTCATTTTGCCCTCCTATAACACTTCTGGTGCTAGCGAGATTATTTGAGTAAATCCCTTAGCACGAAGTTCTCTTGCGATAGGCCCAAACACACGAGTGCCTCTTGGTGCTTTTTGCTTATCGATGATTACTGCTGCGTTATCGTCAAACTTAATTGAACTTCCGTCTGTGCGTTGCACGCCTTTTTTGGTGCGCACGATAACAGCCATAACAACATCACCCTTTTTCACCTTGCCATCTGGGTCTGCCTTTTTCACTGAGGCAACTATGATATCGCCAACACTTGCAAATTTTCTAAGGCTTCCGCCTAAGCAACGGATGCACATGATTTTTTTTGCGCCAGAGTTGTCTGCCACATTTAATGTAGATAATGGTTGAATCATATTACCTCCTACTTAGCCCTCTCGACGATGCTGAGAAGCCTAAAATACTTGTCTTTGCTAAGTGGGCGAGTTTCTTGGATAAGCACAGTGTCGCCAACTTTTGCTTCTTCTTTTTCGTCGTGAGCCTTATATTTCTTTGTGAAAGTCACATATTTCTTATAAATAGGGTGTTTTTTCTTGCCTGTAACCAAAACGGTGATGGTTTTGTTCATCTTATCAGAAACAACAACTCCTTGAATTGTTCTGCGGTTTACTTTCATTTCTTCCATAACACTACTCCTTTACTCCGGCAGATTCTTTTTGCTTCAATTCGGTTTTAACGCGTGCGATGTTTTTCTTAACAATTCTAATTCTAGATGTGTCTTGCAACTGACCAACTTTGTTTTGGAATGTTAAGTTAAACAATTCGCTCCTAAGCTTGTTTTCCTCTGCTACAAGTTCTTTCATGGTCATATCTTTATAGTTATTCTTCATTGTTTTCACCGCCTTTTTCCTTGCGAACTATTCTAGTTTTGCAAGGTAGTTTGTGAGATGCTAGCCTTAAACTTTCAAGGCACGCTTCCTCAGTTGGGCCACTAACTTCAATGATTATTGCATCACGCTTAACCACTGCAACATGGCCGCTCTGTGCACCTTTACCGCTACCCATACGAGTGTCGGCTGGCTTTTTGGTGATTGGCTTGTGTGGGAAAACTTTTATCCACAACTTGCCGCCACGCTTCATATATCTATTTATGGCAACACGGGCTGCTTCTAGTTGATTTGGGGTTATCCAGCAAGGTTCGGTGGCTTGCAAACCAAAATCTCCATAAGTAACAGTGTTGTTGCGTAAAGCCCTTCCGGTCATGCGTCCGCGGAATTGCTTTCTTCTCTTTTCTCTTTTAGGTAGTAGCATTGCCATAATTAGTTATCTCCTTTCTTGTGGTTTACCGAACTTTGAGAAACTTTGCCCAAGATTTCACCCTTATAAATCCACACCTTAACGCCTAAAACGCCATAAGTTGTGTGTGCTTCAAGATTTGCATAGTCGATGTTTGCGCGGATTGTTTGGAGAGGCAAACTTCCGTCATGGTCATGCACACTGCGAGCAATTTCTGCGCCATCAAGACGACCAGAAATCATAACTTTGACGCCCACAGCACCTGCACGCATAACTTTTTGGATGGCAGACTTCATAACGCGCCTATATTGAGCACGCTTTTCAAGTTGGCTAGCGATGCCCTCGGCCACCAATTTTGCGTCCAAATCTGGGTTTTTTACCTCAACGATGTTTACATTAACTTTTTTAGCATCACTTAATTTTTCGATGCTCTTCTTTAAATTTTCAACGCCTGCGCCCTTTTGACCAATTAAAACGCCTGGTTTTGCAGTGGAAATTGAAATTGTAACGCTATCACCAGCGCGCTCAATCATCACATTGGAAATTGCGCAATTTTTATACTCTTTAAGGACGAATTTACGGAGAGTGTCATCTTCCTTAATGTTTTTGGCGATATTCTTTTTATCGGCATACCAAAAAGAGTTCCAAGTTCTAATTGTGCCAAGTCTTAAACTGTTTGGATTAACTTTTTGTCCCATAACCTTACTCCTTATTTGCTAGCACAACTTTGATGTGGCTAGTTTTTGTTGCTATTCTTTCGGCTCCATGGCCTCTGCCTCTAAAATACACCTTGTTTACACGCACAGGGCCTGCTCCCAAGATGATTTCAGCCAAATACAAATCATGAACATTCATTCCCTTATTGTTTTCGGCATTTGCACCAGCGGACTTAACAACCTTTAAAAGGATTGCAGCTGCATCGTGAGGCATATTGGATAGGATTGCAACAGCATCGTCATAACTTTTGCCCCTAACTTGGTCGATAACAATTTTTGCCTTTGTTGGGCTAAGCCTAACATAACGAACACTTGCATAAGGGCGAGTGTCTTTATTTGCTCTGATTTTTTCTGCTTTTTCTCTAATATTCTTTGCCATACTTCACTCCTTATTTCTTTCCGCCCTTGCTTGCTGGACCTTTTGGTGCTTCTTTCTGTTTGTGCCCTTTGAAAGTTCTAGTTGGTGCAAATTCACCTAATTTGTGGCCTACCATATCAACTGTGCAATAAACAGGGATATGCTTTTTGCCGTTGTGAACAGCGATTGTGTGGCCAACAAATTCTGGGTAGATTGTGCTTGACCTAGACCAAGTTTTTAATGCTTTTTTCTCGCCTTTCTCGTTCATTTCTTGAACGCGTTTCATCAACTTTTCTTCAACGAAAGGTTTTTTCTTTAAACTTCTACTCATACTCTCTCCTATTTAGCCTTAGCCCTCTTGACAATAAGTTTGTCAGAAGCCTTTTTATGCTTTCTAGTTTTATAACCCAAAGCAGGTTTGCCCCAAGGGGTCATTGGGCCAGCGTGTCCAACAGGTGATTTGCCTTCGCCACCGCC
Organism: uncultured Clostridia bacterium; assembly: GCA_947593585.1. Taxonomy (GTDB): domain Bacteria; phylum Bacillota; class Clostridia; order Christensenellales; family UBA1242; genus Onthoplasma. Next base: position 2,923 of record CANQDP010000016.1, read on the forward strand.
ATGTGGGTGGTCAACTGGGTTCATTGCAGAACCACGAACGGATGGACGAACGCCCATATGACGCTTGCGCCCAGCCTTGCCAAGCGAAACGATTTCGTTCTCTTCATTGCCGATTTCACCGATTGTGGCACGGCAGATAACAGGCACTTTCCTCATCTCGCCACTTGGCAATCTAACGGTTGCGTAAGCACCTTCTTTTGCCATTAATTGAGCGGATAAACCTGCACTTCTAACCATTTGCCCGCCCTTGCCTGGCTGCAATTCGATGTTGTGAATCTTAGAGCCAAGTGGAATTTCGGTTAATGGAAGAGCGTTGCCCGGCTTGATTTCTGCGCCAACACCGCTTAAAACTCTATCGCCAACATTTAAGCCTTTTGGCGCTAAAATGTACTTCTTCTCGCCATCAGCATAAACCAAAAGTGCGATAAATGCCGTCCTATTAGGGTCATATTGAATGCTGTCAACCTTTGCAGGAATGCCGTCTTTATTGCGCTTAAAATCGATAACGCGATAATGACGCCTATTTGCCCCGCCAATGTTACGAACCGTCAATTTGCCCTGATTGTTTCTGCCGCCTGTTTTCTTAACATCTTTACTTAAAGACTTTGGAACTTTTGCGCCTTTTGTTAACTCCTCAAAAGAATTAGAGGACATACCTCTTCTTGCAGGTGAGGTGGGTTTATATTTCTTTATAGCCATAATTCACTCCTTTTAGTTCAAACTCTCGAAGAAGGCTATGGCTTTGCTATCTGGCTTTAAGAAAACAACTGCTTTTTTATAGTCGCTTGTTTTGCCCGTAACTTCTCCGTTTTTAGTTCTTCTTGATTTTGTTGTGCCTTTAACAATTAAAGTGTTCACTCTATCCACTTTAACTTCAAAAAGTTCTTCAACCGCTTTTTTGATTTGAATTTTGTTTGCGGATTTATTCACCTTAAAAGTGTAAACCTTATTAGGAATGCCAGCATAAGACTTTTCAGTCATAATAGGCTCTAAGATAATTTCTTGCGCTATCATTATACGTACGCCTCCTCAATCTTCTTAATTGCGTCCTTAGTGAACACCAAATATCTGTTTTCAACCACTTGAGCAACATTTAACAACATTGCATCAACGCAGGTTACTTTTTCAAGATTGTTCGTTGCACGCATAACATTTTCATCTTTGCCGTCAGTAACTAAAATTGTGCGCCTGTCTAAGCCAAAAGCCTTTAAAAATTCGCTTGCGTTTTTGGTTTTGGCATCTGCAAACGACAATTTGTCCACAACAAACAACTCGTTTTGCTTGATTTTTTGAGAAAGTGCACTTGAAAATGCAATATCTCTCATCTTCTTGTTGATTTTAACTCTAAAATCTCTTGGCTTTGGAGCAAACACAACGCCGCCACCATCGAATTGAGGTGCACTCTTTTCATCATGACGCGCATTACCTGTGCCCTTCTGCCTATAGATTTTCTTTTTGCTTGCATTAACTTCGCTTCTTGTGAGAGTGGATTTTGTGCCTTGGCGAGCGTTGTTGTGCAAAGCCACAACCACTTGATGAATAAGCGGCTCGTTATATTCGGCGTCAAACACCAAATCGTTTAAGTCGATAGTGCCAACTGCCTCTTTTTTCATATTATAAACTTTAACTTTTGCCATAAATCGCTCCTCTACGCCTTGGTTGCAGATTTGATAGCCACCACACTCTTTTTAGCACCAGGGATTGCACCCTTAACCAAAATGAGGTTTCTATCCGCATCCACACGCACAATCTTTAAATTTTGAACAGTAACCACATCGTTACCATATTGACCAGGCATTTTCTTGCCTTTGAAAACTCTGCTTGGAGTTGAGTTTGCACCCATTGAACCAACTTCTCTGTGCACAGGGCCAACACCGTGTGTCATTTTAAGCCTTTGTTGGTTCCAGCGCTTAATTACGCCTGTGAAGCCGTGCCCTTTGCTTACGCCTTGCACATCAACAACTTCACCAGCAGCAAACATGTCTGCTTTAATTTCTTGACCAAGTGCGAACTTTGAAATGTCGTTATACTTAAATTCTTTTAAAACGCGCTTTGGCTCAACGCCTGCTTTTTTGAAAGCGCCAGTTTGGCTCTTATTCACATTTTTGGCTTTAATCTCACCAAAAGCGAGCTGAACTGAATTGTATCCGTCCTTTTCAACGGTTTTAATTTGCGTTACATAGCATGGACCTGCCTCAATAACTGTAACAGGCTCTACTCTGCCGTCATCGGTGAAGACCTGAGTCATTCCCACCTTTCTTCCTAAAATTGCTTTTTCCACGAGAACCTCCTTATAATTCAACCTTGATGTCCACACCAGATGGAACATTCATCTTGGTGAGCGTTTCAACCGCTTTTGCATTAGGTGCATAAACATCAATTATCCTAAAATGAGTGCGAGATTCAAACTGCTCGCGGCTATCCTTGTTTACATGAGTGGAACGAAGGACGGTAACCACCTCTCTCTTTGTTGGAAGTGGAATTGGGCCCGAAATTTTGCATCCGGACTTTTGTGCAGTGTCAACAAACTTTGAAACCACACTTTCGAGTAAACCTGTGTCGTAAGACGCAAATTTAATTCTTAATTTTGTTGTTGCCATTATTTCTCTCCTTTTATTTTAGCAAACCAACCAGCGTTCGCCTTAACTTTAATTGCTTGCACCCGCAGGCAATCATGCCAAACCTTTGCAACCATTTCAACTTGTGCCGACAACCAGCATAGTATTGCAACAGCAGTAAGTGCTCGGCGAGAGTGCTCGTCATTGACACGCACCCGAGTGTTAAGTGTTAATCCCCAAAATAAATTGGGCTTTAAGCCCCATCTATCCGCTAGCGCCAATCTTGGCTTTGGTCAGCGTAAATTCCCATCTATCATAGGCTGATAAATGCAACCTCACGCATCAACCCACACGAATTAACTTTTTTATTTTAGCAAAGAAAAAAGAGTTTGTCAACCCTTTTTAAGAAAAATTTTAAGAAATTTTAGGCTTGTTTTCCACCTCAACAAGAGCATTATCCAATTCGTTTTTTAATGCTTGAGCGCGGTTTTCAAGTTTTTCGTTTGCATTAATCATCTCTTCCGTTGATTTTCCAAACACTTTGCCAATCAAGATTTTTCTCTTATTTCGCCTTATTGATTTTTCTATTAATTTGATTTGTGATTGCGTCTTTTGCCTTTCTTGCAACAGACTATCTTTTATCACTCCCCACAGCATTTCTTCAAAGCCTTGATAGGAAAAGAGGATTTTTGTTTCGTCATATTCCCCTTGGCAGAACATGGTGTCGTAAAGATTTGGTTTTGTGTTTTCTGCCAAAAAGACGGTTGATGCCAAATAAATTTGACCCGACTTTGTGCCATTAAAACGAGGAGAGCCCTCATTTAATTTAACCAATATTTTTCGCCTATCGTGAATTTTGGGTGCAACAACCAAACTAACTGACAAATTGAATTTTGCGAAAAACTCTTTCACCCTTTCTTCAAGCATGGAAAAATCCACAATGAACAAATTCCAAAAGTCAGGGCTCCCCCAATTAATAGTCGCCCTTAGAGATGCAATTTTTCGCATGTCTGCCTCGTTTGACCAATTATAATTGTGTGAATGGAAAAACTTCTCATACTCTTTAAATTTTCCAACAAATTCTTCAAACTGCATTTTCCCCTCCTGAAATAATATATTTGCGCAAGGTCTTTGCAGTTTAGCATAAAATGTTTGGATTGTAAATATGTTTTTTTAATTTTAAAATAAAACTTTACAAACAAAGTGATTTATTATATAATTAAGGCATGAAAAGTTTTGTTAAAAACGATAGCGGATTTGTGTGTGCAGTGTGCGGGAAATCGGTTGAGCCACTTAAATATTCCTCTCGCGACCACTGCCCATTTTGCTTATGTTCGCTGCATGTAGATATTATGCCAGGGGATAGGCAAAACGAGTGTGGCGGAGTGCTTGCACCCATTGATGTGGAGCAAAACGCAAAAAAAGGATATATAATAAAATATAGGTGCATTAAGTGCGGGCAAGAGCACAATAATAAGGCCGCACAAGATGATAGTTTTCAAACAGTTTTAAAGGTGATGAATAAGACTTATCAAATTCAAAACTATAAAATGAAAAAATAACGAAACAAAAAATTTTGGAAAATTTTTAAAAAAAGGTATTTACAAAAAAATAAAAGTGTGCTAAAATGATTGCAAATCAAATTTAAAGGAGAAAGATATGGCAAAAAAACAGACTTTATCCACTGAGGTTAAAGAAAAGTTATCCAGTTTAACAGACGAGCAGTTGTTTGACCGCTATTTTGAGCCTGCAGAGGACGAATATAACCCAACCGACAGAGCCTTTTCAAAAGAAATTTTCCCTTTGTTGTGGAAAAAAGATAAGGATGATATGTTCATCTTTAGAAAATTTGCCTCGCTTGCAGACACGGAGTGCTACACATTCTTCTTAACCACATTATACCTTGATGTTTTGACCAGCGCTCTTGACAAGGGATATAAATTGAAGTTGGAAAACATTTTATTGGATATTGAAAAGATTTTATCTTCTAGCGACAATGCAGATTGGATAAACAACTATAAAGCGCAGAATGATAAAACTCGACCATGCAAAGAATTTAATGACATTGTGAATTTTGTTTGCTTAGATTTAATAATGAAACGCGCAATCAAATTTAAGAAAACCACTGTTACACCATAACAAAAAAGCCTAAATTATTAGGCTTTTTTTATTACATTCCAACGCCTAGCCCGCCAGTGTCTTCCGGCCTCCTTGGCTCAACTGAACGACCTTCTTCCAACTCTGGGTGTGCCACCCTTCTTGTGGCCCTTCTAGAAACGCCTCTGCTTGTACCTGCTCTAATTTCGCTCTCCACAGGCGCTTTAGCACGCTCTTCTGCCGCAAGGTTTAGTTCTGCGCGGTTAACTTTCACTTCGCCGCTATCAATCGCTCTACCCAAAGCATTTAGGCTTTCAGTGATCTCACGCTTTTCGCGCTCCAAATCGGTTTCAGGCTTTGGCTCTTCTTTAGGCTCTTTTTTCTTTACCCCATCAAATCTACGATGAGGAATTTCACTTAATAGGCTTTCCGACCTTTCACGATATTCATATCCTCCGCTTGGACTTGATGAGGCTGCAGAAGGAGAAGCCGCTTGCTCTTTATCCGCTTTTTTGCTTCCACCTTTCGCAGGGCTTGCAGCGGCAGGCTTTTTCACGCCGGCAGCAGGGCGCGCCGGTGCTTTAGAATTGGCTTTTGGTGCGGCAGGGCTAACGGCAGGTGCGTGAGTGTCCGCCTTTGGAGGGACTTTAAACTCAACATCTTTTTTCTTCTCAATTTCTGTTAGTTTTTTCTTAGTGCCCTCGCCTAAATGCTCTTCAAGGCCATCAACCCCATCAATCTCTTCATATAGTTCTTCGATGTCTTCAAGCTTTGCTTTAGTCTTGCGCTTTTCTCTATCTTTGATATAGTCGCTAACCTTGCTCTCCAACCTATCATTTGTGGAGGCTTCCAACTCATCCATCTCAGTTTCAAGCTGCTCAATCGGTTTATTTTCCAACGGAACATCTAGCACAATTTTTTTGCTTTGTTCTTCAAAAACTTCTTGATTTTCAACAACATTTCTTTCTTCTTCAGTGGTGGCAACTGTTTTGATGTTCAACTCCTCGCCCATTTTCATGTTTCTTTTCAGCAAAACAGAGCGCCTTTCCTCTTTGAAAGCCTGCTGCTCTTCATCACTCAATTCAAACAGCCCATTGTCTATGGCTTGGTCTAACACTTCGTTGAAGGTTTTTGCAAAATTTGCTTTGTCCAGCAAAATAAAACGCTTTTTTTCTTTAATTTCAGATTTAATTTCTGCGTCAACTAATTTTTTCAACTGAGGATAGCGGGATAACACTTCAAACATTCCAATCGTGTATTCCGCCTCGATATCCTCAAGAGCCTCTTCTTTTTTTAGCAACATTTTGTTTGCACAAAGCAAATATTTATATCTATTCACAATCCCTAAGAATTGAGCCAAAGTTTCTTCATCCATGTGGCGGACATCTAATGTTTCGCCGCCATACTCACCAATGTTCCAGCGCTTATACACAAGATTGCGATTAATTTCGCCGGCAGTTTCCACCTCATCTAGAATAAATTCATTCACATTGCTATAAGTGCCACTATCAATTTCCAGATTTGCTTCATAACTCATTTTTTCAACGAGAGAAAGCGTTGCCCTATCGCTTTCAAATGTAACCATAAAAGTGATAGGCTTATCCAACATAAGCACGCCGTGGCAAATATCAATGTTATCTAATGAATTGACAATAAATTTGCGCATGGAAATAAGCTCTTTTTGAATTTGTGGAGCAATCACATAAAAGCCTTGCTCGTCAAACTCGCCTAGCATATTCCCTAAAATGCTATGCCTTAAATTATTTAATTTAAGATACTCTATCTCGGCACTATCTTCAATATAGCCAAGCTCACTATCTTGTTTTAGATACTTTGCCATAAAATCTCCCTATGTTTATTTTATCACAACAAAAAGTTTTAATCAAATAAATTTGAGTGGTTGCGACATTATTTTTAACAAAAAAGAGGCCTAAGCCCCTTATTCTTGCGCACTTAATTTTGCCTGCTGGTCGGCAAGCGTGAGTGCCTCAATCATTTCATCTAAATCGCCATTCATAAATGCATCTATATTATAAATGCTAAGGCCGATGCGGTGGTCTGTTACTCTGCCCTGAGGGAAATTGTATGTGCGGATGCGCTCACTTCTATCGCCCGTGCCAATTTGGCTCTTGCGATTTTGCTTATATTCGCTCTCTTTTTCTCGTTGATAATAGTCATACAACTTAGAGCGCAGCATGGCAAATGCTTTTTCTTTATTCTGCGTTTGGCTTCGCTCGTCTTGGCAAGAAACCACAATTCCTGTTGGGAAGTGGGTGATGCGAATGGCACTCTCGGTTTTGTTTATGTGCTGACCGCCTGCGCCACTGCTCCTAAACAAGTCTATGCGAATATCTTTTTCGTTTATTTCCACTTCAGCATCCTCCATTTCCGGAAGGATTGCAACGGTGGCGGTGGAAGTGTGCACTCTGCCCTGGCTCTCCGTTTCTGGCACGCGCTGAACACGGTGAACGCCAGATTCATATTTAAACTTGGCGTAGGCATTTTTGCCTTTTATCATTGCCTGCAATTCTTTCACCCCGCCAAGTTCGGTTTCTTCAAGATTTAGCACTTCAAATTTATATTTGTGGCTATCGCAATACATCTTATACATTCTCATCAAATCGGCTGCAAAAAGGCTGCTTTCTTCACCACCTGCTCCACCGCGAATTTCTAAGATTACGTTCTTTTCGTCATTTTCATCCTTTGGAAGAAGCAAAATCTTAAGATTTTCCTCACTCTGTGCCATTTTTTCTTTGCTTGACTGCACTTCTTCTTTCAACATTTCGCGCATATCACTATCCGCCTCGCTTTGAAGCATTGCGTTTGCATCGTTGAAATCTTTTTCAAATTTCAAATATCTTTCATACTCTTCCATTAAAGGCATTAAAGAAGAATGCTCTTTCACTTTAACTTGCCACACTTTTGTGTCCGCCAAAACGGCAGGGTCGGCAATCTCGGCAGTGAGAGCATCATATCTTTCTTTAATCAACTTTAATTTTTCAATCATTTTTCACTCCTTAATTTGAAAATCATCACTCTATCTTTGCCCGCATAATCTTTAACGCAATCAACAAAATCATAATCTTTAAATAAGCGAAGCACTTGTTCGCGCTGTGTTGCCCCAATTTCTAAGCAAACATACCCGTTTTTATTTAGGTGCTTAGGGGCGTGTTTTGCAATGATTTTATAGAATTTAAGACCATCCTCCCCGCCATCTAATGCTAGGAGCGGATCTTGGAATTTAACTTCATCATCAAGAGAGGCAATTTCATGAGAGCATATATATGGAGGGTTGGACAAAATCAAATCAAATTTGCCATCAATTTTAGAAAACATATTAGACTTAATGAAATTGATTTTGACAGCATTACTTTCTGCATTTACAGTGGCAAGTGAAAGTGCGCGCTGCGATATATCACTAGCACACACCGAAATGCCGGCATTTTTTGCTAGCGCAACCGCCAAACAGCCCGAACCGGTGCAGACATCGAGTGCGGATTTTAGCCCTTTTGCCTTGATTAATTTCAAACACTCATCCACCAAAATTTCACTATCCTGCCTTGGTGCTAACACATTTTTGTTTATCTTAAAATCAAGCCCATAAAAGCACGCATGATTGAAAATTCTATTAACCGGAATTCGTTGCTCTCTCTTTTTTAAATTCTTTTCAATTTTTTTGGCATCTAATGTGGATATTTCATCAATCATTATTAGTGAAGTGTGTGGCAAATTTAGGGTTTCTGCGATAATAAAATCAGCGTCCACTTCGTCAATGCCAAGTGCACGAAATCTTGATTTTGCCTGTTTTCTCAAATCTAATAATTTCATAAACTTATTTAAGCCTGTTAATGACGAAAAAAAAGTGCGCCTCTTATGCAAAAAAGACGCACTTAATTTGCTATTTTAATTTGTGCTTTTTATTAAATTTATCCACACGACCTTCTGTGTCCACCAATTTTTGCTGACCGGTGAAGAATGGGTGGCATTTATCGCAAACTTCAAGTTTGATCACATCGCCAGGCTTTGTGTTTGGCTTAGATGTTTTGCCCTTAAACTCGGCTCCGCAAGCGCAAACGAAGGTTACTTCAACATAATTAGGTTGGATATCTGTTTTCATTTCAACTCCTTAACTTTCGCATTATTATGTGTGGTTATTATAACCCAAACGAAAGCATTTGTCAACACTTTTTTTGAAGATATTCAAAACTTTTCCACAAGCCTGTGTGCTATTGTGTTTATATCTCCCGCACCCACAAAAGCCAAATTGCCTTTGCCCAAAACCAAGCGAGCCAGCCCACTTGCTGAGGCGCAATACCTAACCGACTTGTTTTGCACTTTCACCAAGTCAAACAGTTCGTGAGCGGTCAAGCCCGCCGCCCTTTTTTCACGAGCAGGATATTCCTTGAAGATAATCAAATTCTTCACCCCACTGAGCACGCTTAAAAAGTCCTTTAAAAGCAGTTTTGTGCGGGAATAGGTGTGAGGCTGGAACACGATTGTGCCGTTTGGATTTTCGCTTAAAAATGTGGAAATAAAGGCTTTTAATTCGCTTGGATGATGGGCGTAATCGATATATGCTTTTTGCTTGCCTATCTGCCCAATATACTCATATCTTCTAGGCACTCCAACAAACGAATTGATCACTTTTAGAGTGGACTTTTCGTCTATCTTCAAATAGTTGGCAACTGCAAGGGCAAGGCTAATATTTTTCAAATTATATTCCCCCTTCAATTTGGGGGATATTTTTGCTTTTGTGATTGGCACGAAATAAGCGTTTTTGCCTAAAAAATGGGTGCTCTTTTCGTCAAAGGCAAAGCGGATTTTTGCCCGATTGGAAAACGACTTAAAGGCAAGCCGCAAGTTAAACATTGACTTATAACTATCCATATGCTCTGCCTCAACATTTGTGATAACCGCGATGTCGGGATAAATGCTTAAAAAACTTTTGTTAAATTCGCACGCCTCAACCACCAGATATTCATCGCCAAACTCAAATCTTGGCGCAAAAACGTCTGCCCCGATGTGGCTTGAAACCTTTTTGCCCGCCGCACGCAAAATTTCATATATCAGCGAGGCTGTGGTGCTTTTGCCGTGCGTGCCCGCCACGGCAATCACGCACTTAAATTCTCTCGAAATTTCGCCTAAAAAAACCGCTCTGTCGATTATGGGGACGCCCAACTTTTTAAGGGCAACAACATATTTGTTGTCGTCTTTAATCGCCGCCGTTTTCACGCACGCTTCCACCTGCAAAAATTCTTTCTTGAAATGGGTGGTGAATGGAATTTTTTCGCTTTCTATTGCGTCTGTGTATGCAGAACGCTTCAAATCGTAGCCAAACACCATCACTCCGCTTTTTTTGCACGCAAGCGCAAGTTGGTGCATGCTCACCCCGCCAATACCAAGCATTAAAATAGACTTATATTTAAACATAACATTTTATATGAGCAAAATTTTAATTTTGCAAGTTGGTTCGCCTTAATTTAGAAAATAAATTTATATTTTCTATTATTTTTAAAAAGCACGCAAAAATGATTGCAAAAATTTTTGAATTAGGCTATAATAAAATAAACTACATGAGTAGTTAATCTAAAAAGGGAAGGTAAAAATGTTAGAAATCTCAGATGTAAGAATTAGGCTGCTAAGCAATGAAAACAGCAAAGTTCGCGCAATCGCATCTTTCACTATTGATGACGCTTTTATCGTTCACGAAGTGAGAATTGTGGAAGGCACAAACGGCTTATTCATTGACATGCCATCTAACAAGCGCCCAAATGGTGAGTTTAGAGATATTGCTCACCCAAAAAACACTGAAACTCGTACGTTAATCAGCAACGCAATTTTGGCCGCTTATGAGAAAGAAAAAAATAAGCCAAAAGAGTAAGTCGTGCTTGTTTAATTTTCGGTCTGCCTTCGGGCAGGCTTTTTTATTCTAAATCTTATACGCAAAAAAAGAGAGCAATTTGATTGCCCTCTTTTTTAATTGATAATTACTCTGCTAGGAAAGACAATGTTAAGCCACCATCTCTTGACCACAAGCCATTGTTGAATGACCAAGTGCGGTCAAATGAGTCTGTGTACCACAACTGAGCACCAGTGGTGTTGCCACCCTTATCTCTATCACCATCAGCAACTAATTGATATGTGCCAGAGAAAGCAGTTGAATTGTTGAACTCATCATCATTCACATAAGCGAAGAAGTTTACACCACCATACAAATCATAAGTTGTGTGATAGCCGTTGAACCAACCAAATGTCCAAGTGAAGAATGAAGAAACTCTTGTCATGCCTGAATCTATGTGAGTGTTGTTGATTGCAACGCTTGTGAATGTGCCTGCTGCTTCTGGAGTGCCATAAAGGTTGTAGTTATTTGCTTGACCATTATAGTCAGTCCATGTTTCAGTGTATAATTTGCCCTTGCCGCTTGCAGCATTGTTAATTAATGCGTTTTGGAAGGTGCTTCCGTTAGGGAAGAACAAAAGTACAAGTGAAGAAATTGTGCTATCTGCTTTTGCAATGATTTCGCTGTGAGTTTGAACATTGCTAATTGTTGCACTGCCTGTTACGCTGAATGTTGCACTGTCATTTTCTCTCTTGATGTCTGCAACGCCTGTGCCAAGTGTTACGCCAGCCACTAACTTATCGCCAGTGATTGTTGCACGAGCGTCTGATTGAGTGCCAATATAAGCCTGGTCTAATGTGCCATTTCTCATTTCAACCACGCCACCAGCAACGAAGTTACCAGCAACATTAGCGGTTACTAAAACTTGAGAAATTTCGCCATCAAATTCGTTTGCATATGCCACACCGCCAACGAAGAAGTTCTTGCCAGCAATGTTGTCATACTCTGTGCCGAATTGACCAACATAGTTAGTTCTATTATAAGCTTTATTTACTGTGCCGTGATTTAAGCCAACGATACCACCAACAAACAAGGTGTTAAGATTTGATAGATTTGTGTAGTCGAAGGTGATACCTGTGCCTGTAACAGTGTTATTTTCAGCCAATGAGCGGATGTCGCTATTTTCAGCGATTAAGCCACCAACGATTGCCCCACTCTTTGTGCTATTTGTGATTTTAATTGAAATTTCAAGATTGTTGTTTGAAACATTTGCATTGTTCACAGCAACTAAGCCAGCCACTCTCTCTGCATTGTTTGCAGTGATTTCAACACTACCGCTGTTGCCAGAAACTGTGCCTTTGTTTTCAGCAACCAAACCAGCCACTTTATTTGCGCCAGCCAAAGTTGCTTCAACTTCGCTATTAGACAAAACGCCAGATTCAACAACTGCAACTAAACCTGCAAGATTTTCGCCGCTGCAAGTTACTTCTAAGCCTTTAACTTGGCAGTTTTTAATTTCTGCATTGTTTGCCAACTTGGCTGTGATGCCGCCAAAGTCGCCAGATGCATTGATTGCACCATCTGCATAAGTTACAGAAACGCCATCTATGCTTGAGCTTGTGTTAGGGTTGGTTGAGATAACCTCACCAAACAAGCCATTTGATTCTTCAGTGAACTTTAAGTTTGTGAAAGTGATTTCGTTAATTGCGCAGTTATCCACGCTCTTAAACAAACTTGAGCCATTAACAACTAATCCATCGATTGTTGCTCCATTACCATTTATAACGATATCTTTGATGTTGATTGGAGTGATTGCTGTGCTTTCATCCATGTGATAAGTTACGCCCTCAACCAACTCTATGCTTTCGTTCTTTTCCAAAGCTTCTTTGAGAGCGGCTCTGTTTTCCTCTTCTCTGCCACCAAGTGTGCCAACAGAAGATGAAGCGGATTTATTAGTGAACTCAACTGAGATGCCAGGCAAAGTGCTATCAACCATTTTTAAGGTTGGAAGGGTTTCGGTTGGGAAGTTCCAAGCCAAATCGTCCCAGTTCACTTTTTGCTCAACGCCTCTTCTTAAGAATGAATAGAACACATAACCAGTTTCTCTCACTGCAACTAATTCAGATCTTGAGCCAACTGCTGTGATATAGTTTGTGCCCTCTCCGCTGAGAGTTGCGAATTTTGAAGTTGTGTTATTTGAAATTTCTTTGCTTGTTAATGCTGGTTTAACACAGTAGTTTCCAATTAAGTAGATTAATTCATTTGCGTCTGCAGCAATGCCTGAAACTTCTCTAACTCGACCGATAAATGCACCAACATTTTCGCTCTTAGAAGTGGAAGCCACTGCATAAGACTCTTGAATTGAACCATTAACTGTTGAAATTACGAAATCGCCAACCAAGCCACCTAAACCAACAAGGCTGCTTGCACCCTCAGTTGGGTTAATTGTGGTGATTGCATAGGTTGCTCTTAAAGTTGATTCGTCCAAAACGCCAACCAAGCCACCTGCAACAGATGAACTTGTTAATTCAACGCCGTCAGCATAAGCGCGGACAACTTTAGAATTCTTAACCTCGCCGGCTAAAGAACCAACTGTTGCGCCTTCAATCTTGCCACCAACAACGCCAACACGCTCGATTGTGCTGTTTGAAACTGTTGCAGCCAAAGCGCCGGCAACTGTGGTCTTTGAAATGTTGACATTTCTTAAAGTTAAATTCTTAACAGTTGCGCCACTTAAAGCGTTGAACAAGCCAGAATTTTGCTTATCTGCAACTGTTAAATTTGAAATTGAATGGCCATTACCATCGAAAACACCGGTGAAGTTAATAGGAGTGTCATTTGCACCGATTGGCCTGAATGAACCTGCAAGTGCAATGTCGCTAGTAACTAAAAAGTGTTTTGCAACATCATAGCCGCCATTGATGCCGATTTTTGCCAAATCTTCTGCATCATTGATATAGTATGGAGAATTTTCATCTCCATTACCAATGTGAACAACTATTTCAAATCTTGGGAACTTTTTGTTTGAAGTGGTGATAACAATTTTAGAATCGCCACCCTGAGCATTTGTGCTTACAAAATAGCAGCCTTGAGCGTCATCATACCTTATGTTATTAAGGGCTGTGCCGTCCTCAGCAGCAACGCCGTTATAGTCGTATTTAGTCTTTTTATTGCCTTTCTTAACACTGAGCCCCAATTCATCACGAGTGATAACATCGCCCACATTGCAATAAATCTCTTTTGTGGTGAAATTGATTACTTCATCGTTGCGCACAAAGTAGAATATGGTCAAGCCGAAGCAAACCACAACCACGATTGCAACTAGAAAGATTAAAAATTTCTTCATAAACTCCCTCTCTTTTTTAGAAGCATTGAGCCAAAATCGCCCTACAACCGTACTTCTATACGCAATATTATAACCAAAAAATGAATTTTGTCAATACCCATTTTCAATTTTTTTTAAAATTTTTTGCAAAACTGAAAATGCGCAAAAATAAGGCGGTGTGAAGCGGTTAAATCTTGACGCAAAGACTATATTAAATATGAAAAGAAATTGCTAAAATTTAATCTTTTTTTAAATTTAATGCCCCCAAAAGCAAAATTTGAGCCAAATGGTTGAAAAATTTTTGAATTTATTATAAAATATGTGGAATGAAGATTACTGGGACTGTGGAAAGCACTGTGTTTCGCAATGTGGAGAACGGATATTCCGTTGTCAATCTTTATTATAACAACAAAAAGACCACAGTTGTGGGAAATATTCCAGAGGTTTATGAGGGTCAAACGCTTGAATTGGAAGGCGAATTTGTGGTGAACAAGCGTTTTGGCGAGCAATTTAAGGTTAATGAAGCAAAAATTGTTGAGCCCGCCACCCTTCCAGCTATTGAAAAATACCTTTCCAGCGGATTAATTTATGGAATTGGGCCAGTTACAGCAAAAAAAATCGTGGACGAGTTTGGGGAGGACACTCTCGATGTGCTTGCCTTTAACCCCGCAAAACTCAGCCGAGTGAAAGGCATAAGCAAGCAAAAGGCAATAGAAATTTCTAACGCTTATAATGACATGCGCGAAATGCAATCGGCAATTATGTTTTTGCAAGGGCATTTCATTTCCACTAATTTGGCGATAAAAATATATAATATATATAAAGAAAACACGATAGAAGTGGTTAAAAATAATCCTTATCAGTTAATTGAAGATATTGACGGTGTGGGTTTTGCCACGGCGGATAAGATTGCAATTAAAGTTGGGCTTGATTTGTATGGCGAAAACAGAGTTAAGGCGGGCATTGTTTACACTTTAAAAATTGCGAGTGAGCGCGAAGGACACACATATATGCCGACCTCTGCCCTTGTGGATAATTGCATAGAAATTTTAAATTTTAGCGAAAATGAGCGCAGTTTGGTGGAAAAATGCACCGAATATTTGCAAATTGAAGCAATGGTGAAAAATTTTTCGTATCACGGCGAGAATATC
>CANQDP010000017.1 GCA_947593585.1 uncultured Clostridia bacterium
TCCTCCTGTTAGCTCTACTACATACACTTGTTTAACTAGTCTATTATATTGCTCTCCTAGTTGTGCTTGCATACCTGTGCTATCTGTTATAGATTGAACGGTTAGGGTTATGCCTTCTTCAAAACCTGCTGGCTCACTTGTCTCTGCTGTGAATGGCTCATATGTTAGATACCTTATTGCTTCGTCTATTACTACTAGTGTGCATTTATTGCCTTGGTATGTGTAATATCCGGCTTGAGCAGTTTGTTTCTCTAGTTCTTCATTTAATAAATATACACCAAAGCCTCCTGCTAAGCTTTCATTAAAGTATATTACTAAGTCTGTTGGTTGTGTATACTCTTCTGAGCCTTGTTGAAGCTCTATTATGTATACTTTCTTTATGTTTGCGCTATATTTATCTGCTAGCTTTTCTTGGATTGATTGAGTGTCTTCTATCTCTTCTACTTTAAGAGTTAGATCTTTACTTACTCCTTCTTCGCTTGTGCCATATATCTCTGGTCTATTTGAATCTACTCTATGGGTTAGGCTATCGTCTATTAAGGTTATATCTGTGTCTATATCCCCAGACAGCAGCTTGGTGTTTAGTCCGTCTTTGTCGATTGCCGAGTCATCTAGGTATAACCATGAGCCTTCTGGCATGTTATACTCTTGACCGGATTGCCATGCGTCTCCAACTAATGCCCAAGATAAGTCTTTCTTATATAGCTTATTATCTGTTTGTGTTATGCCCGTGCTAGTTTTGTATGAAATAGACAATATAAATGTTGTTTTATCTGCATCTAGACTTTTAATAAAGTCGTCATACTTAGATTTGTTTGCTAAGATAATTAGGTCTATACCTGTGCAACCATCAAATGCCTTAGAGCCTATTGTTTCTACGCTCTCTGGAATAATATATTGCCCAGTTAAACCAGTGCAGCCACTAAATGCACTTGAGCCTATGTTGGTTAAACCACTATTTAAAGGTAAGCTTGTTAATTCCACACAACCTTCAAATGCGTTATCTCCAAAGTATGTTATGTTGTTTAGATTAATTGAGTTTAACTTAATGCATTGCGCAAATGCTGAGTCATTAATTTGAGTTATACCCGCAGGTAGCTGAACTGTCACTAAATTTTGGCAATAATAGAAAGCGTAATTGCCAATGCTTGTTACACTCTTAGGAATGCTGATTGCGCTAAGTTGGTTGGTATAATTATAATTATCTCTTCCCCAATTATATGATCCATATACGCCAGCAAAAGCATAAGAGCCAATAGTTTCAAGTTGAGATTGAGGGTCGAAATTTACAGTTGCAAGACTTTCACAGGCATAGAAAGCTCCTGCGCCTATACTTGTTACACTCTTTGGAATGTTAATAGAGGCAATTTGGTTATGATAATAAAAAGTTTTAAAGTAACTAAAGTTCTGCCCAATCAGAATGTTCCCAGCAAAAGCATACGATCCAATAGTTTGCAAATTAGATTCTTCTTCAAAATTCACTGTCTTTAGACTTTCGCACTGATAAAATGCGTGATCTTTTATTTCAAGCACACTTTTTGGAATTGTAATACTTGAAATCTTATTATTTCCATTTTTGTCATATATAGATGTTGCTGCCCCAGTGGCGTCTCCCTTAACCGCGGTTTCTCCAGCAAAAGCATAAGAGCCAATAGTTTGAAGTTGAGATCCCTGCTCAAATTCAACTGTTTCAAGATTTTTGCCAGCATAAAAAGCATGGTCTCCTATTTCAGTAACGCTTTTTGGGATTGTTATAGAAGCAAATCCTGCAGAAATGCCATAAGGTGTGAACTGTGCCACACCAGTATTTACACCTATATTTCCGCCAAAAGCATAAGGGCCTATCGTCTTAAGGTTTGAGCCGGATTCAAAATCTATCGTCTTAAGGTTTTCACAACCATAAAATGCATGATCCCCAATCTCCTCCACGCTCTTTGGAATGGTGATTGTGGAAATTTTGTTGGCAGCATTTGAATAGCTAACAGAAGGCGTACCAACATAACTACGACGGCTTAAATACGACTCTCCCGCAAAGGCATAGGCTCCAATGGTTTGGAGTTGAGATCCTGGCTCAAATTCAACCGTCTTTAAACTTGGGCACCAATAAAATGCATGATCTTTTATTTCTGTTACGCTTTTTGGTATGGTTATTGAAACAAGAGATGATTCAATATACCAATTATCGAAATACCCGCTCCATCCGGTTCCGGGATACGTGCGTTCTTCTCTTTTAACCCCCACAAAAGCATAAGAGCCAATTGTTTTAAGATTAGAATTTGGTGCACAAGTTATTGTTAATTCGCCTTTATTACCAGTAAATGCATGATCTCCAATTTCAGTTACAGTGCTTGGAATTGTGAAACTTCCACTGATCTTTGCAAAGGCATAAGGCTCAATTGTAGTGTAACTGGCTGGAAATTGGATTTCACCACTAAACGAACTACCTGAGAATGCGTATTCGCCTATTGTTATAGATCCTGAGCCTAAATCTAGCGAGGATATTTCACAATTTGCAAAGGCATAAGGCTCAATTGTGGTACAACTTGCTGGAATTTGAATTTCTCCACTAAATGTGCACCCTGAGAATGCATATTGACCTATTGTCTGCAAATCTGCCCCTAAATCTAGCGAAGATATTTCACCACAACCTGCAAATGCATAACTGCCAATTGTGGTTACTCCACTTAGCGTTATGCTTGTTATATCTTTTAATCCTTTGAAACAATTCTCCCTTACGCTTGTTATGTCATTATCAAAACTTACATCCCCTTCAATTTTTGAACCATTTAAGTATAGTTCTGCAATATTAAAATTACCTAAACCTTCTATTGTGGGCTCACACCAGCCTTTAAATGAACATGGAAGATGCAATGCTAAATCGTCTCCTAAATTTGGATTTTCTTCAATTGTTTGCAACTGTGAGCCGTCTTCAAATGTTAATTCTTTGAGAGTGCTGCTAAATGTGCCTGTGCGAATAACTGAAACGCCTTTTGGTATTGTTATTGAAGTAATACCGCAATTTAATTCATAATTTGTGCCAGATTTTGTAACTCCAAACGCATTTGTGCCAATTGTTTTAAGTTGAGATTCCGGCTCTATTGTAAATGTTTTTAAACAAGCGCAGCCTCTAAAAGCGTCCTCGCCTATCTCGGTTACGGTGCTTGGTATGGTGATTTCTTTAAAACTTTCGCCATCAGAAGCCACAACAAAGTCACCACCTTCACGAGGAGGATAATAAAAATTCCCTAAAATATCCTGAGCAGGTGAAAAAACACCTTTACCTATTATTTTTAGGGTGTTTGGTAAAGTGATTGATGTAACGCGGAAGCCATTTAATTTCTCTTGAAAAGCATAGTCGCCTATCTTAGACACTTCTTTGCCTTCAGTGTCTGCGGATGGAACGGTTATTATTAATGGCTGCTTGCCCGTATACTCTTCAGCTAGGCCTGTTACTTCCACTGTGCCATCTTCTAAAGCATTAAATGTGAATTGACTAGCTTGGTTTATCTCTATTGGGTCTTCCGCTGCATTACTCTTGCGGAACACCTTTAGTAAACTATTTGTGGCTGCCACAGCACAAATTGAAAATGCTAGCGCACACAAGATTATTATTGTTGATCTTATAAAAACTTTCATACCCCCCCCCCCCCATGCGGTTACACTTTGATAGTTACTCATTAGTGTCTGCATTTATCTTTCTTTCTACATTATTCTGCAACAAATTCCATAATTTGTCAATCATTTTTTGCTCTCTTCGAGGAAATTCATTTTAGGGGCATAGGAGCAAACGAAAAAAGAGCGCAATAAGAGTGGCCTTAACTGCGCTCATAATGAAAATAATGCATAATTTGAAAGGGTTGCTAAAAGTCCGCCTAGAGTTCGCGATTATGCAGGATATTTTTTAAACGAACTATAAGTGCCTTTAAACTTGCTCACATTTGCAGAAGGAGTTGAGAAATCAACAGGCGTTGCGCTATCTTCGCTGCCATCCAGTTCAATTTCTTTCCAATTATAAGGGTCGCTAAAAGTGATAGAGGTTAGGCTTTGGCAGTTATTAAACACACCATTGCCAAGGCTGGTTACGGTGGTTGGAATTGTGATTTCGGTTATGCTGGTATATTGGAAGGAATAATTGCCAATGCTCTCTAAGTTGGTTGGCAAAATAACATTATCAACACCTCTATTTGCAAGTGCGTAGTCGCCAATGATTTGAATGTCATCTTGTGAGAAATCTAGTGTTGAGCCTGTGGTGCTCATTAGCAAGACTTTTTTGCTTTCTTCGTTCGTGTAAACCACGCCCTTTTGGTTTTGCGTTAAGCTATATACATCGTTCTCTTCTGCAAGAGTGATACGCTGAAGATTTGCCATTCTGCCAAAAGCGGTTGGGTCAATTTTTGTTACACCAGCATGAATGGACAAATCGTGAACTGATGCGTTTGTAAATGCCCATTTTTTAATTTCGGTGACTGATTCTGGGATGACCAAGCCTTCCCCTTGTCCGTTTGTGATATGCTCGCCGTTGACAAAAATTCTAGACCCCCAAGCCACTGGGTTTGCATCTTCGTTTTCAAAATCTATATCAAACCATTTTGCTAAATCTAAAATATACACATCGCGCTGTGGAACGCTTTCACGGCCAAACGCGTCTGCGCCGATTGATTGCACATTGACGCCCATTGTGAAACTATCTAAATCGGTTTGATGAAATGAAAATTTGCCGATTGTGAGCATGCTATCTGGAATCACCACCTGCTTGCTAGAGATAACCACATCATAAAAGGCGTAAGGTGCAATATGCTCCACTCCGTTTGGAATGGTGCTGCCCTTGCAGCCAAATAGCAAGGTGTTTGAAGATTTATCTATCACGCAATTTTGCTTGCCCTCATATGCGCCATTTTGGCTATCCACATCGATAGTCTCCACCTCAGTGCACTCATAAAAAGCGTAATCGTTAATCTTTGCCACATGGCTGCCAATCTTTATTGATTTGAGTTTTTTATATCCAGCAAACGAGCAAGAGTAAATTTCGGTGATGCTATCTGGCACTTCTAGATTTTCGAGCAGCTGATTATTTAGATATAGCTCCGCGCCATAATAAACTGGGTTGGAATCGCTTTGATATTGCACTTCTTCATCTGCCACATATGAGAAATCATAGTAAATTTTCATCCAATGCTCAAGTGATGGCGCATAAACTTTTTTAATTTTATTGTCTCCGTTAAAAGCGCGCTCTTCAATGACTTTTAGATTTTCACCAAAGCGGACTGTTTCAAGATTGTCGCAACCAGCAATTCCATATCTGCCGATTGAAACCACATTATTTGTGTCAATTTCGGTGAGCGAATCGCACCCTGCATAATCAATGCCGCCAAACGCACGGCCGGCAATCAAGCGCGTGCTATCTTTCGCTTTATATCGCTCGATATCGCTATCTGCCACGAGAGCCACCAGATAGTGATTTTGCTCATTGCCAACATACTTCATTTTATCGTTGCCGTCATAGTAATTTGCATTTATAAGCCGCATATTGCCATATTCGTTATCATACATAAACACTTCTCTGCCGAAGGCTTGAATATTGTCTCCCACGCGAATATCTTTAATGGATTTGCAGTTATAAAAAGCATAATTGCCAACTTTTTCCACACTGTTTGGCAAGATGGCACTATTGAGGCTGGTGCAACCGCTAAATGCACATTCGCCTATTATTTTAACATTGCCGAAATTTACGTTTTCAAGATTGGTGCACCCGTAAAACGTAAAATAGCCAATCTCTTCTAAGCTGTCTGAGAAAGTCAAGTCGGTTAAGCCGATGCAACCATCAAATGCTTGTTGCCCTAACTTTTTCACACCGCCAAAGTCTATATTTTGAAGGCCGGTGCAACCATAGAAAGCATAGGCGTCAACCACCGTTTCATCACCTTGCATATTAAGGTCTGTTAACCCCGTGCAATTATAGAAAGCGCTATTGCCAATCGATTGCAAAGTTTTTGGCAAAGTTATATTTGTGAGATTTTCGCAGCCATAAAAAGCGCTAACGCCAAGAGTTTTTAACCCTTCATTAAACTTAACAGAACTTAAATTTGAGCAAGTGGAAAACACATAATTGCCCACCGTCTGCAAACTTTTTGGGAAAGCAATTTCGCTTAGCGTGGTGCAACCCCAAAAGGCTTCTTCTTTTATTGTTTTAAGGTTTTTATTTAATCTTACAGTTGATAAGTTTTCACATCTTTCAAAAGCGTAGCCACCTATTTCAGTTAGGCTATTTGGGAAAACCACATATTCTAAATTTGTGCAGTGCCAAAATGCGGATGTGCCAATCTTTTTAACATTTTTACCTATTGAAACTTTGGCCAATGGAGAAAACGTACTTAAATTTGTTGTGCAAAACGCTTGGGCTTTAATTTCAGTTACAGGCAAACCCAGATATTCATCTGGAATAACAATTTCTTCCACCGTGCTATATGTATATCCTTCTGCATATCCCGCCGCACGATATTCCTCTTTGCCATCAATTTTTTCAAACTTAACAGCATCTATCATTTCTTGCTTAAAGCCGCACACTGAGCAACTGCCGCCCTCGCCTAACTTATCGTGTGGCTCGACCGATTTAATTTCTCCACAATCTGGGTCTAAGCAAACTTTATAATGATTGTGCTCGTCTTTTAAATATTTATCAAAAACCACATGATTTAATTTATCAGTTTCACGCGTTTGTGTGTCTAACACTCCACATCTAGTGCAATGCCTAACCTGAACGCCCTTGCTCTCACAGGTTGGCAGAGTTTGGTCCTCCCACTCGCCAAAACTATGACCCAACGGCTCGGTTGGCTTAGTTTCAAAATAATCACAATCTAGGCAATCACGCCTTAACTCGCCACCCTCTAAGCAAGTGGCTTCTTTAATCTCCACCCAATCAGAGAATTCATGCTCGTGCTTTTGCTTGCAGCACCCTGTCAAAACAAATGCTGGCATAAGCAAGGCACAAAACACAAGCGCAATTATATTTATTTTCCTGGAACGCATACCCCCCCCCATGACAATATTATACATTATTTATGAAAATTTGCAAATTATTTCACACCATTTGGCCAAAATCTTTTGATTAAGCAAAAAAATAAGCAAAGAATTCTCTTCGCTTATTTTCTGTTTTTTTTAAAATTTTAACGAAAAATTTTTAAAAATCTTAAAAATTTACTACTTTTTTTGATTATTTTTTAATTTTTCCTTTAAATTTTGAATAAATTAGCACAACCACGATGCTAAGAGCGGCCACTGATAGAATTGCAATCACCACAATAAGTTTTACATTTGCACTTGGCCTGGCTGGGATTTCTTTGATGAGAATTGTGATGCTTGTGTCGTTTGTTATTTCCACAGTGTCGCCCAACCCAACCTTTTTGCCATTCACTTCAAAGCAATCAAATTCGTAGCCTTCAGGAATGGCTGGAAGGTTATCTAGTGAAAGTGTGTCCTTAAATTCGCAGAAGCGGCTTTCAATTTGATTGCCTTGGAAATAAACGCTAACATTAAATAATTTGGTAAACACGCCTTCAAACTCTAAATTGCTTTTAACGTCAACATGTGCATTTGGCAAGTAAAATTCATCTGCTAAAAGCCAACCTATTGTGCTTTGCCCTTCCACTATGATGTTTGGAAGATAATAATCTTCGTTTGGGATTACATATTCATAAATTGTGGCACCATTAAGGCGTAAGGTGATTTTAAACATATCGCCCAATTTTGCTTCAAAGGTGCAACCTTCTTTTATTGATATTTCGCTGTTTGGCAAAATCTCTTCATTTGTTTGTGAATTTTTCCAATTTTGAATGAACTTGCCTTCAATTCCGCAATCGGTCGGCATCACAAGCCTTTCACCAACCGTGCATTCCAAAACTGTGCTAACACCATTGATTTTAAATTCAATTTCAACCCTCACCGTTTCAACAAGCAATTCTTTTCCGTCTGGTGAAATTTTAATTTTGCCATAATTCAATTTTAGATTTTCAATCTCTTCTTCGCTAAAAGTGTGCTCGGCGGAGGACATTATTTGTGCGTCCTCTTCCGGACTTTCAATTTTGATTGTGATTTGCGTGAAATTAAACATTTCGTCCATCACCAAAATTTGTGCGGTTTGAGATTTGAAGATGTCCTCGCCAATTGTGGCTTGACCATAAATTCTAAGCATTCCGCCATTCACTGCTATTTGCGCATTTTCGCATGAAGTGTTTGACGATATGTTTGTGTTCCCAAAATTTGCAATTCCTCTATTTATATACACCGCTGAGCCGTCTTTTGCTGAATTTGAAAGGATTTTTGAGCCTTCACTTTCACCACTACTGGTGATAATCAATTCCCTAACATCTCTACTTGCTGAAAAGTATATCCCGCCACCATAAGTGGTTGCGTTGTTGCTTTCAATCGTGCAAGAAGTGAGTGTTGTGCGCCCATCCGCATATATTCCTCCGCCAAAATTTGCTCCATTATTTGCAAATCTAGCATTAGTGAGTTCTACCACGCCACCGCTCGTATTAATAAGCCCGCCTCCGCCACCACCTATGGCAAAGTTGCTTTCAAATTGGCAGTTATTAAGCCTAATCACGCCAGTGTTATAAATTGCTCCGCCGCTTGTGGAAGCAATGTTTGATGAAAACTTGCAATTATTTATAACCATTTCAACCATTGAGTTTGAGTTATAAATTGCTGCGCCATTGTTTGCACTATTGTTTTCAAATTCCACATTGTTTGCAATCAGATAATTTTTTCTAACCCCTGTGCCAACTAAGTTTATTGCACCACCATTAGATGAATTTATGCTGTTTTGCAAAACCACATAGGTTAGATTTAGCAAGCCTTCCACTCTAAACAATGCGCCCTGCTGTGCAAAATTATTTCCGTCCACAATGATTTTTTTGCTCTCTGTTCCTAATAGCGTGAGAGTTGCGCCATCTTGGATTTGGAACACATCTCCACTCGCCAATTTGTGAATTGTGATTGAAGAGGATAGTGTGCTATCTATTTCAATCGTTATGTCCTTATCCACCACGATGTTGCTTTCAAACACATCTTTCAACAAATAGATCGTTGAGCCACTATCTGCGCTTGAAATTGCGGCGCTGATAGAATTATATTTCACATCATTTAATTTGCAAACATCTTGCTGACTTGTGGCAGATTTGGTGGCACTTCTTTTGCTCTCGTTTAACCCACGATCAAACGCTATGATGGAATAGTTTGGAGAATAAGAATAGTTGGAACTATCCACAAACACATTTGTGTAAGTGAAGCCAACAAGGTTGCTTCCTTCCCAAACTTCATAGCCCAAATGAGCCGGGTTGCTTGACTTTGGAGAGGTTAAAATCAGCGTGTGCTTGCCGTTGGATTTGGCAACGGATTGAATTGCCACCTCATCTGTGGAAGAATAAATATTTGTGTGCCCGGCCTGATTTTCAAGATATTGCTTTGCGTCTAAATACCATAATTTAGGTCGCTTTGTTTGCGAAATCTTTCCGCTTGCTTTTGCTTCACTCATAAGAGTGGTGAATTTTGCAGACGCGTTACTAAGTTTAAATATTGGGTCATTTGAATTTAAGTTATATCCCCAGCGCTCGAAATAGTAAGATAAGTCAACGCCTGTAGCAAGCGAGCAAAAGTATATCTGCTTTTCTGTGCTATTGAGCCCTGAGGTGTCGCCGTCATAATAACGATAATAATTTTCCATTCTTCCCCAAGCGCCAATATCATAACTTTCTATTAGCCACCACACCAAATAATTCATTCGGTCGCTTTGAAGCCAATAAGATTCCCTATTCTCTGCTTCTGGTGTGAGAGCAGCAAAAGTTTTTGCAAAGTCTCCACGAGTGGCAGTTTTTTCAAGTGCCGTTTCATCAAATTTGGACATCATATTATTTGAACATTCGCTCACCGTTCTCTCAGAATTGTCCATCATGTGCCCAAGTTCGTGCGTAAATCCCCAGCCGTTGCTCTGCGAATAAATTGCCCCACCTTCCCACGAAGGCTGAATGCCCACATGCTCGGTGTAAGCATACGCTGCACCATATGGCTGCATCATTCTAATGTTGCAATTAATATATTTGTTTCGCTCGTCGTAATGGAAGTTTTGCTCTTTTGTGTCCCCATTCTCGTTAGAAAATTTAACGCCGTCAAACTCCAATAATTTTTGCATATAATCGTCCCAATACACTAAGTTTGCGTTTGGGCTTTTTGTTTGATAAATCTGTGCAGCAGAGGTTGAGCGTACAGTCATAATGAAATGGTCGCTCACAAGTTCTGTAACATCCACATATTTTTCAGGTTCGGCTTCAACTTTTTGTGCATAGTCTTGCAACTCGCGCTTAAACATGCCCTCTTCTTCTCCCTTGTGATAAACAGGGAAAACTGTGCCACCTTCGAAATAAATCTTTATGTTTTGAGGCTGTTCGTTTGGAAGATATGAATTAGAAATATAAACCGGCCCACCTGCCACCACATCTTTCACAGCATATAAATCTTTTCTTGGGGTTATGAAGTCTGGTGCGGTTAGAGTGTTTTTGCCCGGCTTTAACTGCAATGCTCCACCATTCCACAGCGAATAATGCCCCCAAAACTGACTGCAACTCACTTGTGGCAATTTATCGCCCTCATTTGCTTCAACATATATATTCAATTTTTGCCCAGCATTAAGGGTGATGCCCGTTGACTGCCTATTTGTGCCCAGCCAAACCATCTTCAATTCTTTTTGTGCATAACCTCTAATTTCGCCATGTTGAGCGATCACATTATCTCCATCTGGATTTGTGGTCATCTCACGGCGAGGGTCAAACACTAGTTTTTTGTTTAGCACTAATTCTGCGCGCTCTAAAATGCTATTAAGGTGTTCATACACCACTTTGTTTTTCACTTTTTGGCGCAATTCGTTGATTTTTTGCATATCCGTGCCCGGCTGCAAAGTGAGGCAGTTATAGTCTGTGAAAATATTTTCAACTTCTTCCACCTCTTCGCTTTCTGGTTGGAGGAGCATAAGTTCGCGTGCGGTGGCATTCCAATAGTGCGCTCTATAAACTTCAACATATTCAAACCTGATGGCAGAGCAATTTATTGGGGCATCTAAAATAAACATCACATTTTTGTTTGTTGGGGTGGTGTTGAAATATTTTATTTCTTCAAAATCTCCGTCCACTTGCGCATAAATTTTTAGTTGAATTGGATAGCCCTTATCTAGCCCGGGCTCTCCGCCATAAATAATTCTGTTTATTTCCACTTTTGAATTAAATTTTATATCTATAAAATTAATGAAATCATTGACCTGATTTGCTAGGTCTGATTTCCAATAATTATTAAAATTTCTATCAAAAGCATTAGAAAGCGGATTGGTGGATTTGCTGCCGCCGTTGTTGGAATATGTAAAATAAGAAGACGGCACACTATATTTATCTAAATATCCGTCCGACAAATATTTGCTATCTGCTTCCAGCACTAAATAGTCCGTGCCAAGGGTGGCGGCAGAAGTCTTGGCGAGTGGTTTAAAATTTATAAGTGAAATGGAAATCGCCGCCAAAGCCAAAATTAAAAACATATTAATTTTTAGAAGTTTAGATTTCATGTTCACCTCGCTTTTATTATAGTTAATTTTATGGAGATTTGCAATATTTTTTTCTAATTTTATTGTTTTTTACGCGTTTTTCGTGTTTTTTTTAAATTTTTTAGTTGTTTTTTTCATTTTTAAAAAAAGTGGCAAAATTTTGCCACTTCTTTTATTCCACATTATCCTCGTTATCTGGATCGTCGTCGTTGAGGTCTTCCACTACTCTATTCCTCTTACGCTTAGTCGCTATCCTCTGCAA
>CANQDP010000018.1 GCA_947593585.1 uncultured Clostridia bacterium
TTTGCAAACGAAATTGAAAAACTGATAAAATAAAAATTTTTCCTATTAAAAACCATCAAAAAATGTGAAATTTGATGTGTTTTTTTAATTTTTTAAAAATTTTTTGCCAAATTTTAAAATTAACATAAAATTCCGCCTAAAAATAGCAAAAATGAGCCCCAAAAAAATTTAAAAAAATTTTTAAAAAAGGTATTGACTATATCAAATTTTCGTGCTAAAACTAAGGCAACCAAGATAGTTGGTTAAAGGAGAAATATGAATAAATTAGCAGTTTTTCAACTGGACATTAATAACATAATTTTAACGATTTATAAATACACAGCAAACGGCTTCTTCACCATTGATGAGCAGATTGTGGAGCAGGTGAAATTGGCAGGTGATATTTCTAAGGACGGATATATCAAGCCATCTCGCATTCAAGAAACAATTTCAATCTTGAAAAATTTTAGAAAGATTGTGGATGCGCAGAAAATTGATAACTACATTTGTTATGCCGACCCAATCATTGCCACTGCACGCAATCAAATCGCCTTCTTAGATGAGGTGTATAAGACTGTTTCGCTTTATTTCAAAGTGCTTTCCCACGAAGAGCAAATTTCCGCCCTTCACAGCGCAATATTATATTCATTTGCGATGACGCGTGGCGTAATCATGAAGGTGGGAGAGTATTCAATCGAACTTATCAAATTCAATAGGAGAGTGATAAACTCAAGCGTGTCGCTTCCATTTGGAACTCTAAGTTTGCTGGCACAAGTGGAAAATCTTCCAATAGGCAAGCGTATGGACAAGGTGGAAGAGATTGTAACGAAAGAAATAAAGAAACTAGACTGGTTAAAAAACATTGATGAAGAAAGTGAATTTATCGGCGTTGGCAAAGTGTTTGAAGCGCTTGGCAAACTTTCGAGGAAGTCATCTCACTATCCGCTTGACCTCGCTCATAATTATGAGGTTACAGACGATAGTTTTAAAAATGTGTATAACCTTATTCACGGGCTGGATTTAGACAAAGCAAAAAAATTGAAAGGCGTTTCTGATATGCGTGCAGATTTGCTTGCTATCGGTTTTGCTGTTATTAAAGTGGCTTATAATGAATTTGTCCGCCACGGGTTTAAAGTGTCCACCAATGGTGAGATGTATGGCGTGGTGGCTAAGAGTTTGCTTGGGCAAACGGGTGAAAAGCCGTTATTGGACATTTTGGGTTATTCTCTTAGTTCAATAAATGAATTTTATCCAACCAGCGTGAATGCGGATAACAACTATTCCATTGCCGTCATTTTATATAAGCAACTCAAAGTGCTTCATAAACTAACTCGTCCTTATGTTAAAGTGCTTAGAATTGCCGCAAGTTTGTGCATGGCGGGCAAGCGAATAGGCTATGAAAATTACACTAAAAACAATTTCCCTGTCATTCTAAATTGCGGAATTTATGGGGCAACCCATCGCGAAATTGTGTTGGCAGCGTTTGTTGCGGCCAGCCAAAATATAGACGATTTCAGCCTAAACGAGTGGGTGAGATATAAAGACCTTGTGAATGATGAAGATATAGACGCAATCAAAAAACTTGCAGTGATAATAAAAATGGCAACCATGCTAAACATCACAAACGCAAATTCTGTGAAGGACATTGCTTGCGATGTGCTTGGCGACACGGTCATTTTAAAAACGGAAGTTGAGCGAGATGCTAGCCTTGAAATAAGTCAGGCTATGTCTTGTGCGTCAGACTTCAAAAAAGTTTATGGCAAAAATTTGCAAATATTATAATTAAACAAAAGGGGTTAAAATGTTTAATGTTGATTTGGCTATCAAATTTGGTAGCAACGAAATCATTATTTTTAGGAAGGGCTATGGCGTCATCGCCAAAGAGCCTGCCTATCTTGCCATTGTTGAAAGCAAGGGCAAAAGTAAGGTGAAGGCCGTTGGCAAAGAGGCTGAAAAACTTTTCATGGGCAAGGCAAACAATGTTGATATTTATCAGCCAATTAAAAATAGCGAAATCGTCAATGAAAAAATGGCAACCATTTTGCTAGAAAAAATCATTAAGAATGTAATTCGCGATAGATTTTTGCTCACGCATCTAAATGCACTTGTGGCAGTGCCGTGCGCACTTGATGAAAAGCAGTTAAGATTAATCAAAAAAGTGCTCCAATTAAGCGGGGTGAATAAAGTTACATTCGTGCAAAATAGCGTTTGCGCACGCGCAAATCTTGAATTGGATGCACACGCTCACTTGATGGTTGTGGATATTGGAAAGTATTTGACCGACATTTCCGTGCTCACCGAGCGCAATTTTGATTTCGGCAGAATGTACTTCATCGGCGGTGAAGATATGGATAAAAGCATCACCACTTTCATTGCCGACAATCATTTGCTAACGGTTACCGACCAATCTAGCGAAGCAATAAAAAATGAAGTGGCTTCACTTTATGACAGAGATTTATATAAAACGGAATATATCGGCATAGATGAGCACGATAAATTTGTCCGTCATGAAATCTCTGCAAACGAAGTTAGAGTGGCAATTCAAAATGTTTATGATAGAATATTGGGGCTAATTCAAGATTGCATGAAACAGTTGGATAAAACAATCTCTGCCGATGTGTTCAACACGGGCGTTATGTTCGTTGGTGGGGCAAGTTCAATCGCTGGGCTTTATGAATATGCCAAGAAAAAATTGGATATGCCAATCATCATTCCGGACGACACCAAAGATTGTGTCATCTTAGGCGCAGGCAAACTTTTAAACACAGACAAAGAATTTTTAAAAATAGAGCTCTAAAAATTTAAAAAAGCGTAAAAAAGTTGCAAAATTTAGCGACTTTTTTATTTTTTTCTATTAATTTTTTTCAATTATAAATTTTTTTGAGTGATTTTTTTGTCAAAAGAAGTAACAAAAAAATAAATAAAAAAACACAAAATAAAAAATTTTAACTTATAAAAAACACTAATTTTGACGAATTTAAAATTTGATGTGTGTTTTGCTTTAGTGCAAAATTTTTTTATGTTAAATTGTTTCAAATTTAAAGGGGGTTAAATGGCACGAATTATTGTTGTAACTTCTGGCAAAGGGGGTGTGGGCAAAACCACAGTAACTGCCAATCTTGGCATGCATTTGGCAAGCAAGAATTATAGGGTCTGCCTTATTGACATGGATATAGGGCTAAACAATCTCGATGTGGTGATGAGCATGGAAGATAGAGTGGTTTATTCAATGCTTGATGTGCTTGAAAATAAATGCAGAGTGAAAGAAGCCTTGGTTCAAGACGATGTGTTTCCACTTTTGTTTTTGTTGTCGAGTGGGGGATTAAATCAAAATTTAACCATAACAATTTCCCAAATAAAAAGAGTGATTGATGAGTTAGAACCAAAATTTGATTTTATCATTATAGATTGCCCGGCGGGAATTGATGCGGGATTTAGAAGGGCGGTGAGCCTTGCCGATGAGGCACTCGTGGTTACCACTCCACACCTATCTAGCCTAAGAGATGCCGATAAAGTTGTGGCAATTCTTTCCACTTATAATATTTTAAGCAAGCGTTTTGTGATAAATCGCGCCCGTGGAGATTTAATTCAAGATAAACTTATGATTGATGTGCACGATATAGGCAGGACATTGGGCATTGAATTTGGTGGAGTTATCCCTGAGGACGATAGAGTTTTGTTGAGCACAAGTGCCTCGATTTCAAACAATAAGTGTGCACTAAATCGTGCATTTGAAATTTTGGCGAGCAATATAATCACGGGTGAGAAAAAATTGTTTGATTGCACATATAAATATCGCGGTTTTTTTGGCTCAATAAAAAAACTTTTAAAACGCAAAGTTTAAAAATTTTCTATAAAAATGCGTTAAGGAGGTCTATGAACAATTTAAATCAACGCCTGAGCAACATCATTCAAAAGAACAAGGAAACAAATCCAAAATATTTAGAGAATGTGATAAAATCTGATTTCTACTATCTAATAAACAACTATTTTGAAGTGGATTTCAACGATATATCTGTTGAAATTTCGCTTGTTGAAGCGGACTATCAAATTGAAATAACAGCCAAAGGCGACCGCATCAAACTTATGAAAACAATTCCAAATTAAACACATTAACTCGCAAATTAATTACGGTTGATATTCTATCTCATCGTGCTAATTAATATTTTAATATATGAAAAAATTTAAGGTTGGCGCTAGCATTATTTTGTTGATTATAATTTGCCTGCTGCTTAAAAACTTTTTGTTGCTTTTAAACTATTTTTTAGCACTTGTTTTGCACGAACTTGCGCACCTCTTTGTTGCCACAAACAAAGGCTATAAACTGAAGCAAATGAAATTGGATATGTTTGGGCTAAGCCTGTCGCTCGATAGTCAAATTGAAGATAAAGACGCCTTTGCAATCAACATAGCCGGCCCGCTTTTCAATCTAATTATGTGCGTAATTTGTGTGGTTTTATATTGCATAGTGCCGGTTAGTTATCGTTATATTAACATTTTTTGTTTTTCAAATTTATGCCTTGCCATTTTTAATCTTTTGCCAATTTATCCGCTTGACGGAGGCAAAATTTTTCGCACAATTTTTAAGTCGGACAAGACCTATAAAAGAGTTGATTTAATTTTGAGGCTGAGCCTCTGTTTTTGCCTAATAATATTGTTTGCGTTATCATGCTTGAAGAGAGCAAATTGGCTATATCTTTTGATGATTATTTTCCTAATAACTAGCAGGGAAAGGGATAATCGAAACTTTTCATTTCTAAAAAATGGCCAGCACAAAAAGTTTGACAAAATTGTGCTGATTAAAGCGGATGATGAGTGCACGCTATACGAGCTCTTAAAGCAAATAAAATTCACTCACTACACGATTTTTTATTGCGATTTTTCCAAATCGTTTTTAGATGAAGATAAACTGATCCGTCTTTCGTTAAACTATCCAATCACATCAAAACTTAAAGAGGTGTGTTGATTTATAAATTTATGCTAGTTTTTCTCTAAACCCGTTGACAAATGCGTTTTTTTATGCTAGAATAACCCCGTAGTACCACATTGAAGAGGTTTGAAATTTGCTTGGGCAATACCTTTAAAGTGAGTCTTTTAAGGAGGTAACTAGTATGTATGCAATCGCAAATATTTCGGGCAAGCAATATAAAGTTGCAGTGAACGACACGCTTTTGGTGGACAAATTAAGTGCGGAAGTTGGCGAAGAATTAACTTTCCCTGTGCTTATGACTGTTGATGGCAGCAAAATCAAAGCGGGCAGCCCGGTTGTGAAAGATTGTGTGGTTAAGGCTAAAGTTTTAGAGCACGTGTTAGATAAAAAAGTTGTTGTGTTCAAATATAAGCCTAAGAAGAACGAGCGCAAAAAGCAAGGTCATCGTCAGCCATACACAAAAATCGCAATATTGAGCATAGGTTAAGATGATAAACATAAAAATTATTAAAAAAAATTCAAATTTAGTGGACATTGAAATAACCGGTCATTCTGGCTATGCAGAGAGTGGGAAGGATATTGTTTGCAGCGCAGTTTCTAGCATTGCACAAACTCTAATTATAGGTTTAAAGCAAGTGCTTAACTTGCCCGCAAAATGCGAAATCGATGAAGATATTCCTCTTCTGTCAGTTAGTCTTAATGGGCTAAGTCAGGGTGAGATCAAATTGGCACAAACGCTTATGAAAACTGCCAGTTTGGGATTGAAAGAGGTTAGTGATGGCCACGCAAAATACATTAAAATAAAGGAGATTAGCAATGATTAATATTCAATTATTTGCCCATAAAAAAGGCGGCGGCAGCACCAAAAACGGCAGAGATAGTGAATCAAAGCGTCTTGGCGTTAAGACGGGCGATGGTCAATTTGTTAAGGCTGGCTCAATAATTGTTCGTCAGCGTGGCACAAAAATCTATCCAAGCGAAAATGTTGGGTGCGGCAATGATTATACTTTGTTTGCCTTGGTTGACGGCGTTGTTAAGTTCAAAACCGATGGCAGAGGCAGAAAAGTGGCAACAGTTTTAGCAGCAGAAAAAAAGGCTAATTAAGCCTTTTTTTGTTTGTGGGGGAGGGGCTGCACTTTCAGTGCTGGGCGGCGGTAGCCGCCTCATGTGCAAAACAAGTTTTGCACATGAGCCCCTCCCCCTGTTTTTTATAAAAAATGACGCAACTACGCGTCATTTCAAAAACCTTTCATCAAAATAATTCTTGAATTGGAAAATGATTGTGAGAAGCACATCTAATATGCACACCACAACGAATATAAATATATTTAGGTATCTCGCTCCCCAAAATGCAAGGGACATAATGAATAGTGCCAAAGCGGTGAGCAACACAATGATTGGAATTATTGCATATTTATTAAATTTTGGTCGCACTTTTAGTGAAGCGTTGGTGGCTTTGTCCTCCACCTCAACAGAATAAACAAATTTAGGGTTCATTTCAAACATTCTGTTTGCTAGATGGCTTTGCAAAAGTTCTTCCACACATCCCGCTGGCAAGAATTGAAGTTTTGGGCTTGCCAAACTATCCTTCGCCTTAAAAATCGTTTTTACATAAGCATTATATGGCACATTGCACATTCGTTCAAAATAATTATATCTAGGCATGAAATTTATAATTTTGTTGCCATCACCAAGGCGTGCGGTAAGCCCGTCTAACAGACGATTAGATAGTTGCAAACTCGCATAGCAAATAATTGTGTCTTCCACATCTAGTCGGGCAAGTGTCAAGTGAACAATTCTAGCAGCCTTTTCGGCATATACGGCAGAAATAGGGTAGCCATACGTTTTGAAGATGGGTGCAAGATTGGCCTTCACCACGAAGCAAAGGTTCGTTCCAAAATGATTTTCAAGCATATTAACTTTTTCGTTTAAGTTTTCAATGCTATCCACCACTAACACAACTCTCATGATTTCCCCCTTACGAATTAGATAAATTTCTCTCTTTTTCTCTATTATAAAAACTTTGATAAAAATTTCAAAACAATTTTAAAAACTTTTTCAATTTTATCGTTTGCGTTTAAAAAATAAATATGTTATAATTAAAGTAGATTATGGAAATAAATAAAATTATTGGCAAAAACTTGCTCTTGCTGAGAAAGCATGCAAAGCTCACCCAATTAGAGCTGGCAGAGAAGTTTAGCTATTCAGATAAGAGCATATCAAAATGGGAAACGGGCGAATCTCTTCCTAGCGTGGAAACGCTTTATGATTTGTGTGTTTTTTATGGCGTTACGCTAGACGCTCTCACAAAAGAAGATTTGTCGGTGGATGAAATTTCCCCTGCTCCGGTCAAAAAGCGTTTTATCCCTGCGCGTTTGGCAATCACACTGCTTGCTGTTAGTGCGGTTTGGATGCTTGCCACCATTCTTTTCGTTGCGTTCCACATCGCCATTAATAAAAGCATCGCAATGTTCTTTATGTGGGCAGTGCCTGCTTCGTTCGTCATTTTAATCATTTTCAATAGCATATGGGGCAGAAGTGATGTGCTATTTATCTTGCTCACCTGCTTGATATGGTCAACGCTTGCGTGTGTTCATGTGCAGTTGATTAAGTATAATCTTTGGCTTATCTATGTGCTTGGCATTCCGCTTCAGGTGGCGGTCTGCTTGTGGGCAGCATTAATTAAAAAGCCTAGAAAGAAGAAAGAGAAAAAGCCAAAACCAGTTGAAAAACAAGAAAAAAAGCCGAAAAAAAAGCCTCGTCAACAACCAAAAGTTGAGGATAAATCAAAGCCAACAGACGATTTCGGTTATGATTATATTCAGGATAAGGACAAATAGCAGCCAAAAGGTTGCTATTTTTTTCGGCAAAATGTGCCATTTTGTTTGTAAAAACGCAATTGGAGTGTTATAATATTTCTTAGAAATATTAATTTTGCAAACGGAGGGGGCGGCTTAGCGCAAAAGTTTTTGCGCTATGGCTGCGCCATTGCGCGCATCCGCGCGCAAGCCGCCCCATATGCTAAGAAGAGATAAAGGCTTAAAGATTAAGGGGTGGATATGAAGCATTTAGCGATAAAGAAAGTGTTAATAGTATTAATTGCCGCACTGCTAACATTAAGTGCCGGCATTTCTTTAACTATTTTAATTAACAAACAAAGCGAAAAAGTTGCTCCAAACGCCGCTCCTGATGCCGTAACTGAAATATGGGGCGAAGATGATCTAAAAAGGTTTAGAGATTCAGTTAATGGGGGCAATCCTCACACGGGCTTGACAGTGAATTTGTATGATGACATTGATTTGCATGATGAGGATTGGTCGCCTATTGGTCAAGCCGGCCATCCTTTTGAAGGTTCGTTTAACGGGAATTTTCACACAATATCAAATTTTTACGTGCCTTTCACATCTTCTGAAGCGAATGTCGATTTGGGTTTCTTTGGGCTGTTGTCAGGGAAGGAAGAACAACACATACAAAACCTAAGGCTCATTAATGCAAAAGTGGGTTGGGGGAATAGTTACGCAAAGGGGCAGGTCCACGATGTTAATCCTCAAGCTGCATATTATAACACAGCAGGGTGCCTTATAGGTAGAATTTACAAATCTTATACTTCACCCACCTGTTATGTAAGAGATTGTGTGGTTTTAAATTCTGAAGTGGATTTCGCTTGTCGCGGTGTCGCAAGCAGTAAGGATGAAAGCGAACAAGCTCCTAAACTTACGGATGATGGAAAAATCTGTGCGGCTGGGCTAGTCGGCATGGTTTACGCTTCAAAGTGTGCAATATATGAATGTTCTGTTGACGCTATTGTCCGCACTTCGAATAGTATCGGCAATAAGATGTCGTCAAAAGAGTTTAATGCTTACACGAACAAATATACATCAGGCATTGTAAACGTTTATAATTGCAATGGTGCTGTGTCTGTTGGCAATTCTGTGTTCAGAGGCTCAATATATGGGCAAGATGCAAACTGGCCTCGTACGCATGTGAGCAACATCGCAATTGATGCAACCACATCAAACTGCTTATCAATGACTTATGCCATTGAAGGATATAGGCTCGCAAGTGAAACATCCACTAGGTATGATGACACAGCTACATATAACCTTTCATTGTATCAGCCTCTTCATTTTTTTGAAAGTTTCAGGGAGCTACAAAATGCGGTTAAGAGCACTTTTACTCTTAATGATTTAACTTCAAATGATAGAAACGGATGGTATTTTCCTAGATATCAGCTACTTGAGGGTGTTAACTTTTACGATTCCTATGGAGCTTATTTATGCGATAACTTGCTTAATCAATCTTGCCCAATACCCGCATGCTTCTTACAAGACGATGGGCCAATGCCTGTGTATGGGTTGAATATTTATGTTGAAAACGGAAATTTAAGATTGTATGAACTTAAAGAGCGCGGAACGCAGTTGCTTGAAGGCGAGGCAATAAATTCTTCCGTTATCAGATTGCCAAAATCCACATATATGTCATCCAACATTTACGATTATCTTTTCGATTGCAACCAAACTTTAGCCACATCCTCTGGAATTTGCCCAGGATATTCAAAATTAACAAGCGGATTCTATGGTTATGGTTTAGAAGTAACACCAAATGATGGATTCTCTATTGAACGAATAGGGGATATCACATATAATGCTCAGTATAGACAATATGAACTTAGAATTTATTGCTCAAAATTGACGGCCACAGCAAAAATTGCTTTTGGTGGATATGTAATAAAAAATGGTTCATCCTTTATAAGGTCTGGGATAAATACAAGCGACAAGAGGCTATATCAAGATGGATATTTCGCAGAAGGAGAAAATAGTGCCAATTTCAATTCTCGCACATTTGGTTTTTTAAAAGATCTAAAAATTGTGCAGGATAAATATTTATCATTTGAAAGATATTGCATAGCAAACCCTAATCCTGTAACCAACGTGAATGTTTATAACATAGATTTGCCTTCTTATGGCTATTTGCTGAGGCTTAGCACAAAGTCTGCACCTTCGGAAGGAGATTTAACCACAAGCATAAATTTAATGGATTCCTCCGCTTCCACTGTTTATCTCTTTATTGTGCTAAAGAAAGTGGATTTAGAGGCAGATATTTCATCAAGCACAGGTAGCACCACAAGGAAATTGCCTACCAATTTAATTGGCACATTAATGAATAACGGCGTGAAATATGGTGCAGATGGTGGAGATTTGGCAGGTTTCAAATATCATGTGCTTTCTGGCTCTAGTTTGAATTATGACCCAACCACGGCACCTCAACTTCATCTTGTTTTGGATAGATCCGCTTTGAAAATAATTTTCCCTGCATGGGTGGATAGCAACATAAGGAGTTGGTATCCAAATATGTTTGGTGCAAACGCCACTGCGGGATTTAACGAATATCAAATTCGGGTTTTGTCTTCCGCCCCAAGTTCGTCAACCGCCAACGAAGTGGATTACTATCAAGGATTAGGCTACACAAATACGACCATTGTCGATAGCCGTGCCTCCACTTTCTTTACAAGATACTATCGTTTCTTTAAGTGGGATGGAAGCTTTGCGGCTGTCAAACAAAATAGCAACATAGTGGTAGATAGCATCACTGAGAGCAAGAAGCTAGAGATATTGTTTGCTCCAATAAAATATCAGCTAAACATCTATGGCTATGCCACTGAAAGAACCGACCCTAAAATGGAAGCCTTGTTTAGCTCGTCTAACAAAACTGAAAGAAACATAAACGCTTTGTCTAAATATCTAGATAGTCAAAATAAAAACGCAAATTTATACTATACCATTGAAAACGCTTATGGTTTCGCAGGATCAGACCCTAAAACTTATGAATTTAATTATTTTGCAAACACAGATACGGACAATCCAAATCAAATAAGCAAATCCACAGATTGGTTTGGTGTTCTTTTGCCACATAAGACTTTCTCTGGCCTTAGCGTCGGGGCAGATTTAACCACTGGGGAGGAAGGTGAAATTTGGCAAAAATATGGCTACACAATCAACTTGGAAAACTATTCTTCATATGCTGGGCAGGCAACAATCAAAATCACCAATAACGACAATGCTCACACAACTCACATAACAATTTTAACCAAGAATTATACCACGTATTCAGTTAATGGGTATAACTACACATACTTTAGAATTGTTAATATAATGAGCGAAAGTGTCGGGCATATGCCAGACATTTACACCTACACATGGGATGAAAACGAAGTGCCAGTTCCATGGATTTTGCCATTCTTCAATGATGGTGAAAGTAGTGAGTTTATGATAAAAGACTTATCTTACTTGTTCATGGCAAAAGAGCCAAACCAAGAGACTGAAGCGGAGCGATATAATAACAATCCAGATTTCACACGCAACCAAGAGAAGAACGGCTTTGAATATCTTGTGTCCTCTAAGACGGGCGAGGGTGATGAGCGAGAGTTTAATCATGAATACACGCGAACCAAATTAGAAAACTTAAAATTCGTTGCATATCTGGGCAGAACTATAGGCGGTTCGTTGCTCAAAATTAATTATAGCAGCGAGAGTGGATGTTACATAAGTTATTACGATATCTCCAATGGTGGCGGGTATAAGGATGTAGGGTTTTATTTAATCAATCCGGCATA
>CANQDP010000019.1 GCA_947593585.1 uncultured Clostridia bacterium
ACCTAGTTGGCAACCAAAAATAATTCTACTTATTTTTGCACCTAGTTGGCAACCAAAAATAATTCTACTTATTTTTGTATCTAGTTGACAACCAAAAATAATTCTACTTATTTTTGCACCTAGTTGGCAACCAAAAATAATTCTATTTATTTTTGCACCTAGTTGACAACCAAAAATAATTCTACTTATTTTTGCACCTAGTTGGCAACCAAAAATAATTCTACTTATTTTTGTATCTAGTTGACAACCAAAAATAATTCTACTTATTTTTGGTTGAGTTGTCAACAAAAAAAGAGGAGAATATTAAAATATTTGCATGAAAAAGCGCAAGATGATTTAATTGAATTTTTCTTGCGCTCTTTTTATATATGTAAATGAAAGAATTAGTGTTTGGGGTTTAATTAATCAGCAAATGGGTCATGCAAAACGACCGTTTGCGTCCTATCTGGACCAACAGAGAACATGGCGATTGGCACTTTTGTGTATTTTTCAATCGTTTTTAAGTAGGTTTGCGCATTTTTAGGCAATTCTTCAAACGATTTAACCTTGCTTATATCCTCTTTCCAGCCCTTTAAGGTGATATAATGTGGTTTATATTGCTCATATTCTTCAAGTGTTGCCGGAATGGTGGTTACATCCTTCCCCTCAAATGTGTATTTAGTGCAAACTTTAATTTCGTCCACACCCGTGAGCACATCGAGCAATGTAACCGCCCAACCATTAATGCCAGAGATGCCAGCCGCATGATTTAACACATTCAAATCTAGCCAGCCAATTCTCCTTGGGCGTTTTGTAACAGTGCCATATTCATGACCTCGCTCACGCAACTCATCAGCAAAATCGCCAAAGAGTTCGGTTGGGAACGGACCCTCGCCCACACGCGTTGTGTAAGCCTTGGCAATGCCCAAAACATACTCCACGCTGTTTGTTGGAATGCCACAAGAAAGCGGAATGGAATTTGCCATAGGAGAAGACGATGTAACATAAGGATAAGTGCCATAAGTTAAGCAAAGCATTGCGCCTTGTGCACCCTCAAATAAGATTTTTGTGCCTTTCTTCACCTGCTCTTGCAAATATATTGCCGTGTTTGCGATAAATGGCTTTAATTTTTCGCCAAGTTTTAAGCACTCTTTATAAAGTGAATTGAAGTCCACTTCCGGCAAGTTAAACGACCTTAACTCTCTATTTTTAAATTCCAACGCACTTTTTAAGCGCTTTTGAAGGCTGGTTTTGTTTATTAAATCTCCCATCCTTAGACCAACACGGCTAGCCTTATCTGTGTAACATGGGCCAATGCCACGACCGGTTGTGCCAATTTTTGCGCCTTTTAGTTGGGCTTCATTTGCGCCGTCTAGCGTTTTGTGGTAATCAAACAGCACGCTTGCCCTATCAGAAACCATAATTTTTGAAGTGTCAAACCCCGCTTTTTTTAGCACGTCCACCTCTTCAAGGAAAGCGGCAGGAGAAATAACCATGCCTGATGCCAACACGCAGACTGTGTTTTTGTGGAAAATGCCAGACGGAATTAACCTAAGAGCATATTTTTTGCCACCAAACACGATTGTGTGCCCAGCATTGTTGCCTCCTTGAAAGCGGACAACCACTTTTGCTTTTTCACTAAGATAATCTGTGATTTTGCCTTTGCCCTCATCGCCCCACTGAGAGCCTTCAACAACAACTCTTTTCATTTTTCCCTCCACGAAAAATATAGCACAATTAATTTTTTTATTCAACAAATTTGCATAAAAAATAAGGATTGCTCCTTATTTCATTATTTAATATTAAAGCAAACCATTTTGCTTCAACCAAGATTTGATTGCAGCATCGCTAGTCTGTGCCAGACTGCCCTGAATGGCAAGCCCGCGTGTGATTGTGGACTTTGAGCAAACCCTCTTTAAGTCACTTTCACTTGAGCCCATGCCGCTGCCTTCATGTGTGCAAATTGGTGAAATGGTCTTATTAGAAAAATTATGCAGACTTAAAAAGCTGAAAACGGCCTGAGGCATTGTGCCCCACCAGCACGGATAAACCAAAATGATATGGTCATATTCATCTGTTGGCAAATCGATTTTCAACTCAGGCAATTCGTTAGACTTTTTCTCTCGCATTGCTTCATCACAACATGCCTTATATCCAATAGGATATTTCTTAATCGTTTCAATTTCAAATTCGTCTGCTCCTGTGAATTTTTGCACTTTATCCGCAATCACTTTTGCGTTGCCAACCTTTAAGTTTTTGTAACCGCCATCAAAATAGTTCTCTCCCGCATGAGAAAAGAATGCCACCAATGTTTTCATAAACCCTCCTATCATTATTTAAATTATACCACAAAACACAAAAAATGTTAAAAAATTTTTAAAATTTCATAAAAATTTGGCAAAAAACTTAAAATTTTTCTATTTTTTAAACAATTTTTTATTTTTCACAAAAGAAATTATGGAAAATGCAATTATCAACATGATAAAGCCAATGCTTGAAATAAGTGATAAAATTAGCATACTTTTATTCATTCCGCCGTTCACCATAATCAGAGTGTGTTGGAGCGTTAAAATAGAAACGATTGCTCCTATTATATTCATCTCTTTAAGCAAAATTTGAGTGGGATTTTTTGTTTTTTTAGAACGATTATAATTTATTATTGCAATCACAATTTTATAAACGCAGTATGTTGCCATAGTGATTGCGGGAATTAAGCCGAACTTAACATCGTTAGGTTGCGTTACCATTAAAATAATGGGAGCGATTAAACACAAATCTATAATAAATATAAATATTGATGAAATTTTATAATTTTTAACCCTAATTTTAATTTGCTCTTCTTTTTCTTTGTGGGATATATTTCTTTCTATCATTAAGGTGGCAAACCTAATCACAAACAAAAATAGATAATAAATTGAAATCCCAATAGCAAAAGCATCTTTAAAGACTATGCCCAAATAAGAGTTGTAAGCAATAAACCCTAAATTGATAACTAGCGAAAGAATAAGCATAATAATGGTTTTATATTTAGTTTTTATTTTGTTTATTTTCTCTTTTAGGCTCATTTTCATCCTCATAAGGTCGAACGCATTTTATAATGAGTTCACAAATCATATTTTCATCATCCTTGCAACCGCCCTTAATCCACTCGTCAACTATTGCGTAAACACCGCTTATATAATAAGCAGAAATGTATTTTCTTGCATTTTTATCAATGTTAAAAATATCAAAAATTGGGAACAAAATTTTATTCTGCAAATAACTATATTTTTCGTTTGATTGCATAAGTGTTGGATGCTTAAAAGAAACTTGATAGACCATTTTATGCTCTTTAACATGTTTTAGATATGGCAGCAAATATTTTGGCGTGATTAAAATTAAATCTTTTTTTTGTTTGCTATTTATTTGGTTTGCAAAATCTTTATTTTCTTCGCCAAAACAAGCAGAAAAATTTTTGTTTAAATTTTCAATCGTTTCATAGAGCAAATCGTCAATATTGTCATAATGCAAATAAAAGGTGGAGCGATTAACCCCCGCCTTTTTGCAAATCTCTTTTACGCTCAAAAACTCATAATCCTTTTTGTTTAAAAGTTCAATAAGTGCTTGATTCATTAAAAGTGATGTGTTGTAATATTTACTTTCAGATTTATTCATAGCACTTCTCCTTAAATTTATTCTTCATCGCTAATTTCTTTTGCAAGTTTCATAATGTCAGAGCCATATTTTGCTTTGCCATTTGCACGCATTTTTTTATAGATTGGATAGTTTACTGCACAACCTATAATTCCAACAACGCCAACAATAATCCCTGCCACCATTGCTGCAACGCCCGAGCCGATAACCTTCATTGCCAAGCACATGCCAACGCCCAACACTAGTGCACTTATAATTCCAAATGAGTAAGCGAAAATTGTGGCTGGCAGTTTTGCCTTGTTGTCAAGTTTTTTTAGTTGCCTAACCTTTGTTGTGTCCTTTGGCGCATATTCGTTTGCGATATGCTCTGCATAAATTTTATCTGTATTCATTTTTACCTCCTTTATGAATTACAGCATTATTATAGCAACGCAAAACTTCAAACTGAACAACACAAATTTTAAAAAATGTTGATTTAAAGAGTTTTTGTGTTACTTTTTCTATCGTGTGAATATTTTCTATCATTTAAATTATCTTTTAATGTTTTTTAAAATAATAACGGCATCAATAATTATTACAATCGCCATAAAACCGATGCCAATATAACAAAGAATTATTGATGTGACTCTGTTGGCTTTATCAAAGCAATATAAAATTAATGAAATTAAGCATATAACAACCGCAATCAAAGTAAAAATATGCTTTAAATTTTTTTGCAGCCTCTTCAAGTATTGTCAAAATTCCGCCAATAACGAATAAAATTAAGTAAACAATCCAATCTGGTATAATTCCCTTTGAATCCTTTTAATTGAAATTTAAAAATCAATAACTAATTTTGAGATACAACATCGAATAAACAAGCAATATAATAAAGATTATGGCCGCGATAAGAAATGTTACATGACTTGCTATCCTTAATTTTCGATTGTTTTTTGCCACGCAAGTTACAATCGACATTACAATAGATACTGACATCACCACAAGAGCTATGTAAACGAGAAATTGCAGATTCTTCCCATAAAGTTTATCATAAATGCTGTAATAATAATCAACTTTTTCTAATTTGCCTTCGTTATTAGGCAGTAGAACAACATCATGATCAATCTCAATGAAAAACAATGCGTCCATAAGTAAAATTAAACAAAATTTTACAACTTCTAACACTCGAAATAATAATTTTTTCACAGTGCTTTTCTTCTCTATCTCCTGATTTTGTTGTGTGTTTTTGTTGTGGTTTTTTGATTTTATCCAAAAATAGCCACAAATAATTAATGGTATTGCGCTAACAATTACTGTTGGTATGATGCTTAAACCCCACACAACATTCCTTGCAGGGAATTCTACGCCCAATGAACTTAAAATAGGGATGTGAAACAACCCAAAAATGAAAAGTAAAACGGAAAGAATAGTTAAAATCACAAGCAAAGTTTTTTTCATTTTTCTCTCCTTATTTTTTGTCGTCCTTATTTTTACGCTTAAAATAGCACCTATCCTTTAAACTGTCAGGCAAGTATTGTTGTTCTACCCAGCCGCCATAATCGTGCGGATATTTGTAATTCTTGCTTGCCTCGGTGTGATTTTTTAAATAATCTGGCACTCTATCATCAGCGTGATTGCGTGCATCATCTTCCGCCATTTCCTTTGCAATAACAACTCGGTTATCCTTTGGACTTTCGCACACATAAATTATGGCTTGTGTTAGTGCTAAATTGCCTTCAGGCATACCCAAATGGTCAAGTGCATAAAGGCTGGCACACGCTTGAAGCAGTGCGTTTGGTGCAGAAAGCCCTACATCTTCTGGAAGTGGAAGAGAAGCAACAAAAGCAAATTTATTTGGATAACTTTTGCAAATTTCGCTTAAAGATTTATTAACTTGTCTATTAACCTTTGCACTTTGCTCACTATCTCCATTATAAAGGTGTGGAGTAGGAGTTGAAAGAATAGAAAAATCTATTCCTGCTTCTTTCATAAAAGCAAGGTGGTCTTTTGCACTCCAATCTGGCACTTTAAAGCCATCGACTTTTAAAGGGTCAATTCCAAGCGAATTTAGTCCATCTAAATATTCTTTTGTTATAGCGTGTGCGTGAAAATCAACAACCATAATTTCTCCTTATTGTTCCTTAAATTAGTCATTTCTTTAACTCTTTTTTATTTTATTTCGTTCGTAAGGATAGCCCGCTTTATCCATTAAATCTATTTCTTCGTTAATATCAAACTCGACATAATGCTCATTTATTTCAACTTTGTTTTTATCTATATTAATTTTTAAATAATATCCCGGACTTCGCAATCCTAATGTTCCAACACAATAAAAATATTGTTTTCCATTTGAAAAATGATTTTCTCTATGTTCATGTCCAAAGAAAATAAAGTCGGCTTCTATATCTTTAAACATCTGTTTTCTTGTGTCAAATGACTTTTCTCTTGGAGTGTCAATAACATTTTCATCATTGTTATAGTTTTCCCAAACATAATGAGTGAAATATAGAATTTTGTTATAAAGTTTAAGTGTTAGAGCCTTTTGCCATGACATAACATATTTCTTGTTTTCGCGTGTCACAATTTTTTGCATATATTTTAACATTTCAATTTTTTCTTCTGCAAATTCGCACAAATCAACTTTCGGGACATGATCACAAACATAGACATCATTGTTTCCGATTATTTTTTCACAGTCAAGTTGCTTTAATAACTCAATACACTCATTAGGTCTACTGCAACCAATGCAAACATCTCCAAGAAAAATTCTTTTATCTGCCCTTTTCCAATCATCAGTTTTTACAAGCGCCTTTAAACTATTTAAACTGCCATGTATATCACTAAAAACAAGAATGTTCATTTTTACTCCTATTTTAATTTATTATATTGTT
This sequence comes from uncultured Clostridia bacterium, assembly GCA_947593585.1. Classification (GTDB taxonomy): domain Bacteria; phylum Bacillota; class Clostridia; order Christensenellales; family UBA1242; genus Onthoplasma. Next base: position 6,483 of record CANQDP010000019.1, read on the forward strand.
TGTCGTCAACGGGCTCTAACCACTCATTTGAAGTTTTAACTCCCGGCACTTCAATTGCGAGATGTGAAAACCAACTATCTTTTGCCGCACCATGCCAATGCTTTACATTTGCTGGGATATTTACGCAATCGCCCGGCTTTAATTCGATTGCTTTTTTGCCAAATTCTTGATAGTATCCTCTTCCACCAACGCAAATAAGAATTTGCCCACCGCCAGATTTGGCACGATGGACATGCCAATTATTTCTGCATTTTGGCTCGAAAGTAACATTAAATATGCCTTGCTCTTTGCAAATTGGTGCGAGATAACTTTGGCCAATAAAATAATCTTTAAAGGCATCGTTTGGATTGCCTATTGGGAAGAATATTGTGTTTTGATAAATTTCTTTTTCCGTTTTAGCATCAATTGTTTCATTCCAAACATCTTTTGCCAATCTAAACACTGCCCACGCTTTGGGCCAGCCGACATAAAATGCGCAATGCGTGATGATGGCTGCAATTTCCTTTTTGCTCACACCATTCTTTTTTGCGTTTTGCAAGTGGTAGATAAGCGAATTATCCGTTATGCCAGACGACATAAGCCCAACAACGGTTATAATGCATCTCGTTTTAAGGTCAATATCTCCATTATTCCAATTTTCACCGAAAAGCACATCATCATTGAAATGTGCAAAATCTGGGGCAAAATCCCCAAGTTGTTTTCTTCCTGCATCTTGTGTTATTTTTTTCATATTAACTCCTCAATATAATTATAAGAAAAAATAAATTTTTTGTAAATTAAAATTTTATGATAGATTTTAAAAACACAAAATATAATTTGCAAATGAAAAAATACTTAAAATTTTTAAAATTGCGTGAAATTTAATGCAATTTCTTTAAAATTTTTAATTTTTTTGTGCAATTTTTTAAAATTTTATTAACAAGCGGCTTTTTTATGATACAATAAAAATGAAAGTGATTGGTTCGGTTTAAAGACCTTGCATCCCCTACGATAAGAAGTGTTTAACACTTGTGGGCGCTTTCTTTCTTCATATAGATTTAAGTTGCAAAAAAAATTAAAATCAAATATAATATTGTCATGAAAAATGTTTTGAAACAAATTTTAGCAGATGAAGAAATTTTGAATAAATATAGGGCAATAGATAAAATCAATCCATATCCGTTCAGCCATGGAATAAAGCACATACACAATGTCTTGGCTCTGACCGACAAAATTGCTCCGGTTTTTCAATTAACAGAGCGAGAAACGCTTATTTTAAAAGTATGTGAAGCCTTGCATGATTTAGGGCAAGTGGACGGGAGAGAAAATCATGGGCAAAAAGCCGCAAAATTTGCAAGGGAATATTTAAAAAAATTTAACGAGTTTTCATCCGATGAAATTGACACAATCTGCTCAGCAATTTCCACACATGACGAGAAGGATTTTTCAAAATTAGAAAACAAATTCTCTTGGTTTGTTGCTTTGATTGATAAAATGGATTTTTCGTGCGACAGACTAGAAGATGACGCTGAAGAAAAGTTTGGTTACACTGCTTATCAGGATATTGTTGGCGTGGAATTTGCAATTAAAAATAAAACTTTTATTATAAAAATTATCCTAATCAATAAGCCAAAACTTATGAATGAAAACCTAATTTATAATTATTGCGGGCACTTTTTCAATAATGTATGTTTCACCGCAAAAGCCTTTTGCAATCATTTTGGGCTAAAACTCGATATGAAATTAAACAACACTTCCCTAACCTTATCGAAATTTGAGATTGCATGACGCATCTTCAAGATATGAAATTAAAACATCAAATTTAAGGAGCAACTATGAATATAAAGCAAAACTATAATAATGAAGCAAAAATTTATGAATTCACAAGCCGTGCCGTTATTATCCACTTTGATGAGGCGCTTGACACATTTGTGGATAATTTAAAAATCAAGAAGAAAAATCCAATTATTCTTGATGTATGTTGCGGAACTTGCATTCTTACGGAAAAAGTGGCAAAAAAATATCCAAAAGCCAAATTTTATGGCGTAGATTTTTCTAGTGAAATGCTAAAAATTGGGCAAGAAAGAATGAAAGATTATGACTTCACTCCGATTTTAAGCGATATTTGTGATAAAAAGACAATGGGAAGCATCCCAACGGTTGACCTAATTATTTCTAGTTTTGGAATTCATAATGTTCATGGGCTCGACCAAAAACAGTTGGCGGTAAATAATATAATTAGTCATTTGAAAAATGGTGGGCAATTCATAACTTGCGATATGTTAAAAGGAAAAAACAAAACAGAGCAAAAACTTTTTGATAAACTTCAAAAAGATTGGTTATTAAAAACTTACTCTGTTAAAGAAACAAATGATTGGATTAAACTCCTTGCGGATGAAGATGAACTTGAAACTCTAAATAACAACTTCGCACTCCTTAAAAATGCCGGTTGCCAAAGCCCTCAACTTGTGTGGAACAAAGATTTTTTGGCAATTTGGACAACAACGAAATAAGATTATTTATTATTTGCTTATGAGTTTTCACATATTGAGAAAATTTTTATTTTTCAAAAAAATTGTGAAAAATTATTGACAAACGCCTAAAATTTTGCTAATATAAGTCTTGTCATATTGATGGGGGATTAGCTCAGTTGGCTAGAGCACCTGCCTTGCAAGCAGGGGGTCAGCGGTTCGAATCCGCTATTCTCCACCAAATGAGATGTAGCTCAGCCGGTTAGAGCACCACCCTGATAAGGTGGGGGTCGGTGGTTCGAGTCCACTCATCTCAACCAGAAGAGTAGGGAGACCTACTTTTTTTAGGCCCCCAACCTTAAACGGAGCATAAGCGAAGTATAAGTGGAATGAGGGGGCAAGTCCACTCATCTCAACCAGAAATTTAGGCGTTATGCCTATTTTTTTATGCTCCCACCTTAAACAGAGCATAAGCGAAGTATAAGTGGAATGAGGGGAACAAGTCCACACACATCTCAACCAGCAAAAACCCCCTATAAAATAGGGGTCTTTTAATATTTTTGAAAAATTCAACTTACTAACTAAAACTAACCAATTACCAAAAAAAACAAAACTATTTACACCTGTGAAAGACTTTTTCTTAATTCATTAATTTAATGAAATTTTTAGTTTAAGCGCTTCACTAACAACACCCATGTTATTTTCTGGCTCAATCACAATATAAAATGTGCCTTTTGCTTCAGGTGTGAAATTGAAAGATGTTGTTTTTGTTTGTTCAAGCAAATTGCGATAACTAATTTCTTCACCTTCACTAATTTTATAAATGTTGTAGTGCCAAACATCGCCTTTAGATTGCTTCCAATTTATGCTCAGTTCGCCATCTTTGAATTTCACTTTAGCGTGCGATGGTTTGCCTGGTTTAATATCAGGTGTATATTTTTCAAAAGTTGAGTTTAAGTCGCGCTTTCTCCAACTTTCAAAATCTGTGCAAAAAGGAACAGGCGTGGAATCATCTCGGCTGTAAAAACTTTCATCCAAGCAGGTAAAAGACGACAGATTTGTTGCAAAATATTTGTTGTTGTAAAACTTGTCCCAGGTGACTGTGCTTTGAAGATCGTCACTTTCATTTGTTATTAAATTGAAAAAGAAGTCGCTGCCGGTGCCAGAATAGACCATGTGATTGTCGTGGAAAGAGTT
>CANQDP010000020.1 GCA_947593585.1 uncultured Clostridia bacterium
ATGATAAAACCTATAAAGATTTTACATCAGAGAATAATGATTCGATGAAAATTTGCCCAGCATGCGGCAAAGAAAATGATTGCGAAAATTCTTTTTGCATATTCTGCGGAAACAAGATTGCGACAGAAAAACAAGAAAATCAAAATGATTTAAGTCTAATTAAAACCACATCTTCAGTAAATGACTTAAAGAATAAAATCAAAAATTTTCAAAAATTGATAATAATTTTTAGTTCGCTTATAATTTCCATATTAATTATTGACCCAATAATTTGCTCAATCGTTTATCCAACAATAAAACCAAGAGTACCGAGTTTATATGAAGCAAAAGAGGTTCGCCTTTCAGATCTTTCAATATATGACGACACATACTATGAATTGATTGACAATGTTAATTATATTTATCAAGAATCAAACGGCATAATAAAACTTTATAAATTTGAAAATTTTTCTAGATATTCTTATAAAGATACTGAACATACAGGATGCGCGACAATAACTGAAATAAAAAATTATTTTAAAACAAACTTAAAATATGGTAAACCAAGTTTTTCTTTTTGGTCGTTAACTGGTGGTTATATTATTTTTGGATTATTTATATGCTTGTGCTTTTTGGCATTTATAATTTTATTTATATTCTCAAATAAAAGAATGATAAATGATTTAATTAGAATTTTATTGGTGAAATCAGAATCTTTAAAAAAATGGAAAGAACAATTTGATAGGTGTGAGTTATCTTACAACGAATATTCAAAAATGCGCAAAGATTTAATATCTAGAAACATATTAGAAAACAGCGATTTTGAAAATAAAGTATTTAGATTTTTATATTGAGATTTTAAAATAAATTTTTAAAAATTTAAAAAATTGCACCTAAAAATGCAATTTTTTTGTTAAATTTAATCGAATTTTTATTAATTTAAAAAAATTTTAGCCCTATCTCGAAACAAGTTCTTATGGGGACCCCGAAATTGCCCCACTGCGAACAAAGTTCTTGCGGGAACCCCGATATGACAAAGCAGTTTAAAAAATAAAAAAAGAAATGGATTAATTCCATTCCCAATTTAAAATTTCTGGCATATCAATTCCATACTCGCGGATATATGCGTTATGCTTTTCAAGTTGTCGTTTCATATCGCGCTCTATTTTTTGCTTTGTGGCTTTATCCATCTCCACATATTTTGCAATTTTAAGCATTAAGTGATAGCGGTCAATTCCGTTGCGAACGCGCATATCAAATGGAGTGGTGATTGTGCCTTCCTCCACATAGCCGCTAACATGGAGATTTTGATTGTGGCGATTATAAGTCAGTTGATGGACAAGTTGAGGATATCCGTGGAAGTTGAAAATTATTGGCTTATCGGTCGTGAATAAATTGTCATATTCGCTATCGGTCAATCCGTGTGGGTGAGCTGAACTTGAAACTAATTTCATTAAGTCCACCACATTGACAAATTTAACATTGAGTTTTGGCAGATATTCTTTAATTAGAGTTATAGTGGCAAGGGCTTCGAGAGTTGGTGTGTCGCCACAACTTGCGATGACCAAATCGGGCTTAGCGCTATTATTTTGCCCTGCCCATTTCCACTCGCCAACGCCTAATGCGCAATGCTCTTTTGCCTCTTTAATATTTAGCCATTGGAAAGATGTGTGCTTAGACGCCACAATCACATTAACATAATTTTTTGTGCGCGCACAATGGTCATAGCAAGATAGCAAGCAGTTTGTGTCTGCCGGCAGATATATGCGCACCACATCGGCTTTTTTATTCACAATATGGTCGAGCATGCCCGGGTCTTGATGAGTGAAACCGTTATGGTCTTGCTGCCAAACATTGCTTGTCAATATTAAATTAAGCGAAGAGATTGGTGCGCGCCACGAAATTTCATTGCAAGACTTTAACCATTTTGCGTGCTGAGAAATCATGCTATCCACCACGCGAATAAAGGCTTCATAACTATCAAACATTCCGTGCCTGCCCGTTAGCAAATAGCCCTCGAGCCAGCCCTCACACATATGCTCGGATAGGAAACTATCCATAACTCTGCCATCGGGCGAAAGGTTTTCGTCTGTTGGCAAAATTTTTGCGTTAAATCTGCGATTTTCCGCCTCAAACACATGATAAAGCCTATTGCTCATAGCCTCATCTGGGCTAAAAATGCGATAATTTTTATTTGCTTTATTTAATTTGAAAACATCTCTAATGTAGGCGCTCAATTCAAGCATGTCTTGTGCACGCACGCTGCCATGACCGCTGAATTTCACCGCATAATTTTCAATGTCTGGCAAAATTAAATCTTTCATTAAAAGCCCGCCATTAGCATAAGGACTTGCGGTGATGCGCTTTTTCCCTTTTGGAATTACAGATTTGATTTCTGCCGTTGGCTTATAATTTTTATCAAACAATTCATCTGGCTTATAAGAATTTAGCCATGCTTTGAGTTGCTCCAAATGACCTTTGCCTTCCATGTTGAGCGGAATTTGGTGAGCGCGGAAACTATTTTCCACAATTTTGCCGTCAACGATTTTTGGGCCTGTCCAGCCTTTTGGCGTGCGCAAGATTATCATTGGATAGGTGGCAAGTTTGCCCGCCTTTATTGACATTATGTCTTCCACGCATTTATCCATTGCCTCTGCCATTTTTTTGTGCATGGTTTTAGGCTCACTGCCTTCCACAAAATATGGTTTATAATTCATGCCTTCAAAATATTTTTGCAACTGCGCTTTTGGAGTGCGCGATAAAACGGTTGGATTGTTTATTTTATAGCCATTAAGGTGCAAGATTGGCAGGACAAATCCGTCCTTTTTAGGGTTGATAAATTTATTGGACTGCCAAGAAGTGGCAAGCGGACCGGTTTCAGCCTCGCCATCACCCACAATGGCAACCGCAATCAAGTTCGGATTATCAAACACCGCACCATAAGCGTGCGCCAACACATAGCCAAGCTCTCCACCTTCATGAATTGAGCCAGGAGTTTCTGGCACAGAGTGTGAGCCAATGCCGCCAGGAAATGAAAATTGCTTGCAAAAACGAGCCATGCCGTCATGCGTTTGAGAGATTTCTGGATAGACTTCGCTATAAAATCCCTCAAGATAACTATTAGCGGTTAAGAAATTGCCACCATGCCCCGGTCCGGAAAGCAAAATTAAATCTAAATTATACTTTTGAATTATGCGATTGCAGTGTGCATAAACAAAGTTTTGCCCCGGCACAGTGCCCCAATGCCCAACCAACTTTTTTTTCACATCTTCTTCGCACAACTCATGGTCCCGCATTAGCGGATTTTGCTTTAAATAAAGTTGAGCAACAGACAGATAGTTTGCTGCGCGCCAATATTTATTTAGATTGCTCAGATATTCCGCTGAAGAAAATTTATTTTCCATAAAACCCTCTTTAAATATTATATATATTTTAAAACAAATTAAAATAAAAACAAAGCAAAATTTATTGCGTATGCGCAAGAGATAAAAAAATTGCAAGAAATCTTGCAATTTTTATTTGTTAGTTTTTCTTTGCTGGTTTTGAAGGTTTTTCTTCTTTCTTAGGCTTAGGCTCTGATTTAGCGGTTGGTTTTGCCTTTTCAGCTTTTTCTTTTTTAGGTTTGTGGACACTAACAGAGAAAGCGTCTAGAAGTCCGTGATGAGGCTCTTCCTTTCTTACCTTTTCAACACGAGCAGGCAAGCCTTTGCCAGAAACAGGCATTTTAACAACATCTTTGCGCTCACGCATTTCGATTTGATTGAATGGAACGGAGATGTTGTTGCGCTTAAACTCGTTATAGACATTTTCCACAACATAATAATAAACATCCCAATAATCTGCATTATCGCACCAGCAGTTTGAGAAGAAATCAATGCTGCTTGAATTCAAAGTTTTTAATCTGCAAAATGGAGTTGGGTCAAGATAAACTCTGCCATCGCTCTTCATAACATCTGTGACGATTTTCTTAACTTGCTCAACATCGCTTTCATAAGCCACTGAGAAGGTGAAATCAACCCTTCTTTTTGGATATGCGCCAAGGTTTGTAACATTATTATTAATAATGCTCGTGTTTGGCATGGTAACTTTGCGGTTATCTACTGTGATGAGTGTGGTGAACATAAAGTTGATATCCGTGATGTTGCCCTCAACTCCGTTCACGATTATGTAGTCCCCTTTCTTGAACATATGGCTGGAAATGATGATAATTCCGTTTGCCACGTTTGCAATGGCGTTTTGCAATGCCATGCCGACTGCTAAGATAACTGCACTAAATGCGGTTAGAAGACCGGTGATGTTGAAGCCCATCTGGCTCAACAAGATTAAAATCAGCGCTAGCCACAGCACAAATTTCAAAATTGTGCAAAGGAATTGCTGTGCAATTTTCTCCATCTTTGTGCCACCCAAAATCTTGCGAATTGTTGCAAGCAAAACTTTGATGACAATTATGCCAATAATTAAAATGGCGAAGAACAAAACGATTTTTCTAAAAGTGTCGTTTTCAAAAAAATTAACCACTTTATCCCAAAATTCTTTCATAATTTCTCCTTAGTTAACTAGATTTTACAACGATAAAAATTTATAGTCAAACGAAATCGATAAAATTTTTTAAAATTTTCACACTTCTTCAAATTGGCTATTATAAAGTTCGGCATAAAATCCATTTTTTGCCAAAAGTTGCTCATGATTGCCCATTTCAACAATGTCGCCCTGCTTTAGCACCAAAATTAAATCGGCATTTTTGATTGTGGAAAGGCGGTGAGCAATCACAAATGATGTGCGATTTTGGGTGAGCTTATCCATCGCCTGCTGAATTAAAATTTCTGTGCGCGTGTCCACACTGCTTGTGGCTTCGTCTAAAATGAGCATTGGAGCATTTTCCACCATCGCGCGAGCAATGGTTAGCAACTGCTTCTGCCCCGCACTTATGGTGGTGTTGTCATCTAAAATTGTGTTGTAGCCATTAGGGAGGGTTTTAATAAAGTGATGAATTCCGCACACCTTGCACGCTTCTATAATTTGCTCATCTGTGATGTTTTGCTTATTGTATCTAATATTTTCAAACACGCTGCCTTGGAAAAGCCATGTGTCTTGCAGCACCATGCCAAATATGTCGTGCACATTTTCTCGGGTTAGGTTTTTAATTGAAATGCCGTCAATTAAAATATCTCCCTCCGACACATTATAGAATTTCATGAGCAGATTGACGAGCGTGGTTTTGCCCGCACCTGTTGGACCCACGATTGCCACTTTTTGCCCGCTCTTAATTTTGGCAGAAAAGTCTTTGATAACTAATTTGCTTGGTGAATAGCCAAATTTTACATTTTTAAACTCAACTTCGCCCTTTATTTGCGTTAGTTTTTCACTTAAATGACTTTCATCCGCCATCTCGGGCTGATTTAAAAACTCAAACACGCGCTCGCTTGCGGCGGCAGTGGATTGCAAGTTTGTGAGCGCCTGAGCAAGTTGGCTTAGCGGTTGGGTGAAAAGGCGGATATAAATCATTATGGCAATAATCACGGCAAAGTTTATCACGCCGTTATGCACCAACACAGCACCAACCACGCACACCACCACATAGCCAAAGTTCCCTATAAAATTCATGAGCGGACCCATCAAGCCTGAGAAAAATTGCGATTTCCAAGCGGTGGCGTAGAGCGTGGTGTTTAGATTTTCAAATTTCGACTTTGTGTCCGCTTCTGCGTTATATGCCTTAATTATTTCTTGCCCTGAATACGCCTCTTCCACAAAGCCATTTAACTGACCGATTGACTGCTGCTGACGGATGAAATATTTTTGAGATTTGCTTATTATCACCGTCATTAGCAAGAAGCCAACAAGTGTGGCAATGACGCCAGAGAGTGCCATTATCCAATTTGTTACAAACATCATAATGAGCGAGCCCACAAAGAGTGCCACCGCACCGAAAAGCGAACTGACAGAGCTATTGAGAGTAAAACCGATTGTGTCCACATCATTGGTTACGCGGCTTAAGATGTCGCCATAACTTGAAGTGTCAAAATATTTTAGTGGCAAGCGGTTAATTTTTCGTGAAATTTGCCCACGCAGGTCTTTACTCACCTTTTGGTTCACCGTTGCCATTATAAACCCTTGCAAGAAGTTTATTACATAAGCTGTGAGATAAATCACCACTAAAAACATGCATATTTTAAATATGTTGTCTATATTTATTTTCGTTTCAGTGTTAAGCCAAAGTTGGACTTTGCCATTATTATAGCCGAGCGCAAGGTTTTTGCCGTCAAGATTTATAATTCCCTTGTCCTTCAATTCTTGATAATTTGTGCCCTCTCCATTGATTGGAAGGAAAAATTCGTTGCCGTTTTGCTTAACTAATGCGGAGATTACAACATTTTCGCCCACTAAATTGAAGCGAAGAGAAAGCTTTTCTTGCTTAACTTCAACCGTTTCGCCCTTTTCAAGCGCTTGCATTTGCTCATCGGTCAAATCTAAATTTACGCTCAGCCCCTCTTCAATTATATCCGTTATCTTGCTCAGTTTGTTTGGCCCAATTAGGGTGAACACTGTGCTGATTATAACCAACACGATCGAAATTAAAATTGCGCCAACATAAGGCTTTAAGGCAACGAGCAAATTTTTCATTGCCGTTTTAAAATCTTTTGCTTTTCCAAATTTCCTAGGCATTTAATTCCTCCTCGCTGAGTTGAGAGAGGGCAATTTCTTTATAAACCTCGCAGTTTTTCAGCAACTCTTCATGAGTGCCCTGACCGACAATTTTGCCTTCATCTAACACTATTATTTGATTTGCGTCCTTAATTGTGCCAATTCTTTGAGCCACAATTAGCACGGTTGTGCCTTTGAGCTCATTTTTTAATGCTTGTCGGAGCGTTTTGTCCGTCTTATAGTCCAGGGCTGAAAAGGAATCGTCAAAAATTAATATTTCAGGGTTTTTGGCAAGTGCGCGAGCAATCGACAAACGCTGTTTTTGCCCTCCGCTAACATTTTTGCCTCCCTGACTGATGCGTGAATTTACGCCTTCGCTCATGGCAGACACAAATTCTTCACTCTGCGAGAGGTCGATTGCCTTCGCCACATCTTTTTCACCTTCGCCAAAAGCAACATTTGAAAGCACGCTGCCCGTAAAAAGCACTGCGCGTTGAGAAACATAGCCAATGCGATTTCTTAAATCGTTCAATTTATAATCTTTAACATTTTTGCCGTCAACAAGCACTTCGCCTTCAGTGGCGTCATAAAAACGCGGAATTAAGTTGATTAAAGTGGATTTTCCACTACCCGTGCTGCCAATGAAAGCAACCGTTTCACCGCGCGAGCATGAAAAACTTATGTTTTCAAGCACATATTCATCAGCATCAAGATATTTAAAACTAACATTTTTAAATTGCACTTTGCCCTTTTCTTTGGTGGAAACAACCACTCCAGCACCATCTTTTATGCTAGATTTTGTGTTTAGCACCTCATTCAAGCGCTTGCTTGAAACGCTTGCTCGTGGCAGCATGATAAACACCATAACTAGCATGACGAACGACATAACAATTTGAATGGCGTAAGAACTAAACACAACCATATCTGAGAAAATGACAATTTTTTGGCTAATTTCTGCCGCATTTATTAGATAAGCACCAATCCAATAGATGGATAGTGGCAAAAAACTCATTATTGCCGTCATTAGCGGGCTAATTAGCGACATCACTCTATTTGCCACCAAATTATTGTTTGTGAGAGCATCGTTTGCCCCTTCAAATTTGTTTTGTTGATAGGCTTCTGCGTTGTATGCCCGCACCACTCTCAAACCTGTTAGATTTTCGCGCGTGATACGGTTGATGTTGTCAGTTAAAGTTTGAATTTTTCTAAATCTAGGAATAACAACAAGCGTAACCAACACCACAGCAATCATCAGCACCAGCACTGCACAAGCGGTTACGAGCGACCACTTATAACTTTTTCCGCTTATTTTAACAATTGCCCATATTGCCATAATTGGTGATTTTATGAGAGCCTGCAAGCCCATCACTAAAAACATTTGAATTTGGTTGATGTCGTTTGTTGTGCGCGTGATAAGGCTGGCGGTGGAGAATTTTTTTATCTCGTTTGATGAAAAATCTTGCACGGCGTCAAACACTTTGCTTCTAACTGATTTTGTAAACCCGGATGACATGATTGACACAAAAAAACCAACCACCACCGCACTAACAGCACTAGCAATGGCGCAGATTAACATTTTGCCACCAGCAATCAAAATCTCACTGAGTTTGCCTCCCTCAGTTTGCACCAAGATTGTGATTTCACTCATATAATCTGGGATGGTGAGCTCTAGCCAAACTTGCAAGACGATTAAAGCCACGATAACCGCCACCAAACCCCACTGTTTTTTATTAAAAGACCTAAATATTAATTTAAACATATTCCCTGCCTTGAAAATCTTTAAAATTCTGCCTTATTTTTGACACTCAGTTTATTCTACTTATTTTTTTCATCTAGTTGACAACCAAAAATAATTCTACTTATTTTTGCACCTAGTTGGCAACCAAAAATAATTCTACTTATTTTTGCACCTAGTTGGCAACCAAAAATAATTCTACTTATTTTTGCACCTAGTTGGCAACCAAAAATAATTCTACTTATTTTTG
>CANQDP010000021.1 GCA_947593585.1 uncultured Clostridia bacterium
GACGAACGTGAAGATAAAGATCCACTACACGAACCTAAAGGAAGTCTCACCAAGCTAAACACAAAGAAAAAAGAGAGTATACTAACTCTCTTTTTTCTAACCTTTAATAGATATAACTTTCAGCACATTATTTAATCTGTAAATCAATTTGAAAGATAGATTATATTTGTTTTTTCTCACCAACACTTTTTTTTCATTTATTGAAATTTTTAGCACAAAAATTAAAATTTTTAAGTATTTTTGCAATTTTTTTGCATTTTTTAAGCAAAAAATGTGATTTAACATATCTAAAACGGCTTCATCTTTATTTTTCTTTAGGTCAAAATCTGCTGAAATAATTTTAATGTTGAAATATCTATAAAACTTTTCACAATTAAAAATAATTTTCACATTGCCCAGCCCAGTGAAATAAATATGATCATTTTTTAAATAGACATCTTTCACATTTTTTATTGCAATAATTTTATGTTCGTTTTTCAAAAATGCCACATCTTTCACCATAAGCAATTTTGCATTTTCCACTTGCAGTTTGTGCCTTTTGGTTGAGAAAAAACAAACTCCATTTTTCAAAACCCTGCAGTTTAAAATTGGTTTGATAATTTTATTTTTTGTTTGTTTGGCAATAATAAATAAAAGGATTGTCAAACAATAGAAAATGAAGGCAATGAGCATAAACAAATTTTTGACAAAATTAAAAAATCTAAAATATATTTGACAAATAGTTTTGCCTATACTAAAATAATTTTAAGGGGGGAATTTATGAAGGTTAAAATTGGCATTAATGGTTTTGGAAGAATTGGCAGATTAATCATGCGTGCGAGTGCAGAGCGTGATGATGTGGAAGTGGTTGCCATAAACGACCCATATCTAACGCCGGACTACGCTTGCTATCTTTATAAGTATGACACAGTTCACGGCAAGTCTAAAAGCGAACTGAAATTAGATGCAAAAGGTGGTTTAAGGCTAAATAAAAAGCCGGTTGCATTCTTTGCAGAAAAAGAGCCAGATGAAATTAATTGGAAATCGGCAGGGGCGGAATATATCATCGAATGCACGGGCGTTTTCACCAAGGTTGAAGATGCTTCACGCCATTTAAAGGGCGGGGCAAAAAAAGTTATAATCAGCGCACCGGGCAAGGGTTGCCCAACTTTTGTGATGGGCGTGAACGAGCAAAAATATGAGAGCAGCATGAAAGTGGTTTCAAACGCTAGTTGCACCACAAATTGCCTTGCTCCGCTTGTGAAGGTGATAGACGATGTCTATGGCGTGGAAGAAGGTTTGATGAGCACCATTCATTCCACCACAGCCACTCAGTTGACGGTGGATGGCATCTCAAAAAAAGATTGGCGCGGAGGCAGGGCTGCTAGTGCGAACATCATCCCAAGCTCCACGGGTGCGGCAAAAGCCGTTGGCGAAGTTTTGCCTCACCTAAATGGCAAACTTACAGGCATGAGCTTTAGAGTGCCAACAATCAATGTCAGCGTTGTGGATTTCACGGTTAAATTAAAAAAGCCCACCACTTATGAGCACATTTGCAAAACCATGAAAAAATATAGCAAAGAGGTGATGCCGGAAGTGCTTGGCTACACGGACGAACCTGTGGTTTCAAGCGATTTTATAGGGGATAAACACACTTGCGTCTTTGATGAAAAAGCGGGCATTATGATTAGCCCAACATTTGTGAAACTTGTGGCGTGGTATGACAACGAATGGGGATATAGCAACAAGTGCCTAGACCTAGCCAAAGTGATGTTTGATAAAGACAATTTGAAAGAGAAAAAAGCCCGCTAGGGCTTTTTTAAATTGTGCTATATTGATTTAGTTTTCCATTATAGATAATCTTGCTGTTTTTTAGTTTTAAAAAGTCCATAGGCTTTGCTGCGCGAGGCAGTTCCGCCACATTTGAAATCTTAAATTTCTCCAAGCAAAATTTCACAAATTGCGAGCAATAAAATTTGTTTTTAGGTGCATAGTTTAGCCTAAAGAATGCCCAAAACACACCCCAAAAATTATAATGCAATTTTTCTTTGTTTTTCATCATCTCGTCAATTAAATTTTTTATGCCCAAATAGTCTTTTTCGTCCACTTCAAGCTCAAGCACAAGGGCAGAGGTGTTTTGATATTTTTTAAATGTGCCAATGTCTTTTCCTTCTTCCACAAATCCGCCAATGAAAGGATTGTTTGGTTTCAGCCTGCCAAATGAATACATCTTTTCAAGTGTTGGCGTTAGCGAAATGGACACATGATTATATTTTGCGAAAGTAAAAATTTTTAGCGCTTTTGAAGTTATCGCTCCCGTCTGACTCAAAATTATATAAATTTTTTTGCTTTCACTCATCACCTTATTATATAACATTTTTAAAACAATTTCAATCAAAGCAAACACTTTTTTTAAAATTTACAACATTCGATAAATTTTTTAAAAAATCAAAAAACGCACATATTTTTTTAAAAAATTTAAAAATTTTGCTCAATTTTTTGTGTTTTTTAAAAATTTTGTTTAATTTTTTGCTATAATAAAGACATGAAAGAAATCGTCGTTCATCCTTTTAAGCCTATTTTTAATAAGGATAGCAAAATTTTAATACTAGGCTCAATGCCGTCAATAAAATCTAGAGAAGAGGGCTTTTATTTTGCTCACCCGCAAAATAGATTTTGGAAAGTGTTGAGCGCAATATTTAATCAAGAGATTAACAATAGCGTTCAAGACAAAACGAACTTTTTATTATCCCATCACATCGCTTTATGGGATGTGGTCAAGTCTTGCGAGATATCCAACTCTCAAGATGCCAGCATAAAACATTATGAAACAAACGATTTTAATCAAATTTTATCTCATGCAAAAATCAAAGCCATTTTCACTTTGGGCAAAACTGCCACCCGCTTATTTAGAGCATCCACAAATCTTGATTGCATCCCTCTGCCTAGCACCAGCCCAGCAAATTGTGCAGTAAGTTTAGATAAGTTAATTGATGAATTTAAAATAATCCTAAAATATTTGAATTAAAAAAACTCAAAATTAATTTTCTTAAAAACACTTGCTAAAAACAAAATAGTATGTTATAATAGAAAAGCGACGGCAAAATATGTGGAGAGCTGGTAGAGTGGTCTAATACAGCAGTCTTGAAAGCTGACAGAAATCGTGCAGTTTGTCGTAGGGCTTTTAATTTTAAGATGTTTTGTAAAAGCCTTATAAATAAGGACATGGAGAGATTTTAAGTTCTTAAAAATGTCTACCAAAAGATGTTGAAATTTGCTCAATGTCTACCAAAATGTCTACCAAAATATATTTGACATTTAGTTGAAAAACTATTAAAATGTCTACCAATGGAGAGTTGGCTGAGTGGTCGATAGCGGCGGTCTTGAAAACCGTTATACCGAAAGGTATCTGGGGTTCGAATCCCTAACTCTCCGCCACATAAATTCCACCATATATGGTGGTTTTTTTATTGTTTTTAAGCATTTTAATCAATATATTGTGTTTGTGTTTTTTAATATTTAACAAAAAACTGACAGAAAAAATGTCTACCAAAAATACGAAATGTCTACCAAAATTTCAACAGTTTTTTGCTAAATCCAACAGTTTTTTGCCTAAAAAATGTCTACCAAAGAAAAAAGGGTTTGATTTTACATCTCAAACCCTCTTTTTCTTTTCAACAATTCTTCTTTTTTCCTAATCAATTCGTCCAGTTCTTGTATTTCTCTATCAAGGTCCTGTGGCGTTTGTTCTACATTTATTTCTTTGGTTGTTCTATTATCCCTGTGTTTGACAGAAAGCATGTGTCTTGATTTGGGAATTTCAACTTCCTCGCTGCGATTTTTCACTTCTTCTAAAATTTCTTCTTCAATATCTTCATCATCATCTGCAAAAGCTTCATTTATAATCTTTGCAACTTTCTTTTTTGATGAATAATCAAGATGTGAATATATGTCGGCAGTGGTGTTATAGGTTGAGTGTCCAAGCCACTCTTGTATTTCTTTCATGCCAACACCTTCTTCAAGCAAAAGGCTTGCGCAACTATGTCGCAATTCGTGGAATTTGATGATTGGTAGGTTATTGTGTCGCAACACCAATTTAAAGTGAGAGCTTATTGTGTCCGGATTTCTACGATAGCCTAAATCATCAACGCAAATATAATCTTTGTATTTATATTCGTATTGATCGCCATAAAGTTTTTGATTTTCTTCTTGTTTTGCTTTTAATTCAAGCAATAGTTTCTTAACTTTTGGTATCAATGGCAAAGATCGTAAACTTGATGTGTTTTTCATTACATCTTTTGCGACAATAATTGATTTTCCTTTTAATCTTGTTTGCACAACAGTATGATTTAATATGATTTTATTGTTTTTGAAATCAATGTTTGACCATTTTATGCCCATCATCTCACTGCGCCTTAATCCATAATAAGCAGTCATCTTAAAAATATAGGCGTAATCGTCACCTTCCAAACATTCAAACAATTTGTCCAACTGTTCTCGTGTGTAGTATTTCGCTATATGTTTCGGGCTTTTTGGTCTATCTATTCTGTCGGCTGGATTAAAGGGAATAAGCCCTGCCTTTAATGCAGTTTGTAAGGCCCGTCTAATATTTACATGATAGTGTTCACATAATTGTATAGTTTTGCCATGCTTTTGCAAATAAGAGTAAAAATCCGCAATATCAAGCGGCTGCAAATTTAACAAAGTTATCTTTTTAGCCCTAAAATATTCGGCAATTTTTTCAACTTGCCCTTGATAAGTTGCGTAAGTTGAAATTTGTAAGTTTGTTTTTGCTCGTTCAAGCCACTGTTCAAGAAAGTCGGCAAACAAAATATCTGCGCTACCTTTTTCAACATAAGAGTATGTTTTTTTAAATTCTTCCAACTTTTGATCTTTCATTTGTTCGGCTTTCTTTCTGTTTTGCTTTGTGTCATCTAATCCAGTGCCATACCACTTCTTTTGTGGTCGGTTTAAGTCATCTTTATAAAGAATGACAACATATAATTTTTCTCGTTTAGCCATTATTGTTGCGTGCATAATCTTCCTCGCTTAAAATAAATTTAATAAGATTTGATTTTGCTACAATCCAACCGTGTCCAATTTTCTTGCCAATAATTGCTTTGTCGGCAAGTAATTGATAGGCTAAATTTCTGCCTATCCCTAAAATTTCTCGCACTTGTTCAACGTTCAAAACATCAGGGTAGTCACTTAATTGTCTTATATTCATATCACTACCTCATTTCTGCGTTTTGTAATTCTCTAACATTCTCTCTTAACATGTCTATAAGTTCATCACAAAGACATTCAAAATCGCCGCTATCAACATTCTGCAAGTTGCCGTATCCGTCAAGCTTGTAGATAGTGTCCGAATATGTGTTGCCAATAAAACAGCGAAGCCTATCAATGTCGTTATCGGCTCGTTCAATAAGATATTGCATATCATCATCATCTACAAAATCATGTTCGTGGATATAATCGACCAGATATGGCTCGCCATATTCGTTGTCACAATCTGTGCAGGCGTTTATAATGTCATAATAGTTTTTCTCGTTATCCCAAGATAAATTTTCTTTTATCTCTTTTAAAGTTTGTATCAGGTTTCGTTTATCCGTTATTTCACTCATTGTTCACCTCTCAAAAAAGGATAAATTCTTTCCGCAATCCTCTTAATCATTACAGGTGGCACACTCATTCCGCACACATACGCAATATGATCCAAACTTTCACTCAAAAAGTTATAGTCTTGTGGGAATGTCGAAATCGTAATTATATCTTCTTTTGTAAGATAAGTTTTTGTATCCCACCGGATATTGTTGCAGTGGGCTGTAATAGTGGGTGCTACTTGGTCATCATACACAAAACAGTAATTAAAAAAAGAGCTCTTGCCATTTGTTTTAATGCAAGCGTTCTGTAAATTTCTATCACCATATTTTGCTTTTGATATAAGGTTTTGCAAAGTTTCACTTAATGGCTTTTCTGGCACATTCAAGTTCTTTACTTGTTCAAAAGTGATTGGCTTATAATTAAAGGACAGATCCAATCTGTTCAGGTCAATTCCAAGTCTTGTTGCGACAAAGAATATTCTATGCCGTTTTTGCGGAATGCCCATATTTTCGCCCTTTAATAGCCAATGTTTTACTTCATATCCTATGTCGTGAAAGTGTTTGTAGATATTCTGCACATAGCGCCAAGCGTTGCCTTTTGTAAGGCCTTCCACATTTTCCATAACGACAAATTTGGGCTGCAATTTGTTTACCGTTTCAATAAAGACAAAAGATAAATCGTCAAGCGTTTGTTCTATTTGTCCTTCTCTAAATTTCTTTTTCTTGCCCCATGTTTTTTCTCGTTTGCCTGCCATAGAAAATGTTGTGCAAGGTGGGCTTCCGTCCAGAATATCTAAATCAAACAGTTCTTGTGGGAGTTCGTCATTTGGGATATTATTAAAATCTCGAATATCCATAACAAAGTTGTGTTTTGGATTATGATTTTTCACATACAAATCGTTCATGCGCTTATCAATTTCCAAACAACCAATAACATCAAATCCTGCGAGTTTATATCCCATAGTTGATCCGCCACCACACGCAAAACAGCTAAACACTTTCAAACCATTTTTCTCTGGATAATCTTTGAATGTCCATTTATAGTCATTGCTTTCCTTTGCCTTAAATCTTTCACCTTCGCTACCCAACAAATCAAAAATCGTTTGTTGCATAAGCGTTCCTTATAGTTTAGATTTTCATTCCATAACATCACTATTCTGTGGCTGTGTAAGAGTATATCCTAATGTTCTAAAAGAGTTATATACCTTTTGCGTTAAAGTGTCTTTATGTTCAACAACTGCGGCAGCACCACAATAATTAAGTTGAAGATAAGTCATATAAACGCAAGTCAAATCAATATCATTTGCGTAAAAAACTGCTCTTTGCAAGTAATTTATATTTTTGTTATCCAAATATTCAACCGCCGCTACACATAATCCACCGGCGCCGCAACAGGGATCGTTGATTGAAATTTTTTCTTTTTCTTTCAACTTGTCCAAATCTCCAAGAGTAATGGCTGACATCAATTGGCTAACATGGTATGGAGTGAAAAATTGTCCTTTCGTATTTTTAGAATTTTTGCCCAAAAGCTCCATATACATTTCGCCAAGATAGTCGTCAAAATGTTTTGTCATACCAATAAGGATAAGTTCAATTGCTTTTGAAAATTCAAGCGCAACTTCCTTTTCCTCATCTGTGTATCCATTAAAAGCGTTTTTCAAAGTTTGTCTGCTTTCTTTTGACATCAATGGATCTACAACAGCGGCTGTCTTTAATGCCAAATATTCCACACAATCACAAAAAACCTGCGTTTTGTTTTTGCGATAATTAAAGAAATCAAGAATTTTCAAAGCTTCGGCTTTTGTCATGACATTTGCTCATCTTTTTTGTGTTTTTTCTTTTCAAATTCTTTAAGGATTTTCTCAATTTCTTTTTGTTGTTTAATATTTTCTATTTCTTGTTCAGCAATCAAAGATTTTAAATCTACTTTATTTGGATCCTCAATTTTATAAACAACTCCACAATCGCAAGAGAGCATTTGCAGTCCGCACGCTGGGCAGCGTTCAATATCACAATTGTCTTTGTGTATTTCGCCGACATGGCAACCACAATCTCCGCATGTGGGATCTTCGCCAATGCTTGATCCCCAATCCTCATCTTCGTCACCAAAACGAATAGGATCGTAGAGTTTTCCTTG
>CANQDP010000022.1 GCA_947593585.1 uncultured Clostridia bacterium
ACTTTGAAAGCAAAAGATTATCCAATATTTCAGGATTTGGCCGAAGAAATCGACCGCAGAATTGAAAATGAAAAAGACGAGTATAACCTTTCTTGCTATAAGGTCCTTTCAAACTATATAAGCAAATTTAGACGCGGTGGCAGAAACTCTGCACTTTGGAATGGATATACCACATTCAATCCAACAGAGAACTTTGTTTGCTTTAATTTTCAAAAATTGCTTGCAAACAAGAACAATGTTATTGGCAACGCACAAATGCTTTTAGTTTTGAAATGGCTTGACAATGAAGTAATCAAAAACAGAGATTACAACTTGCTTAATGGCACAGAAAGAAAAATTGTTATTGCGATAGACGAAGCGCATGTCTTTATTGATGAGAAATTTCCTATTGCACTTGACTTTATGTATCAACTTGCAAAGCGAATAAGAAAATACAATGGCATGCAGATCGTTATCACGCAAAACGTTAAAGACTTTGTTGGTAGCCCAGAAATTGCACGCAAATCGTCCGCAATTATCAATGTGAGCCAATATTCCTTTATTTTTTCTCTTTCGCCAAACGATATGAGTGACCTTTGCACTTTGTATGAGAAAGCAGGCCAAATAAATGAGAACGAAACCGAAAATATTGTGAATTTGCCACGCGGAAGTGCGTTTTTAATCACTGGACCAGCAAATAGAACAAATATAAGAGTTGTGGCAACCCCACAAGTAAGAGAAATCTT
Organism: uncultured Clostridia bacterium; assembly: GCA_947593585.1. Lineage (GTDB taxonomy): Bacteria > Bacillota > Clostridia > Christensenellales > UBA1242 > Onthoplasma. The sequence continues at coordinate 726 of CANQDP010000022.1, forward strand.
TGAAATTTAGGAGTAAAAAATGGAAGATAAAAAATTTATGACTTTGGAAGAACTTACAGCAGTTGCACAAGATAAATATCTTGAAATCATGAAAGAAAATCGTGCAAAAGACATTTTGAGAGCAATTGGCTTGTTCCCAGATCAAACAATCACAAATGATGTTCTTATTCTTGCACAAAAGCCAGAGGCAACATGTGTTAAACGAATGAAAGAATGGAATTTTTACAAACGAGTTGTAAAAAAGGCTGAAAAAGCCATTAAAGTTGTATCTCATCACATTGAGAACTACAATCAAGATTTCACAGATGAAAATGGCAATGTCTATTCACAAGAAATGCCAAAGCTTATTTGTGATGTCGGCTTTATCTTTGACATTTCACAAACCGAAGGTAAAGAATTTGATTATCTTAATTCAAACAAAGAAACAATTGCAAGCCATTTTGAAGTTGTCAAAAAAGCATTGGAATCAACCGCAAAAGAATTTGATTTTGAATATGTAAATCAAGACGAAAAATCTCTCATTGACTATGAGAACAAAAAAGTGCTTGTCAAAGACGGATTGTCCGTAAATGATGTCATTCAAGAACTTATTGAAGATGTGTCGGAAATCCTTTTGAAAACAAGACAAGAAGAAGGACTTAAAAACATTGACGATTTCGAGAGAAATGGCGTTGTTTATGCAGTCAACTCAAAACTTGGACTTGATTTGCCGGAATATGATTTTTCTGTTGCCAACCTTACAGACGAAGGGCTTGACCAACTGAAAGGCAATTTTCAAAAAATCCGTTCTGTCACAAAACAAATGCTTTCAAATGTTGAAAATTCAATTGAACGCGCAATTCGCAATTTGGACAAGAAAATGGCGGAAGAACAAGCAAAAGCAGATGAGCAGCAAGCAGAAACTCCAAAAGAACAGCCAGCAGCACGCAAAACAAGATCAAAAGCAAAGGCCAGAGAGGCCGAAGCTGAAAGCGAGGTGTAAGATGTTGAACATTGGTGGAGAACTTGCTTTTCTATTGCAAGACATTGATTACAATTCAAAAAAAGACCTTTTGGACAGGCTTCGTCATGTGAGAACAGAACTTCGCGACTATCCAGAAGAAGAAAAGACAAAATTGCGACCTATCTTGGCTGTATCTATTCAGCAGGCTTTTTACGCAAGTGAATGGGAACTAATGCGCTATAAAGATTTTTGCAAATACAGGAGTGAACATGGATACGATAAAACTTTTGATAAAAGAGCCAAATAAAGAGCCCTATATTAAAGAAGTTGAAAACACATTGAAATCTTTTCAAGACATAGTTGGCGGATATATAGAGTGTGTTGAAATGCCCGGAATTAAAAATGTTGACATTTTTTGCAACGAAGAAGGCTTGTTTGAACAATTGCCCGGCAACATTTGGATCGCAGGAACGGGAGATTGCATTAAAGGCACATGCTATATGGTCGGCTATGATGAAGAAAGTGGCGAAAGCGTTGATTTGACGGACAGGCAAATAAAAGCTTGCGAGAAATATATCAATACTTTCGCCCTGCCCACTGGGGCGGATCTTTATCAAGATTATTTCTTACTTGTGCCAGAAATGGCTGCTAAAAGTGAAAAATACTTTAAAAAATCAATGGAGATGTAGCCTATGATGAGCATTAAAAGAAAAGGTATGACCTTAAAACTTTTTGAAGAAGATATGCCAAATCCACGAAACAAATTCATGGACGAAGATGAATATCTTGGGAAAATGATTTGTTTTCACCCACGCTATCAACTTGGAGACGATCACGACTTTTCAGCGCCGGTGTTATTTCAACAATACTTGGAAAACAATCAAAATGATATTTATTGTGTTCTACCACTCTATTTGTTAGACCATTCTGGACTTGCTATGTCAACTTACTCTTTTCATGATGATTGGGATAGCGGACAAGTTGGCTATATCTATTGCACAAAAGAAGCCGCAAAACGCATGGGATTTGATTTGGAAAACGACTATGAAGCCGTTGAAGAAGAACTGCGAGAAGAAGTTAAAGAATATGACAATTGGCTGCAAGGAAATCCGCCATATTACTCTTACATCATCACTGATGAAGATGATAGAGTTGTGGAAAATCGTGGCGTTTTTGCGTGTGAAGATTTTAGCAAAATGATTAAAGAAATGAAAGAGGACACAGATGAAAAATATGGTTTTTTGTTTAATTCTCTATTAAAACAAGAAATCGCAGAAATGTAAAACTTGCAAAAAGGAGACAAAATGGAAGAAAATAAATCGAACAAAACAAAAAGCCTTTCAATAACAATGATTTTGCTTGCAATCGTGATTGGCTTTGGATTTATCATTGGCTTTACACAAGTGACTGGCGGAAAATACACTCCAAATTCTGGCAATGAATATACCGATTTCTATTTTGATGAGGAAGGCACCCTGTTGGCTTATTACGGCGTAGGCGGAGATATTGTTATCCCAGCCCACTACTCTCTTACTGAGCCGCAAGAAATGGAAATGGAATCCACATCTATTTATACACTTGTCGAAAGAGCCAGAGACTTGAAATTGAAAGAATTTCATATAACCGATATTTCTACTTATGTAGAAAACAGTTGGGGCGGAAAAGAATATAAAGAAAACTATAAAATAACGTTTGAATTTAGAAAGGCCATTGTTGGCAACGATTATGATGTGGTTGCTATTGCCGAAGATGTTTTTAGTAATTCTGGTAGCAAATACACATCTTTCAAATTGCCAGAAACTTTAAAGAGAATTGGGCGTGCGGCTTTCGCAACTTGTATGGGGATCACTGAAATTGATATTCCAGAAGGTGTAGAAACTATTGATAGCGCAGCTTTTTTTGTATGTGACAACCTTGAATATGTTAAAGTGCCAGATACAGTAAAGTATATTGGTATTCAAGCCTTTGAACGTTGTCCAAAGCTTAAAAATATTCATATTCCAAGCGGAATAAACAGTTTAAGCTATTGTCAATATTCAGCAACGGGCATTACAGAGATTGATATACCTGATAATGTATCGTATCTCGGAGAGGAATCCTTTTCAAAATGTCCAGAATTGGCAAGAGTAGGATTTAATAACAATATTTATAGCATTTCAAACAACTGCTTTAAAAATTGTGTTTCTCTTACAGAAATTGTTTTGCCAGAATCTTTGCACTATATCTACGACCAAGCCTTTGGTGGCTGCACGAATTTAAAGACTGTCGTTTTAAACAGCAATGCCGTGCCTACCCTTTCAGGGACCGTATTTGACGACACAGTTGAAAAGTTTTATGTTAAAGATGAACTTTATGACACATATAAAGAGAATAGCAAATGGTCAGCCTATGCCGACAAAATATTTAGATTGTCTGAAAAAATATGAGGTGCTTATGACAGAAAAAGAGATTTTTAAGCTCTCATCTTTGGTTGGCAGAGAACTGCATGAGTTTGAAGAAGAAACGGTGAAAAAAGATAGCCAATATCTATATGACAATGCGCGCGAAATTTATGCAACAAAATTCATTGGAGATTGTTTAATAGATTATGAGTTTTTAGAAAAGCTTGATTATAACCTATTCCCAAAAGAAAACATCTTGCGATTTATCACAAATTACTATCTTTTTAATCATGAAGAAATGAGAGAAAGTGATTTGGAAGATATGTTTGCTTTTGAAAGTGACGGCATAAGAAAAGCGCTAAAACAAAGAGATAATCAAATGTGAGGTTTTTATGACTGAAAAACAATACAAAGAACTTTGCAAAAAAATTGATAAAGAACTTGAAGAATACCGAAAAGAAATTGTTGTGCTGCCACCCGAACAAATCTACGATCGTTATTATGAAATCTCTGGATTTGAAGAACTGCATGAATATCTTGCAAACTATGGACAAAATATGAATATTAAGGGCTTCCCTAAAAAAGATATTTTGTCATCTTTTTACAATGATTTTATGAAAACAGAATACAACCTAACGCAAGAGGATTTGAGTTATTTCTTTGAATTTCAAATTGAGGATAACATCAAATGGAAAAGATTTGATAATCAAATGTGAGAAACACTATGGAACAATATCAAATTGACGACATGATGAGCAATCTTCAAAACTATTTGGAATCCAATGGCATAAACACTCAAAGACTGTTTAGATGTATCAATCCAGATCATGTGGACAGCAATGCTTCAATGAAATACTTTGATGACAATAAAGTTTATTGTTTTGGTTGCGGCGCAAGTTATAACTTGGTGGATTGTATTTCAATCTTGGAAGGACTTGACAATAAATCCGCGTTTAAAAAAGCAATAGATTATTATGGCACAAAAGTTGATAAGGTAAAATCTTCAAAAATTGAAAAAACATCAAAAAATAGCGAAAAAAACGCAAAAAATTATGAAAAAGCATATATTTTTTGGAAAAATAATCTAAAAAACAATAAAAATGCAATTTCATATTTACAAAAAAGAGGTATTGATAAAGCCACCGCAGAACGCTTTAATCTTGGTTTTAATACCTTTGATTTTAAAAAATTTAAACTTAATGCAGTTGTCATTCCCATAAACGAAAATTGTTTTACTGCAAGAAATATTGTTGATGATGAAAACACAAT
>CANQDP010000023.1 GCA_947593585.1 uncultured Clostridia bacterium
TGGTTCGGAATAGTGTAGTGCTGGCGGTCTATCTATTGTTTTCGGTTGCTTGCTTCTTTACCGTACATGAGCATTCGGTCAGGGGATAGAACATTTGAAAGCACAACTTTCACAATATTTCCGGCATCAGCTTTTATTTGTTTATCAGCTTTGATTGTTCGAAACAATTCAAGCATCTTAAACTGCATATCAACTTTCGTCTTTTCGCTGTAATTAAACATTTGAACTCCTTTCTTGAGATTATTTAACGACTACGAACGCAAGCAGTTCGAAATCGTCAAGCCCTTTAATCTTGGCTCCTGATAGAACGGCGCTTCCTTGCTTAAATAAAGCAGAAATATCGCTTTGTTCCTTAACTTGCATTATGCTTTCAATAGATTTTTCAAGCAATTTGCTATATTTGGACATATCAAGTCCATCGTTTGTTTCATCATTAAACTTGCTCATATCGTGCTTGTCTAGAAATTTTAAAATATTGTCACGCACTTTTTTATCTGCAACCATGGCATAATGTAAAAATGTCATACTATTGTCGCTGGATTTTATTGCGGTTGAAGTGCGTTCAATAATACTTTGTTCTTCCGCACCCAAAGAATCAATATAATTTTCTTCCCAAGTTTTTCTTTGTTCGGACATTCGGTCTGCAACTTTCTTTAAACTTTCAATTTCTCCATAAAGATCATTGAAAGATATACTTGCCTCTAATTTTTTATAAATTGCTGGGCTAACGGCTCTTAATCCATCTTCAAAAGCTTGCAACGCGTCCAAAAATTTTGCGGATCCAGAGCCCTTTTTGTATAACTCTCGCAATTGTTTTTGTGAGACATCTAAAAATTGTGATAATGTGGCAGCCACTTCATCAACGCTTAATTTTGAAACATCTATTTCTCGGATATTATCTCTTTGTGTCTCAACAATTGTTCTACTATTTCTTCTTGCAGCATAAGCAGTTTTTGTTATGTTTTCAAGTAAAGTTTTTTCTTCTGGCGTTCTTGCGTGTGTTTTCAATAAATCTCGCAATTGTTCCATTGGATAAATATATGATAAGTGTTTTGTAGAAAGATAGCCATGTTCTAACAACAGAAATGTATCTTTTAGAGTTTGAAAATCGTATTTTTCACAAGCCTTTTTTACAGTTGTTTCAATAACATCAAGGTCATGAAGGCCATTTTGAACATGATAGTTTTCATCAAAATTAGGATTGCCATAACTTAATCTATCGTGTCCGCTAACTACAATTGCTTTCTTAATAAATTGACGAGGAATAACTTTGTCCATAACTTGCAATTGGAAATATGTTGTGGCGATTTCTCTTGGAGTTTTTGCCTTTTCAAATACAGGCTCAGGTAAGCGGCCTTGTAAACATTCTGTGGGTATTTCTACCACAATTGCAACATTTAGCAAATTACGATTAGACAATCCAGAAAGCTCTCCCGTTGTTGTAAAGCCCATTCCTTGCTTAGACAATATTTTTTGCAAGTTTTTTTCTGGATCTTGTTCTTCTAAATCCAAACGCGTTAGAGTTGTATCCAAAAGTTGTCTTTGAATATAAAGGCCATTTTCAAAATAACTTTGTAGTTGACTTTCATAATTCTGTTGACGAAGGCTTAGATATTCTTCTCGATTAATACCGTTTTCTTGTAAAATTCTTATGTAAGCAGCATTATCATTATTTTCTGTAAGCCAAAAATCGTGTGGCAAAGGCTCAAAATAAGCATTTCTATATTGTTTATCTGTTGAATATTTGCAGTATTCAGCGTAGGATAAAAGAACGGGCAAACCGTTTTCTTTATAACTCAAATTTAAAAACATTGGACTAACTGTTGTTCTGTGAAGCCAATATGTCTTTTCAGGCATTATAATCCTCCTATTTGCTATATTATAACATATATTTAATAAAATTTATATAGGTTTTAAGCATTTTTTCAATTTTTCAAAAAAATTTCCTTAAAACGCTTGCTTTTCGTAATCGAGTGTTCTATAATACTCTCATAAACATACGGGGTGTATGTTTATAAATCGCAGGAGTAAATATGAAGGTTACGAACGAAGAAAAAGTGATGTCCATTCTTGACTACATAAAGGACTATCAAGTAAAAGAAGGCAAATCTCCGTCTTATAGGCAGATTGCAAAGGCATTTAGCTTTCCAAGCATAGCGACATCACAAAGATATGTCGGCATTTTACAAAGCAGAGGCTTGATAAGGAAGAACGACAACGGACAGATCCATATTCCAAGTAATCTCAATAAGGGAACAACGATCACAGCCCCACTCGTTGGAAACATAGCCTGCGGCGATCCAATTTATGCAGAGCAAAACATTGAAGAAACATATCAACTACCAACCGCTATTTTTGGCAGCAAACAATTATATGGTTTGATAGCAAAAGGAAATAGCATGACAGGCGTAGGAATTTATGACGGTGACCATGTTTTCTATCAACCTTGTGATACAGCCGAAAATGGAGAAATTGTTGTTGCTTTAATAAACGACTCTGCCACAATCAAAAGATATTTCAAAAAAGACAAGAATTTCGTTTTACACCCAGAAAATCCAGATTACAAAGACATAATCGCAAAAGAATTAAAAATTCAAGGAGTTGTAAAGCATGTTATACACAGTTTTAGATAAAGGAGACGAAAATGAAACTTATATGTCCCTATTGCGGAAGATGTCTTGGCGAATGTAATTCGTCAGACAAAACAGCCACTTGCAAAGTTTTAATTAAAGCTCCACAACATTTGAAGAAAAAGCATTTCATACATGATATGAATTGTGTAAAGTGTAAAGAAAAAATTTATATAGTAATGGAGTTTGTAGATTAAAAAGTTTTGTAGCGGACCAAGCGTCCCAAGTAAGAGTAAAGGAACCCCAAGCGTTCAAAAGGCTCGTAAAGAGCACACGAACACTTGGGGATTTTTTATTCGACAAATTTTTGTATTAAACACAAAAATTCGAAAAAAAACACGCAAAAAATCAAAAAAATTGCAAAAAAACTGCACTTTTTATCAATTTGGCTCCAATTTTTAAATTAAAAAATCTTTAAAAAAATTTTTCAATGTGTCAGGCATTGAAACATTGACTTTTCTAAAATGGGCACAGGAAATCAACAAAAGGAGGTGAAATTGTAATGCGAACTCGTTTTATACAAAACGATATTCTTGAATTTTTGCAAGATTACAAATTGCACACAACACAAGAAATTTGCAACGAGTTAAACATAAGCAGATCGACTTGCATGCGACATGTAAACGATTTATCAATGTATTACAATATCCAAACTTTTGTTGGTGGCCGAAATTCTGGTGGCATTAAACTTATAGAGAAAAAGCCTATCCGGATTGACTACCTATCCAATAATGAACTGCAACTCATTATTGAAAAACTTGGATCGTTGCAGGATCCGACAGTCAATTTGAAAAGATTTATCCAAAGTTTGAGCCGCCAAGTAAATGAGGAGTGCGAAAATGGATAATATAGAAAATCAAATAGACGATAGCAAAGAATTGGTGGTTATAGACTATTATGACCGTATCCACAAACAAACGATAAAACTTGAAGTGACAAAAGAAGTTGCGAAATTTCTAAAAGCAGATGAACAAAAGACAAGAAGAAATCAAAACAAATACAACTATTATAATAAATCTTTTGATAAGGTCTTTAATGAACAGCAGCCTGAAAATGAACATTATTTGCTTGATGAGGATTCCGCTGTTGACGCCATACTTGAAAAACGAGATTTGGAAAAACTTGCGGAAGCAGAACTTGAACATCAAAGAACTTTAATTGAAAATTCTCTTTGCTGCCTTACGGACAGTCAAAGGCAAGTTGTTGAAATGGCTTATTATCAAAATATGACATATAGCCAAATAGCAGAAGCTTTGAATATAGACAAATCATCTGTTTATGCCAGAATGAAAAATGCGGAGAAAAATATCAAAAATTATATCAAAAACACCCAAAATTAAAAAATTTTTAAACTTTTTTTGAAAAAACATCAAAAATATACCCCACGATTTCAAAAAAAATGTAGTTAATAAAGTGAAGGGGCAAAAAATTTCGTGTTAAAGGGAGAACACAATGACAGAACAATATACCGTAAGAATTTATGATAGAAGATTGGTTGATAGAATTGAAAATCTTTATAAAAAGTGCAGAGACATCTACACATCAAAAAATCCATTTTTTGTTGAATGTATCGAAAGAGGCATGGACGCCATTGAAAAAGATTTGTTTGGCGTAGATAAAACAAACAATGTCAGCGGCCTTTATGATGAAATTCATTTGACAATGAAAAAATTGGACAATCTTTTGAAACTTTGCGAAAAGTCGGCAAAAGAAACTTTGGCAAATCTAAATGTTAATCAAAAGTTGCTCTCTTGCAATTACAATATGCTTTTAGGCTTGTCAGAGCACAATCCAAGAAAAACGGATTATGTGGAATCCGGAATGTATGACGATCTCCCACAAAGATTGGCAGACATCTTGGAAGATTTGTTAGATCAGCTCTTTGGTGAATGAGCACAGTCCCAAATGTCAATCTCTTTTTAGGCTATGTCGAATGTTTAAAGGGAAAGCCTACAAATGATGAATTTGTTAAAGCAAACTTTGAAGCAAGACGATTTTATGCTTCTGGTAAAGATTATGATTATGTTAAATATGTGAACTCTGGCAGCAAAGAAAAGTTAGATTTTGTGGAATACTCTGGAAACAATGAAAAAAGTAAAGGCATTTTTAATCAAAATGGCCTATTAAATGAACAACAAATAAGAGAGTTAAGAACAAAACTACGATCTACGCACAGCCCTATTTGGCATGGTGTAATTTCTTTCACAGAAGCTTTTGGAAATCAATTTTGCGATAGTTATGAAAAAGCTTTTGAATTGATGAAGGCAGAATTCCC
>CANQDP010000024.1 GCA_947593585.1 uncultured Clostridia bacterium
ACGCACAAACCATTTGCGGCTTGGTGCCGGTGGTCGGGGTCGAACCGACATGATGTTGCCATCGCAAGATTTTGAGTCTTGTGCGTCTGCCATTTCGCCACACCGGCATATTTAGTTTTGGAGACGCACAAGATTAAGGGTTCCCACAAAACGCAAGTTTTTGGGAAAGAGGAGCAACACACCCAAAAGCCTTAATTTGCGCCTAGCAAATAAGCAAAGGGTGGGGGTTGTGACGAGCGTCTGCCATTTCGCCACATCGGCGGATTTACTTGCATATATTATCACATTATTTTTATTTTTGCAAGAGTTTTTGCAAAGATTTTTTGTCTTTTAATTCATCAATTAGCAATTTTGAGTTGATATATGCGTTAGATGTTTCTCCGTGCCTGAGGGTAATTTCGTTCAGCCTCTCTTCAAACGAAACAAATTTGCCTTGAAAATTCGTGTGCATATCGCACCAATTCAAAAGGTCTAATGCGGGTGATGAAAACTTGCATTTTGGCATTCCGTGATAACGCACTTCATTATGAAATTTATAATTTTGCTTTTCTAAAACTTCACCGCCCAATTCGCTGTGGCGCTCTTCATTTAGTCCATAACCCAAATCGTGCAAAAAGCCAAGAGCAAACATTTCATTTTCGTCAAGATTGAAAACTTTTGCCTTTTCTTTCATTAAATTTGCCACTGCCAAGATGTGCAACATTCTATCTTCATCTATCATGCAACCATTATAGCATAAAATTTGATTATTTTTAAAATTTATTTTTCTTTTTTTTAACTTTGTGATATACTAAATTTATGGAAAAGTTTGTTGTTGTTGACGGAAACAATTTAGTTTATCGCACATTTTACGCTCTGCCAATGCTTAGAAGCCTTTCTGGAGAGCCTTGCAATGCAATTTATGGGTTTTTAAACACAATTTTGAATGTTATTTCAAATGAAAGGCCCAAATATTTTGCGTGCGTTTTTGATGCGGGCAAGCACACATTTCGTCATGATTTATATCCACAATATAAGGCAGGCAGAGATAAAACTCCTGAGGAGTTGCTCGCCCAAATCCCCGTGCTGAAAAAGCTCCTTCAAACAATGGGAATTAGAACAATTGAAATGCCAGACATTGAAGCGGACGACATAATTGGCTCAATCACACGCAAATTCAATCAAGATTTTTATGTCCTTTCTGGGGATAAAGACTTGCTGCAATTAATCAATGAAAACACCACCGTTTATATGCCTCAGCGTGGCAGTTATAGCCTCACAAAAGTGGACGAGCCTGCATTAAAACTAATTTTCAAATTAAAGCCATATCAGGTGATTGAAATCAAATCTATCATGGGCGATAGTTCGGATAATATTCCGGGAGTTTTGGGCATCGGCCAAGTGGGTGCGCAAAAATTAATAGACGAGTTTGACAATCTCGATAATATTTATGCAAATCTCGATAAAATTTCTGGGGCAATCCGCAAAAAACTTGAAGAACATAAAGATATGGCATATTTGTCCAAAACTCTTGCCACAATCAAGTTGGATGTCAATCTAGGCTATAAAATTGAAGATTTTGAATATAAATTGCCGTTTAATGAGGCGGCTTATGAATTTTTATATGAATTAGATTTCAAATCGATATTATCTAAAAAAGAGTTTTTCGTGCCGTCTTGTGGCGAGAATAAACTAGAAAAGATTGTTGCTCCTATCGTTGAAATTTCCACACAAGATGATTTTGACAAAATGCTAGCCAGCCTTTCTTCATCTTTTGCCATTACGAATGACGATTTAACATTGAGCCTTGCCACTGATTCCACTCAATATGTGTTATATCCTAGCGGGGAAATTTTCTTTAAAAATTTGCCAAAATTAAAACTTCTTTTTGAGGGAGAAAAACAAAAAATTTGTTTTGACGCAAAAGCTTTGATGCATTTCTTGCATGACTATGGCATTTCGCTAAATAATTATTTCGATGTGTCAATAGCCATTTACATAGCAAATGAAATGGATGCTGAAATTAGTTTGGATGACGCACTAAAGCTTAACAACATCTCCACAGACGCCAAAGCGTTGGCTCTATTTAAAATGAAGCAAACCTACATCGGCAAGTTGGTGAACAACTCGCAGTTAAAATTATATGGCGATATAGAGTTGCCACTTGTGCAAGTGTTGTTTGACATGGAGGTGGCGGGCATAAAAATTGACGCCGAACAAATCAAAATTCTTAGCAAATCTTATCATGAAGAATTAAAGACGGTAGTGTCCAAAATCTATGAATTGGCAGGTGAGGAATTTAACATCAACAGCCCAAAGCAGTTGCAACAAATCTTGTTTGATAAATTAAACATAGAGTATAAGGGCAAAAAGGGCACAGGCATAGAAATTTTAAACGAAATTGTTGATAGGCATGAAATTGTAAATTACATAATTAGATATAGAAAAATCACCAAATTAATTAGCACTTATCTAGACGGCATGCTTAATTATGTGTCATCAGACGGCAAAATTCACACCACATTTATGCAGCGCACCACTTCAACGGGAAGGCTTAGTAGCCGCGAGCCAAACTTGCAAAATCTGCCAATAAGAGACGATGAGGGCAGAGCGCTTAGGAAGATGTTCTCTTCATCATTTCCAAACGGCACGCTAATAAGTGCGGACTATAATCAAATTGAGCTTCGTTTAATGGCAAATTTTTCTGGTGATGAAAACATGATTGCAGACTATTTGCATGGGCATGACATTCACACTGCCACCGCGAGCAAAATCTTTAATAAGCCGATTGAAGAAATCAGCACTGCCGAGCGAAGGACGGCAAAAACGGTCAACTTTGGCATTATCTATGGCATCAGCGCATTTGGATTGGCGCAAAACTTAGGTTGCAAGCAAAAGGATGCAGCAAACTTCATAAAGAAATATCTTTCTGTTTATCCAAGAATAAGCGAGTATAGTCAAAAGTGCATAGACGATGCCCGTGAAAAAGGCTATATCATCACGATAATGGG
>CANQDP010000025.1 GCA_947593585.1 uncultured Clostridia bacterium
AGAACTTCCACCACCTTGCCACGCAAAGTTTTTTCTTCAAAACTATTATAAAGTTCAACCCAAACTTTATCATTATTTTTTGCCCTGCCCGCATCTGGCTTAAAAATGCGGATTTGCGATAGCCTCACATCGTCCGGATAAACTAAATTTTTGCTTTTGCCTTCAATGTATGTGCCAACCACATGAGTGGTGTTTCGCTTCAACACTTTCACCACGCGCGCTTCAATATCTTCTGGAGATTTGAGATTTGTGATTTCCACAAGGCAGTCATCACCATCAAACGCACCATTTATTGCAAAGGCGGGAATGAAAAAATCTGGCTGGCCTTCAACCAAAGCAAACCCATAACCCTTTTTATTTAACGATAACTTTGCCTTGATAAATCCCCTATCTGCAGAGATGGAAATTTTATTATCCTTATCCAAAAATAGAGAGCCTTCGTCAATCAACTCTAAAATCTGATTTTTTAAACTTTCTTCATCAACCTTAGTTAATTTATTGAGCGATTTGGTGAGTTTTTCTAGCGTTAAATAAATTAACTTGTTTTCTCTAATGATTTTTACAATATCCATGCTATTATTTTAGCAAATAGAAACGAGAATGTAAAATATTTTTTATTAAATTGGAATGAGTGGTTCAAAAACCCGCATAAAAAAAGTGCCTGCCGGCACTAGAACATATTTGGAATTTTCAGCAAGATAAAATACACAACGCAAAGCAATGCAATCACTCCTAAAACGATATACACAAGGCGAGTGATGCGGCCTTGACGAGAGCCGGCTTTGTTTTGCGCATAATAACTATCTTTATTGCCTGTGATGACATTATTTGTTTCGCTGCCGCCCGTGATTTGCATAAACACAAGCACAACTAACACCAAACACAAAAGAGCCAATATAACCAAACAAATTCTCTCTAAAATTGGAAAACTTTTGCTTATCCATGTTGGAACGCTCAATAGAAAACTCATAAATCCTCCCGATGATAAAAATCAATATATATTATACAACAGTGAAACTAATTTTTCAAGCCTTTTTGCTATTTTCTGGCATAGGTGATGAAGATGAGAATGGCGAAGAGCAAAATGGCAAGGAAAATCAAACTACCCTTTTCAAACTTTTTTTGCGAACCATTATAAATTTTAAAGAATTTTATAACGCATAAAAACACGGCTGCCAAAAGCATCATCCAAATGATGACAAACCAAGCACCCGGCATGGCTTGAATTTGATTTAAAAGTTGATAATACCACGACTTAATCATGACTTAATTCTAACAAAAAATTTTGCACTTGTCAAGATTTATACATTAATTTTGACCAACTATTAAATTTTTCCCTTCAAATGCCCTATTTGGCTTTAAACCCATCAAATAGGCAAAAGTTGGGGCAACATCGCTCAGTTCGCCATACTTAGCCATTTTATACTGCTCATGACCAAGCGCCGCGCAAAACACTCGATTTAATGTATGTGCCATGTGTGGCTGGCCATCTGCAGTGCGCATTTCCTCAGCGTTGCCATGGTCGGCAGTGATGAGCACGAAATAGTCATGTTTTCTAGCAAATTCTGCCACTTTCTTCACGCATTTATCTAAAAATTCAAGTGCTTCAACCACAGCCTCATAATGGCCCGTGTGCCCAATCATATCCGGATTGGAAAAGTTTATAAATATTGCGTCATAACCCTTTTCAATCGCCTTGACCGCCTCGCTGGCAATTTCGCCTGCACGCATTTTGGGAGTGGTGGCAAAATCTTCAACTTTTTTGGTTGGAACATGAATGCGGTCCTCATTTTCAAAGGGTTGCTCCCTACCACCATTTAGATAATATGTTACATGCGCATATTTCGTGGTTTCGCTAATTTTTATTTGGCTAAGCCCAAGTTTTGAAATATATTCACTGAGAGTGTTTTTTGCGAATGGCGAAGGATAAAGTTCAACGGTTTTAGATGTTTCCACCCGTGCCATAGAAATCATTTTCACGCCCAAAGCCTCGCATCTCTTTGTGATTTGCCTAAGCCTATCTTCTCGAGAATTGAAAAAGAACAAAATGTCATTTTTGCTTGGTGATGAATCTGCCACAGTGCAAACATGCACGGGCGCAACGAATTGGTCGTTTTCTCCCCTATCGTGCTCAGATTTTAAATAATTTTCAATTTCACTCGGCTTAATTGTTTTTTTAGGGTTAAACATTGAGTTGAAAGCAAGTTCCGTCCTATCCCAATTACCTTCCCTATCCATTCCATATCCACGCCCGCCAAGGCTTGCAATTTCGCAATTTTTATATTTCTTGATGAAGTTTTTCACCTGCTTGATATATTTAAGGCTATCGTGCGGAGGTGTGTCCCTCCCATCTGTGAAAAGGTGAAGGAAAATGTGGCTTGCAAACCCGCTAGCTATTTCAATGATATTAAACGCGTGATGGATATTGCTATGCACATTTTTATCGCTCATCAACCCAATTAAATGCAAATTTGCGTGATTTTTTTGCAAATTTTCAAAAAATTTGGTTAATTTTGGATTTTTTTTGAAATTTCCGCTCGAAAAATCATCTTGAATTTTTTTTTGCGTGCTTGGTATTATCCTGCCCGC